>JAUQPP010000006.1 GCA_030550315.1 Thermotogota bacterium | reverse complement strand
GTGATCTTCTTTGTTTGTGCAAATACCATAAAGACAAACAAAACAGCCAAGAGAACCGTCAAAAACTTCCTCATACGCTCTACCTCCCCTTTCAAAGTGGCATGACGGAGTGACTTGATCTTCCAAAGACACCAAAGATATTATACAACAAACAGTTCCAAAGTAAACAACTTTTGGAAAAGTTTCCATATTACTCCCAACTTCTCGACAAGCAAAAGATAAGACAACAAAAATTTGCATACTCTTGCATACTTAAGCATAAAAACAAAATGACTCAGCAATTTCACATAATCATCGCTCCATGTCCTTGAAAAAGTAGACAAGCTAAACTATAATACGTTTCGGCCATCGAAAATTTCAGTGATTCGTGAAATCCAGATTCCCATTCTGTCTATTCCAACAACGTTGGAATGTAGGAGGTGCCATCGATGGAGAAGAGGAGAAGAAGAGTTATCATATTGGGTGCTGCTGGGCGGGATTTCCACAACTTTAACACCTTCTTCCGCAACAATCCAGATTATGAGGTAGTAGCTTTCACCGCTACCCAGATACCGGATATTGCTGGAAGGATTTATCCACCTGAACTCGCGGGACCACTTTATCCAAACGGTATACCTATCGAAGATGAAGCCAAGTTAACTGAACTTATTAAGAAGTACGACGTTGACGAAGTAATTCTCGCTTACAGTGACCTTCCGCACCAGTACGTCATGGAAAGGGCCGCAATTGCGCTTGCAGCTGGTGCTGATTTTAAATTGATGGGACCAAAGGCCACGATGATTGAGTCAACAAAACCTGTGGTTTCTGTGTGCGCCGTGCGAACTGGCTGTGGAAAGAGCCAGACCACAAGGAGAGTACTCGATATTCTAAGGAGTAAAGGTTTAAAAGTCATTTCCATCAGGCATCCAATGCCTTACGGTGACCTCGTTGCTCAAAAGGTTCAAAGATTTGCAGATTATTCGGACCTTGATAAGCATAATTGTACAATCGAAGAAAGAGAAGAGTACGAACCGCACATCGACCGCAGAAGTGTGATTTACGCCGGTGTTGATTATGAAGCGATTATTAGATCTGCGGAAGCGGAAAATCCGGACATTATTCTCTGGGACGGTGGAAACAACGACTTCCCGTTCTATAAAACGGACCTCCACATAGTTGTAGTAGATCCGCACAGGCCGGGGCACGAGATAACGTACTATCCCGGTATGACAAACTTACTCATGGCTGATGTTATCGTTATAAACAAAGAAGAAACGGCTAACAGGGATGACATCGAAACGGTTAGGAAGAACATTGCAAAGTGGAATCCAAGGGCGATAGTTATCGATGCTGCTTCACCAATCTTCGTTGATAATCCGTCGCTCATCAAGGGTAAACGAGTCCTCGTTGTTGAGGACGGTCCAACCCTAACACATGGTGATATGCGCTACGGAGCAGGTTATGTGGCTGCCAAGCGATTCGGAGCCAAGGAGATCGTTGACCCGAGACCGTTTGCAGTAGGTTCGATCATCGATACTTACAACAAGTACACACACCTGGACGTAATACTCCCAGCTATGGGTTACGGAGAAAAGCAGATGAAAGAACTTGAAGAAACAATTAACAGATCCGATGCTGACGTTGTAGTCATTGGAACTCCGATAGACCTAAGAAGGGTTCTCAAACTCAACAAGCCAGCTGTCAGGGTTAGGTACGAGCTTCAAGAAATAGGTGAACCTACACTCGAACAAGTTTTGACAGACTTCCTGAAAGAAAAGGGCTTGTTGAGATAATTGCCAGCGCAAAGTAAAGAAAAAAAACAAGTGCGGAGCACAATGCTCCGCACTTGTTTTTCGTAAAACTCAGTTATGCACGGAAAAAATTGTTCGTTCTTGAGTGCTGCTTACACTGATATTCAAGCCGATTTTCTTAGCGATCTCATTTGCTATGTAAAGTCCTAGTCCTGTGCCTTCAGAGTTCTTACCTTTGTAGAACATTTCGAAGATCTTTGGAATATCTTTCTCCGGTATCATGTCACCGTGGTTGATAACATCGATTTTATTGTCCGATAAGACCACTCTAATAGGAGGTTTACCGTGCTTGATCGCATTGTCAACCAAAATGGAGATAATAATGGAAAGCCCCTCTTTGTTGGCCTCAAGTGAACCGAATCCTTCAACTTCGATATTTGAATCTTTGAACTTCTGTCTTACTATATCCTCAACTAACTCGCGAAGGCTCAGTCGTTCCTTGGTTAACGTCTCAACTTTGGCGATTAAAAGCATGTTCTCTATTATGTCTTTAATCTCTCGGCTGCTTTCTTCGATGGCTGTAATCGACTCGGCTAAAATTTCCTGATTCTTTGTTCCCCATCTCTTTAGCATATTCACGTACCCAATTAGGTTCGCCACGGGTGTCCTCAATTCATGAGAAACGGCAGCAACGAAAGACTCTTGAGATTTATATGTACGCTCGATCCTGTCCATCAGGTCATTAAATTTGTTTATGAGTTCCTTAACCTCATCACTTTTTGGCTCTATTCGCACACGAAAAGTAACGTCCTTTCCTCCAAGTTGTTCAAGTTGGGTAACGAACTCTTTTAAGTCGTTTACGCTCCGTTGGGAGATTACGTAGTTACTTATGAATATAGCTAACCCAAGTGCCAACAATGAAACCGTAAAGAGCAGTTTTAACAAATTCAAGAATCTGACAGACGGTGTTACATCTTTCCCGAAAACTAAGTCCCCGAATTTCGAGAAGTAAACATACCGATTTCCTATCTTCTGAAGCCCCTCTGAGTCCACGTATCCTATACCATAAGGGTCGTTCAGGATAGTTTGATCGCTCATTAGGGCTACGTAGAGGTCCCATCTTCTAACAATGTACTGAACACCAAAAGGGGTCTTTATAATAGTAACTGCACGTTCCGCATCTGCCAATTCGTTCTTAATGCTCCTATTTACTGAGACGCAGAAGAACTGGTATATCACGAAGAATACACCCAAAACGATGGTTACGCTTGCAATAGTGTTAAAGACTGAAATTTTAGTTCGAAGTTTCATCGTTTTCCTCCACCAGCTTGTAACCCAGCCCTCTGTAAGTTTTTATGACTTCGGGGGAGAGCTTTTTACGAATGTAGTTTACGTACACCTCGACGGTGTTGTCCGAACCATAATAATCTATACCCCATACAGAGTTAAGGATTTCCTCCTTGCTAACAACACGGTTAGAGTTTTTCGCAAGGTAAAGTAGAAGATCAAATTCCGTTTTACTCATTTCTACTTCTTTACCTCTATAAACAACTCTCCGCTCGTTTTCGTATATCTCCAACTTTCCAATTACTAAAGGTTTTGTCATACTTATGTGTTTCCGCCTGAGCAATGCCCGAATTCGAGCTAGTAGTTCCTCAGTATCAAACGGCTTTGTAATGTAATCATCAGCACCTGACTCAAAACCTGTCAACTTGTCCTTCTTCATCCCAAGTGCTGTTAGCATAATTATTAGCACGTCGGGACTGAGTTTTCTCAACTCGATTGCTACTTCGTACCCACTTGTATCTGGCAACATGATATCTAGTATCACTAGATCTGGTTTATCGGCTCTGAAATTCTCTATGGCGTCCAATCCCTCTTCGTAACTCACTACCTCATAGCCGGCGTGCTGGAGCTCCAGTTCTAAAAGGCGGCGAAGCTTTTTGTCATCCTCTACGACCATGATCTTTGGTTTGCTCAACTTTATCGGCCTCCTCACTCTACCACTTGAAAAAATTCCAAAGCAATGCTATAATGTTGTTCTGGCAAAAGCACTTAAATTTATTATAAAAATACGGACGGAGGCGTGTCCGAACTGGCTAAGGAGCCGGTCTCGAAAATCGGTGGACCTTACGGTCCTTGTGGGTTCGAGTCCCACCGCCTCCGCCATTTTTATTTTTAGTTTCCCGACACTTGAAAAACGGTATACCACAATGCTTCAAAAGGAATATGTTTTCCATTGTAGGAAATCGTTGTGAGTTCCGGGTAAAGGGAAAGTACGTAACTTAACGCATAATCCTGGTCGAAAACGACCAGAAAATAATAAGTGGTTATTTGCTTTTCGGTCTTAGTCCATATTCTAAAGGTGCTTATCAACGCTCCCTCCTCGAGCGAGATCCCAGAATACAGTTGCAGAAAAGCTTGACCTATAACACTTTGCAGTTCAGTGAGGTAAGTTTCGTTTGTAACACTCTTTTTCAGAAGTTCGAGAATTAGACTTTTCTTTTCCTCGAGTTTTGAGATGATTTGTTGAAGTGCGAACTGTCTGGCTCCTTCCCTAATCATGGCAATGTCTAGGTCCGGTCCAGAATTTTTTCCCAGTCCGTAAACCAAGTCCGTTCTTTTATCAAGTTTAACAAGTCTTTCCCTAACGACCGTGTTTTCGTATTCTAAAACGAGGGCGGGATCCTCTTTTTTCGGATCTGGGAGTGTTTCAAGCAGTGTACCCTGCGGGGATGGTAAAATTGGTCTCTCAACTCTAAGAATGCTTTGAGAAATCAAAAGGGAAAAGGTTACCGTCAAAAATATAATCCAAAAAATTAGCTCTTGCATGTACTCACCTCTGAAAAATCAAGGTTAGCAACGTGCGCAGACTTGAAAATTGTCTGTTTTACAAATCTTTGAAAATACAAACTTTCTGCTTCTACAAAAGCAAGATTGTCAAGGAGAATTTCCTCACCTTCAGTCGGTATCAAGGTTAGGTCAAGTTCATTGTTTCCATAACTCGTAAACCAAGGCAAGAACCTTCCTGGAACATAAGCAACTTTAATTCTAAGAGAGTTCACAATTTCCTTCACCAGTCGTGCACGAACAAGGTCTCCGAAGGACGGATGATATGGGCCAGCTACTATGTATCCATTTTGGCTTTTTGGTACATGGTATCCTAGCCTTATAACTTTTCCACCGTGCGATTCGATTGTGACAAGAATCCGAGCAACTGTAATTACAGCTTCTTCAAGTGGTTGAGGTTCGTATTGACCGGAGCGGTACATTTTTTCAAGTTCTGTACCTGCAAAAACTAAAGTTGGGTGAATTCGGAAGGTTTTTACGCCCATTTCGAGCAATTTTAACGTAGATATTAAACTTTTCTCCGAAGAATCTTTGGGGAGCCCCGTCATCAGATGTGCAACGATGTCAAAGTCTTTCTTCAAACTCTCAATTACATTTCGAACAAGGCCTTCATCGTAGTACCTTCTCGAGGCATGTAACACGTCCTCGAAAAGGCTCTCTATACCCAGTTCCACCGTTCTCACGTTGTACTTTTTCAAAAGCGCTACTACCTCTTCGGTTATCGCATCTGGACGCGTTGAAATTCGCTTGGGTTTTTCCGGTGCGAGTTTTAAATAATCCTCAATTAAGTTCAAGTCAAGCCCGGTAAATGTCCCACCGTAGAAAGCTATTTCGTCCACTTTGGAAAAGTCGTTTCTAGCAAGTTCCTGCGGGGCTAGCAACTCTTCACCTGTCATGACGCGTTGATTGCAATACACACATGTGCCTTTGCAACCGAGATTTGGCAAGAAGATTGGAAAGATTTTTGGTCCCTTTCCAAACACCTTCACCGGTTACTCAACAACTCCTTTACAACCTCGTTTACAAGTTTACCATCTGCCGATCCCTTCAGCCGATTCATCGCTTCCTTCATAACCTTACCAAAGTCCTTTTGGGTTGCATTCAACTCTGCAACAATTTCTCTGACTACCGCTTCGATTTCCTCCTTGCTCTTCATCTTTGGAGCGTATTCTTCAAGGATACGCAACTCGGCTTCTTCACTCGCAGCAAGGTCCTCACGACCTGCTTTCCTGTATTCCTCCATTGCTTCCTGACGCTTTTTCATCTCTTTGAGGATCAGCTTTTGTACGTCCTCATCAGTTGCCTCCCTCTTCTCCCCTTCAACCTCGAAGTATCCTATAGCGGTCTTTATAGCTCTAAGTACCTTTAACCTGAGCTCATCCTTCGATTTCATAGCTTCTTTGAGATCATTCAGGATCTTCTCCTTCAGTGTCATCTCCTCATCCCTCCACCGCGCAATTTCCAAAAAATCCATACAGTAGATGTTTCACAGCTCTCGCATTCGCTCGGGGATTATAGCCACCCTCCTGAACAAATGTAACCAGTGGTACTGTTTCGCACAGCTTCGAAAGTTCAGCACCGATTAAAATGTAGTCTTTATCGATAAGTGAGAACTTTCCTACAGGATCGTCGATATGCGTGTCTGTTCCCAGCGAAACGAGCAGATAGTCTGGCTTGAATTCTCTAATCTTTTTACATCCAGCTCTTAGTGCCTCGATGTACTTTGCACCATTCGTTCCCCTCGGAAGCGGAATATTCAAGTTTAGCCCGGCTGCACGACCTTCGCCAATTTCAGTTTCGAAGCCCGAAAACCAAGGATAGAACTCTTCAGGCGTACCATGCAGTGATACAAAAAGCACGTTCGGATCATGGTAAAAGATATCCTGAGTGCCATTACCATGGTGAAAATCCAAATCAAGAATCGCGACTTTCATACCTTTATTTTCCAAGTATCTTCCGGCAACTGCAACGTTGTTAAAATAACAGTATCCCCCAGCATAAGATTTCATTGCATGATGACCAGGAGGGCGAGTTAGGGCATAGGTTATCTGCTTGGAGGCTACACTATATTCGACGGCTGAGAGTACGGTATCAACGGCTCTCTTTGCTGCCTCAAAAGTTTGTCGTAGGATTGGTGTTCCCGTATCGTAAACTTTATCGATAAAGAAAACTTCAGGAATGTACTCACCTTCAACTTGAGCGCTTTTCGTTTTCAAGTACCTGATATACTCCTCTTCGTGTGCTAAGCTTAGAACATCCTCGGGAAAAGAAAGTGCTTCGCCAGCCGGAAAGTTTTTCGCTAGGAATTCGAAGATAAATTTTAGTCTAGAAGGTTTTTCAGGATTCCTTATAAATTTTCCATTATCTATCTCTTTTGTAGGCTGAAATTCAAAATTTAGCTCTGCAAAAAAGACAAGTTCGAGATTCTTCGTTTTTAACCCTCCAATTCTTCAATTTTCTTTACTCGTCTTTCATGCCTGCCACCCTCAAAACTCGTGTTTAAAAAGGCATCGATCGTCCATTTTGCAAGTTCTGTTCCCATTAGTCTCCCAGGGAGTACCAAAACGTTTGCGTCGTTATGTCTTCTTGCGTAATGAGCCATATCAGGGAACAAGCAAAGAGCAGCTCTTATTCCCTTAAACTTGTTCGCAGCTATGGACATTCCGATGCCCGTACCGCACATAAGAATTCCAAAATCACATTCCTTGCTGACGACTTTTTCGCAAACTTTTTTTGCGTAGTCTGGATAGTCAACACTCTCAATTGAGTAGGTCCCGCAGTCCAAAACTTCTATGCCTTTCTTCTGAAGATACTCCTTCACCCTTTCCTTAAGCTCAAATGCAGCATGGTCACTTCCTATGGCTATCCTCATTGGAACACCTCGCATAGTTATATATTGCTTTGGTTACCTAATCGCGTTGACCGCGTCAGATACACTATCGAAAGTTCTTATAACTTTGTCAAGTGCGGTTAGAGAAAGCAATTTTTTCACGTTCTCGTTAACTGAAGCGAATGCAATCGAACCGCCGTTGGAAACAGCGGTTTTGTGGATGCTAACGAATGTTCCAAGCCCAAAACTATCGACAGAACCAACCTTGGAGAAATCAAAAACGATTTTAACCTTTCCAGCTTTGATCAAGTTGTCAACTACCCAATTCCTCAGGCTCATGGCGTTCTGCATGCTAACATCACCCTCGAGGGCCACTATCGCAACTCCCAATTGCTCAGTGTACCTGTACATTTCTTATCCCCCTCCTTTTAGTTGTTTTTTGGTTCCTGTCTTTCATAATCTCAAAAACCTTACGGCCTCTTCTAATGTGTCAAAGATGTTCAATACGCGGTCCAGCGCGGTTATTTTGAGTAAATTTTTTATGTTTTGGTCCATATTCACGAAAGCAACAGCACCTGCATTTGCCAAAGCCTGTTTGTGCAGCGCAACTATAACACCTATTCCCGTGCTATCGATGTAATGTGTTTGTGAAAAATCTAAAATGACGTATTTAAAGCCCTTTCCAAAAGCTTGATCATAGACAAATCTTTTCACATCTTGTGCGTTGTTCAGTTCTAACTCATCCGGAATAGAAATTTTCATAATGCCATCGATTATTTCATAGTTCATATTCTTCCCCCCAAAATTTGGAAGCTACTTGAGTATTCTTATTAATCCGACCATCTTTCCGACAATACGCACCTTCTTCGGATCTACTTTTATGACCTCAAAATTCTCGTTCTCTGGAACTAACTCCACATGGTTGTTTCTCAAAACGAACCTCTTCAAGGTAATCTTGTCATCGACAACTACGGCTACAATTGAGTTGTTTTCAGCTGTGTGCTGCTTCTTCAAAATAACGTAATCACCGTCGACTATGTGCGCATTTATCATACTGTCACCTTGTACTTTAAGTGCAAAGTACTCTCCATAGCCTCTCAGCATCATGACTGGAACTTCGATTTCTTCTCCGACCTCTTCAAACATTTCTATGGCTTGCCCCGCGGCAATCTTTCCTTTCACCGGGATTGCGATGCTTTCTGTACGCTCAACGAGTGATATGGTTCGAGCACCATGGCCACGCTTTATGTAACCCTTCTTCTCAAGTGCTATTACGTGTTGCTGAGCACCACGCGGTGTCATTTTAAAATGACGTGCAATGTCTCGTATTGAAGGCGAGTGACCCTTCAAAAGTATGTAATTCTTAATGAATTCGTACACCTTTGCTTGTTTTTCGGTTAAATCTTTCATACGTCAAACACCATCCTGAGCCGAAAGTGATTCCCTTCCTTTGTAATACGAAGCATGTGGTAAGTGAGTGCCTTTATTTTACACACAATGTTTCGTGGTTCCAGTTCTACGCAAAATTCTTCGACTTTGGTTGGGAAGTATCCCATGTCGATAATCGTGATTATCTCGTTCACCATATCGAAGATGAAATCCTCGTTCACGTTGTCAACGTTTCTCAAACTATTATAACATTTCCTTTGCGGTTTTTGCAATTTTTTCACCCTAACCTTAAGTCTTTGTCCTTCAAGAACTTCGGTATGCGACGCTATTATGCTAATTACGTCTCTCAAGAGTTCCTTGCCGTTCTGAAAGATTATCTCGTATGCAAGATCTGCTGTGTGCGAAATATCCTTATACATATTGGAAGACCTCACTCCTAGTCTTCCTCATCTGCAATCACTGCAAAGTCTGCGATAGTATCACCCTCTGCTAGATGTATAATTTTTACTCCCTGCGCAGTTCGACTGCGAATAGGAATATCCGAGACTTTGAATTTTAAACTCGTGCCGTATTTAGTGAAGACAACGACTTCCTCAGTCCCGTGGACGTGAGAGACACCTACAATTGGTCCCGTTTTTTCAATCTCACCGATGTTCTTGATTCCGAGACCATCACGTGATTGTTTTCTGTACTCCGTCACTTCGCTTAGTCTACCGTATCCGTTTTCTGTGATAGTAAGGATGTAACCGTTATCTGAATCAAGAATTGTTGCAGATATAACTTCGTCTCCTTCTCTTAAACGTATTCCATGAACACCAGCCGCCGATCGGCCCATCGTACGTACTTCCGAAACAGAGAACCTTATGCTCATGCCAAACTTTGTTGAAATGAGTACTGTACTCTCCTCCGATGAAACTCTCAAAACTGATACAAGCTCGTCACCTTCTTTGAAACTGATTGCGCGAATGCCCTTAGATGTTATATTCTTGAATTCATCCAAACTCGTTCTCTTAACAAAGCCATTTTTTGTTACAAAGAAGAGGTCTCCACTGTAGTCGGATATGTCAATCATGCTAAGTACTTTTTCACCAGGTTCGAGTTTCAAGTACTTCGTAATTGGCTTACCCTTTGTGTTTCGTCCACTTTCTTCTATGTCTATATTCTCAAGTTCGTAGACTTTTCCCAGAGATGTAAAGAACAACATCTTGTTATGCAACTTGGTGTAGATGATGAGAGAAATAATATCATCCTCCATCAAGTTGGCACCGGCTACACCCTTACCGTTTCTCCTTTGAGTACGGAAAACATTTAAGTCCATCAATTTCAGGAATCCCCTTCTGGTCAATGTTATAACCACATCTTTGTTGGCTATTAGGTCCTTTTTGTCGAATTTTGTTGTGATTTCCTCCTGTTCGAGAATTTCCGTCAACCTCTTGTCGCTGTACTTTTCTTTAAGTTCGAGCAACTCCTGTGCAATAACTTCGTAAACCTTCTCATCGTGTGCGAGTAATTCTTTTTCCCGTTCGATTCTCTGGATCAAGTCTTTGTACTCCTGCATAAGATTATTAACTTCTAAGTTGGTCAATCGGCCAAGCCTCATTTCAAGTACTGCTTTTGCTTGATCCTCAGAAAGTCCAAGAATTTCTACAAGTTGCGCTGTTGCCTCATTAATATCTTTGGCGCTGCGGACTATACTTACGACGGTGTCTATTGCACGCGAAGCTTTTATCAACCCTTCAACTACATGCGCGCGTTTGGAATCGTGCAAATAAGCATGTTGCGTTCTCCTCCTAACTACTTCAAATCGGTGTTTAACGTACGCCTCAATTATCTGCTTAAGGTTCATTAACTTCGGTTGCTTGTCTGCATCAATTACAAGGAAGTTTGCATTGAAGCGAACTTGCAAACTCGTTCTTTGGTAAAGGTTATTGATTATTACCTCTTCGTTTATTTCCTCTGGCAGTTCAATAACTACCCTCAAGCCATCTTTGTCGCTCTCATCTCTGAGATCCTTTACCGGAATTTCATCATGTTGGAGGAAATCAGCTATTTGCTCGATCAACTCAGCTTTGCTCACGTTATAAGGGATTTCCGTAATAATGATTAACTTGCGTTTCTTCTCATGTTTTACTTCGACCCTACCACGCACCGTGAAACTTCCTTTACCAGTTAAATACATTTCGCGCAAGCCAGCTTTGCCGATTATGATACCACCGGTTGGGAAGTCAGGACCTTTGATTTTATCCGCAAGCTCTTCGGCACTTATTTCTGGATTTTTGATGTAAGCAACTATCGCATCCACTACATCCGCAAGGTTGTGCGTTGGTATGTTTGTGGCCATTCCTACCGCTATGCCACTTGCTCCGTTAAGAAGCAAATTTGGAACCTTAGCAGGCAAAACTTCAGGTTCCTCAAGAGTCTCATCAAAATTCTTTAGCATATTGACTGTCTGCTTGTCTATATCCTCAATCATCTCTTCTGCTATCTTTTGAAGCCGTGCTTCGGTATATCGCATCGCTGCTGGTGGATCGCGGTCTACTGATCCGAAGTTCCCCTGCCCTTCGATTAATGGGTACCTCATCACCCAAGGCTGGGCCATTCTGACAAGTGCTTCGTATATGGAGGCATCACCGTGTGGGTGATACTTACCCATCACTTCACCGACAATACGAGCCGATTTTTTAAAGGGTTTATTGTGTGTGAGCCCAAGTTCGTACATAGAGTACAATATGCGCCGTTGGACAGGCTTTAAACCATCCCGAACGTCCGGGATGGCACGTCCTATGATAACGCTCATCGAATAACTGAGGTAAGATTTCACAAGCTCCTCTTCCAGGATTCTTTCAATAACATTGTTGTCGCTTTTTTGAGTGATTTCCTCTTCCACAAACGAAACCTCCTTACTCATGAGAGTTTCTGAAAACTTAAACCATTTTTACGATATCTTGGCTCCCGGTTCAATTTCACTTGAAACCGTCAAAAGTGTCAACTTCTCGCCAAGTTTTGCGGCCAAGAGCATGCCTTGTGATTCTATACCCATAAGTTTCGCCGGTTTCAAGTTTGCAACTATAATGATCAATTTTCCAACAAGCTCTTGCGGTGTGTAATACTTAGCAATTCCCGCCACAATTTGCCTTACACCAAGCTCACCAAGATCCACTTTCAATTTTACAAGCTTTTCCGACTTCTCCACACGCTCGGCTTCTAACACTTTGGCAACCCTAAGGTCAACTTTCTTAAAGAAATCTATGTCAATCAATTCCGTTGTCAAAACGTTGTCAGCTATGGGGGAACCTTGTTGCATGGTCTTTCCCTCCGTTTTCTCTGTTTTTTCGGCTTTTTCGATAGGTTGAAGGTCAGCTTTTTCGAGTTTTTCAATTTTCTTGAAAAGCGGGTCACCGTGCATGATTATTCTTCCTTTGAGCTTGTCCCAACCATCTAAGTGCTCTTTCGAGAACGTGGCTTCTAGTCCAAGTCTTCTGTAAATCTCCGCGGAGGTATTCGGCATCACCGGTGAAACTAGCGTTGCAACCTTCAAGATGCATTCGGAGACTAAGCGCAGTACCGTTCCAAGTCGTTCCATCTTTCCTTCTTTTGCAAGTATCCATGGTTTTGTTTCGTCAAAATACTTATTCAACGTTGCAATGAATCCCCAGAGCTTTTCCAAAGCTTCTGTGAGTTTATAACTGTCCATGAGATTTAGATATTCCTTTTTCACATTTTCGTACTCTTCCATAAGCCTTCGGTCAATTTCTTCAAACGGACCGTACTCTGGCATGTGCGAACTAAATTGTTTTTGTACAATTGCGAGTGTTCTATGAAGTAGGTTACCATAGTCGTTTGCTAAATCTGAATTTAGCCGTTTTACAAGGTTTTCTTCCGAGAAATCACCATCCTTACCAAATACAATATCGCGGACAAGATAATACCTAACTACGTCATTGCCGTATTTTTTTACATATTCACGAGGATCGATAGCATTGCCTAAGGATTTACTAATCTTCTGTCCATTAACTGTAAGCCAACCGTGCGCATAAATTTTCTTCGGCAATGGCAGTCCAACTGACATCAGCATGGCAGGCCAGATTATGCTGTGGAACCTATTTATTTCTTTACCTATTAGGTGCACATCTGCGGGCCACCACTTCTTAAACCTCTCTTCATCATACGGGTAACCAATTGCCGAGATGTAGTTTATCAGCGCATCCACCCAAACGTATATAACGTGCTCCGGATCGTCCGGCATGGGAATTCCCCACTTGAGTGTGGTGCGAGTTATTGAGAGATCTTTCAGTCCAGACTCAAGAATTTTTATCATCTCGTTGCGCCTAAAGTCTGGTTCTACAAAATCGGGATTTTCTCGGAAATGTCTTAAGAGTGGTTCCGTGTACTTTGAGAGCCTGAAAAAGTAGTTCTCTTCCTTAAGGAGCTGGACTTCTCTTTTACACGAAGGACAGAGATTTTTACCATGCTCATCGTGCTCAAGTTCATCCTCGTTCCAGTAAGTTTCGCACGGAACGCAATACCATCCCTCGTATACACCCTTGTAAATATCTCCATTTTCCATCATCTTTTTCACAAAGTACTGCACGGTCTTTATGTGATAGTCGTCGGTAGTACGGATGAAATAATCATTTGTGATTTGGAGGTCTTTCCAAAGCTCTTTAAATTTTTCAGCAAGTTCATCGCAAAGTTGTTGTGGTTCAACACCCTTCTCTTTAGCTGCCTGAGCAATTTTTTGGCCATGTTCATCGGTTCCAGTCAAATAAAATACTTCGTAACCCAGTAGTCTCTTATACCTGGCGATGATGTCCCCGATTATAGTTGTGTATGAACTTCCAATATGTGGCTCGGCATTAACGTAGTATATCGGTGTTGTAATGTAAAAACTTTTGGCCACCTTGTACACCTCCAAAGATAGTTGCTTCAGACTTTCAATTGTTGAAGATAAAAAAGTTCTGAAGTGGAGGAACAAGTTCGAGATAGCTTCTATAGTATATCAACTTCCATCCCGGTCTCAGCAAATTCGGATTTTTTATAAAGGGATTCAGTTGCATGATTTCCCATTGCGGCACACCTAAGCGCCACTCGAGCTGTCTTAGGGTGTCTCCCGGTTTCACCACGTATTCAAGCTCTGCAAGTGTCCTTCTGTTGAAGTCCAGCGTAAATACCTTTTCGTTGTCACATGAGGACAATAAGTTAAGTATGATTAGAGAAACTGGTTGTTCAACCTCCATAATTACCTTTCCGTAGGCAATGCGATCTGCTCCCTGGGTTCTGACTGTTGGAACGACAAGCATGTATTCTTTATTTACCTCGAGAGGTTTATTATCGACGGTTACGTTTCGAACCACGCCTTTGTTGATTACAAGATCGTAACTCACTCCTTCGAATAAATCCACCTTCCAAGGAGAACCTAATATTTCTTTTGAAAGTACCAAGATACCGTTTTCGTACTTCACGTACTTGAAGATTTGTGAAAGTAGTTTTTCGAGCTCGGAACCTTTAATCTTGAGAACTTTGAGGGTTGTTACTGTTCCAACTAATTGATAAATTGTTCTTCGCGTGAGGTCTCCTGCGGATAAACCAAAGAAGTTTGGGTTAAAAACATTCCACACAGCAAGATTCGCTTGTGTTGCCTTCATTAAGTTCCGCGCCACAAATTCAATTGCCGGATTGTCTTCTATTATTGCCATATACTTATGGAAAGGAACATTAGACGGTACACTTCCCACCGGTTCATCAAGCCACTTTTCAAGCTCAGCTTCATAATTCTTAAGCTCCTCTAATATTACTTCATCGGGGGTTACCATTTTAAAATCTACGAGCTTTACCTGCGCTCTGGTGATTTTCCAGCCTTTTGCATCCCGTGAAAGCACAAGCTCTATTTGGTTCAGTCCACGACCGTTAGAGGGTGGGAGAGAATAGACTTTATTATTTTTGCTGTAAACCAGAGTCAGAGATTGATTTCCAAAGAGGAAAACATCAACAGAACCAGAAAGTTCCTTTATCAATTGATCACCGAACGCAAATTTTGAATCAAGTGAGCGTACATTGGAAGTTGCAGGAGAAGTCTTAACCCCTGCGCTCGTGGCAATAACTACCACGTCTGCCCTACGATTTTTCCTTATGTCTTCAACGATCCTTTTGGCAACGTCTAGATATGGTACGAACGAGTGGTTACCATTTTCCGCTACAATACCGATAACTGCGACTTTGACGCCATTTTTCAGAGTAATAATGCTGTAAGAGGCTGCTCCTTTAATGCCTTTCAAGTTTGCCGCAAGTGTTTTTGGCTTTAAACTTGCGACGATCTTTTCAAGTTGCTCGGTGCTCATTCCAAGCTCGAACGTTCCGGGAATGAAGAAGTCATAAGCGAGAATATTGAAGATTTTCAAAACAGGGTTGTTATCAACATTTAGGTAGTAATCACCAAATGGCGAACCATAAAGTAAGTTTCCTGTATCTATCGCCAAGACTGAGTCGTATTTCGTACGCAAGTTTCTCAAATAGTTTACAAGATACGCGGCTCCTTTTTGTTCGAAATTACTAGTGAAGTAGTTAGTTGGGGTGAGATCACCGTAAATATTCGCTGTATGGACAATTATGAGCCTGGACTCTTTGAGCGTGTTAGCTAACGAGTAAGATGAGATTATCATAAAAATCATTAAAAATGAAACCAAAACTTGTGTTAGTTTTGTGCTTCGCATGATGTACCCTCCCTTCTTGATTATTTCGTTTAATGGTTACATACCTTATTGTAGCAATCTTTGCATACGGCTATGTATTTTTCCTTGCCACCAACATCAAAGATATTTCCGTTCGACTCTTTCTTGAAAGACAACGTTGCTTTGTATTCTCCGCAAAGTTCGCAAACAGCCTTTTTCTTTATAACCTCATCTGCCAAAGCGAGTAATAACGCGGTTGTCTCAAAAGGCTGCCAAAGGTAATTCATGTCGAGTCCTGCACAGTAAACATCTGTACCTCGCTGGGTTATTTCTTTTAGGACTTTACATATGCTCGGTTCGAAAAAGTGAACCTCGTCGACAAACACAGCATCCACCCGCTTTCCGAAATCTTGATAGTGTTTGAGTATTTCTTCACCTGAGGCAACTGGAGTGGCCACGACCTTGAAAAGTTTATGTGTCACTATATGTTCTTTACTGTAGCGCTCATCGATGCGTGGTTTGAATAATAAGATATTTTTTCGACCAATTTCGTAAATCTCGGCAAAGTTGAGAAGTTCGGTTGTTTTTCCTGAGTACATAGGTCCAACAATTAGCGTGAGCTTTCCGAAGGCCAAGTCAATCCCTCGCTTTCACGTATTTTTCGGAGTTTTTTCGTGGATTTTTCCAAAACTTGCGAAATGACCTGGTATAATTATACCAGAACGGGAGGGATTTTGTAGTATGGATTTTAGGACGCTTGTGGATTTCGAAAGCTATCTCAAAAAGTTGCCTTTTGTCGATGCACACGCGCATCTACACATGAGACACTTTGAGAACGACTGGGACGAGGTTGCCGAGCGTTCGAAGAACCTCAAATTTATCTTAAACGTTTCTACCTCGGAGTCCGATCTTGAGCCTGCCCTGGAAATGGCGAAGTGGTTTGATAACGCATACGTTGCGTTGGGTATTCATCCACATGATTCGAAGGATGTATCGTCTGCTTATCTCAAAAAGTTGGCACAAAAATGCAAGTCCACTGACAAAGTGGTAGCGATTGGGGAGATAGGTCTAGACTTGTTTAGAAATATATCCCCGCCGGACGTGCAAAAGAAGGTCTTTGTTGAACAGCTTATGCTTGCAAACGAATTGGAACTTCCAGTAATACTTCACATCCGTGATGCATACAACGAGGTATATGATATAATTAAGTCTGTGGGGCCCATCAAGAAGGGGGGCATAGTGCACGCATTCAGTGGAGACACGATCTGGGCCAAACGGTTCGTCAAGGAAGGATTTTCAATAGGGATTGGAGGTCCAGTTACATATCCCAAGAACGAAATGCTACGTCAGGTAGTCAAAATAATAGGAGTGAAGAACATCGTCACCGAAACTGACAGCCCCTACTTACCACCTCAACAATTTCGTGGCAAGAGGAACGAACCGTCTTACGTGGTGTACGTTACGATGACAATCGCCGAGATATTGGGAGAGAATTTGGAAGATATCGCCGAGGAGATTTACCATAATACACTCGAGATTTTTGGACTTAGAACTTGACGAATTAGTATGGGATGGGGTTATGAGCTATGATTGAAAGTTTGAGTGGCAAATTTGTTGGACGTTCTGAAGGTTGCGTTCTAATAGACTTGGGTTATATCGTTCTCAGGGTCATGACCGATGCGGAAAGTTTTGCGGATTCGCTCATCGGAGATGTGATTACCGTTTTTACAAAACTGGTTATAACACAGGAGGATATAACGATCTACGGATTTGATTCTAAGGAAAAAAGAAGCCTTTTTGAAAAACTAATTAAGGTATCGAAACTTGGACCTAAAACCGCCGTTAAAATACTCTCGTCTGTATCTCCTGAGACGTTAGCAAACATGATCGCAGCTGGTGATATTGAAAAGCTCTCAACGATACCAGGAATTGGAAAAAAGACTGCGGAGCGTATTGTTATGGAACTAAAAGACGAGTTCGAACTCACGGGCATCGATAACAATGAGTTAGAGGTTATAGAGGCTCTTGTTGCACTCGGTTACAGCCGAACAATGGCTAAGTCGGCAGTAAAGCAAGCAAAAGCGTCATTTAAAGATGGCAGAAAGTACAACATCTCTGAGCTTTTGAAGGAAGCTTTAAAGGTAATCTCGAAAAATCCTGTGTGAGAGGATTTTACTGTCCCGGGCTCAGGATTTTCGGAGATGAGAGAATGGGGTAGGTGTTGTTGCGAGTCTGACGGGAGTAGGGTATTCACAGCCGGTTATCTCAAATCCAGTTCTGGGTTATAAGCTTGATCCGGGTGAGCCTGGAATTCCATCTGGCGCACCGGCGAGCCAGAGCATACTTCGGGTTCTAAACCAAGAGATAGCAAATTACCTTGATTTCAAGAAAGAGGCAGCTGAGCAGGGTGGGTTCATAATATCCGGAGGAATCTATCTCGATCTTCGCAAACGTGGGTCTTTTCTTGCCGCAGTGGCTGGAAAGACCAAAGTATGGATTTACGTTCCAAAGCAAAACGAGAGATTGGGCAGTGGAGAAACGGTGCGAGAAACTGAACAAGGAGGCTCGGATCAGGATATCAGAAAGTCGAAAATCCAGCAAAAAATTGACGAGCTTTACAGAAAGCTCGCATACGAAAAAGATCCCCTTGAGCGTGAGAAGTTGTCTGAGCAGATTATAATGTTGACAATGGCTATGAACGCGTTAATGTTCGGAATGAAGATGCCGGAGTTCTTGATTGGGATGCTTTTGAACACGGTAGTGTAATCCGAACTAGCAAAATAAAATAGAAGAAAAGCAAAGAAGTTTGGCCGTGGGGGGAATAAGGATGTGTGGAATAGCAGGCTCATGGAACGTTGTAGATTCATACAACGTAATTCATGATTTATTATTAGCCCTTCAACACCGCGGACAACAGGCTGCTGGTGTGGTTCTGGAAGGATTCAAGAGTGTTAAAGGACTCGGTTTGGTTGAATCCGTTTTGACTGATGAGCGTTTTTTAGAGGGCTCAAAAGGTATTGGTCACGTTCGCTACTCCACATTCGGTTCCATTTCCGAAATCCAGCCTATTTCTGCCTACACACTTAAAGGTACCATCGCAGTTGCTCACAACGGAAACATTTACGATGCCCTCCTTAGAAGGAAGTTTGTGATGGAGAATGGTGGTATATTCTCGACTACTTTAGATTCAGAATTATTCATCCACTACTTTTCTCTTGCTCCATACGCTGACCCCTTGAACTCTCTCCAATGGGCCCTCTCGAGGATTCCTGCTGCTTATTCTGTTCTAATCATGCACGAAACCTTTATCGCCGCTGCACGAGACCCGTTTGGGATTCGCCCATTATTTTATGGTGTTTATGAAAACGGCTACGTGATGGCTTCCGAGGACTCGGCTTTATTTGCTATCGGTGCTTCAGATGTTCGCGAAATAGAACCTGGAACGATGGTTGTTTTTAGTGAGGAAACGCGAGAACCCCGGGTAATCAAATTCGCAGAACGAAATGATCGATTTTGTTCGTTTGAATTTGTATACTTTGCACGCCCAGATAGTAGTTTTTATGGAGTGAATGTTCACGAGCTCAGGAAAAAGCTTGGAGAGAGGTTATTCGAGGAGTCCAAAGTTTATGCTGATGTTGTTGTTCCAGTACTGGACAGCGGTTTCTCTGGAGCCCTCGGCTACAGTCTTTCCTCCGGTATTCCCTTGGAACTCGGGTTAATACGCAATCATTACCTGGGACGCAGCTTTATCATGCCACGTGACCGGCAAGATATCGTTAGACGAAAACTTGCCCCGATTAGAAAAGTGATCGAGGGTAAGGAAGTGATACTCGTAGACGATTCAATTGTTCGCGGAACAACAATGAGGATTATCGTGGAAATGGTTAGGGAAGCAGGGGCAAAGAGAGTCTTTGTTGGCATCCATTCACCACCGGTCAAGGGTCCGTGTTATTACGGTATAGATACATCAAGACGCAGTGAGCTGATAGCTTCGAACTTAGAAGTCGAGGAGCTAAAGAAAGCAATAGGTGCCGACCACATTTTCTACCTTTCCGTGGAGGGGTTCAAGAAAGTATTCGAAAATTGTGGGGTGAAAGGAATATGTACAGGTTGTTTCGACCTGGAATATCCGACTCGGTAAAACCCAAGATAATCGTTGCTGCATCTGGGAAGGGGACTAATTTCAAGAAGATTGTCGAAATGATTAATGATGGACAATTGAATGTTAGCCTCGAGTGTCTTGTTGTTGATCGTCAATGCGGTGCTTTGGAGATTGCGAAACTCTTTGGAATACCAAGTTATGTTTTGTCAAAACCTTGGTATCAAAATTTTGAGGAGATAGTGGATAAAATAGAACCGCATTTGATTGTCCTTGCTGGATTCATGAAAATAATTCCGGAGAATCTTGTGGAGAAGTACTTTCCAAGGATTATTAACATCCACCCTTCACTGCTACCTGCGTTCCCTGGGAAAGATGCAATTACTCAAGCCTACAACTACGGTGTTAAGGTAACGGGTGTGACCATACACATTGTTGATAAGGGAATAGATACAGGGCCAATCATTTTCCAAAAGTCGATAGATGTTGATGAGGCTTGGAGTCTGGAAGAACTTGAGGAAAGGATTCACCGAATCGAACACGAGTGGTACTGGAAGGTCATACGTGATTTGCTTAGCATACCGTTCGAAATTGTGGGCCGCAAGTTTCGTTGGCTCAACGAGGAGGGATTGTGATGGCCTTTGCTGAGGAGAAAAAAATTTGTTTTGAGAGGATTTCTATGGATCTTCGATACGGTGAAAATCCTCATGAAGCGTCCTTTGTTTACGGAGCACCTGCTTTTGATGTTCTTCACGAGGGAAAGCAACTATCTTTCAACAACATACTTGATGCAGAAGCAGCGTGGATAGTTGCATCGAATTTAAGCCGCATCGGTGGCGGTGCGGTTGTTGTGAAACACCAAAACCCATGTGGTGCGGCGTATCTGGTACCCGGTAGGACCCGTGTTGAATGTGTGAACCTTGCAATACAAGCAGATGCGGAGTCCAGTTACGGAGGAATACTTGCCACTTCATTTCCAATAAACCGGGAGATTGCTGAATCTCTAAAAAACTATCTCGAGGTTATCGTCGCACCTGATTTCGAAGAGGAGGCTGTGAGAGTACTTTCAAAGAAAAAAGTAAGGTTGATACAACCTAGGGATTATATACCCTTCAACGGTAAACTCGCGTTTGGTAGTCTTCTTATTTCGGAACGCAAGTTTGAGGGAATACCAGAGCTCATTTTCGGACAACCTTACGATATCAACGAAATCCTCTTTTCCCTAATTGTTGCAGAGGGTGTTAAATCAAATGCAATAATCATTGTAAGAGACGGCGTTACCGTGGGAATCGGCGGAGGTCAGCCTTCAAGAAAAAGGGCAGCGTGGATTGCCGTTACGTTGGCCGGTGAAAAAGCCAGGGGTGCGATTGCGTGTTCCGATGCGTTTTTCCCGTTCACCGACAGCTTGGAAGTTTTAATTGATGCTGGAGTTAGATGTGTTGTTGCTCCACTCGGTTCTATCAGGGACCAAGAAGTTTTGGAGTATGCCCAAAAAGCCGGAATCTCGTTCTACAAATCACCAATTAGAGTATTTAGACACTAATGGCGCTGTTGGAGGTGGACCTGTGAAAAGAGTACTTGTGCTAGGCAGTGGTGGGCGCGAGCACGCAATAGGTTGGGCTTTTGCGCAAAGTGGTTTTCAGGTTGATTTTTATCCCGGTAACCCTGGAACCGCTCGGTGTGGGAGGAATGTAAAGATCGAATCTTGGGAAACTCTAAAGGAATACGATCTTGTAATTCCGGGCTCGGAGGAGTTTTTGGCAATGGGTGTTGCGGATGGAAGACCAAACGTCTTTGGACCTGATAAAAAGGGTGCGTTACTAGAGGCTTCAAAGTCTTTTGCAAAATCGTTCATGATTAAATACGGAGTCCCGACAGCTCGGTATGAAACGGTTACAAACGAGGAGAGTTTGCTGAAAGCTTTAGAGAACTTTACGCCACCTTTTGTGCTAAAACTCGATGGGCTGGCGCAAGGAAAAGGTGTTGTGATAGCACAGGAGAAAAGATTTGCATACGATATTGGAATGAAGATGCTGAGAGGAGAGTTCGTCAAAGGGGTTGGTGGAAAACTTGTAATCGAGGAATTTTTGGAAGGGAAAGAGTTGTCAGCGATCAGTATCATCCAAGGCCGTAGATTTGCTCTACTTCCATTCACGCGAGATTATAAGCGTGCATTTACTGGAAATCTGGGGCCAAACACGGGAGGTATGGGTTCTTACGGACCTGTACAAATCGACGATAAACTCAAGGCCAAGGTAGAAGATATTTTTGCAAGAACGCTATCTGGTTTGGAGCAGGAGGGGATATCCTACAGGGGCTTCCTTTATGCTGGATTAATGCTGGTGGATGATGACCCCTACGTTTTAGAATTCAACGTAAGGTTAGGGGATCCGGAAACTGAGGCCATCGTTTACATGGCCCCTGAGCTATTCGTGGAAAATGTACTTAAAGCTTTCAATGGTGAACCATTTGATGAGTATTTTCCGAATCAGTACGCAGTTGATGTTGTAATCGCTTCTGAAGGTTATCCGGAATCTCCAAAAAAAGGTCAGGAAATTCACGTACAGCCGGGTGGGTTTTATTTCTTCGCTGGAGTCTCGGAAAGCAATGGAAAGTTCTACGTCTCTGGTGGACGTGTACTGCACGCGATGGGTAGAGGCTCAACATTGGAAACAGCAAGGGAAGAGGCCTATCGTAACGTCTCAAGGGTTCGTTTTGAAGGAATGTTTTTCAGGACGGATATTGCATCTCTTTGATGGAGGGATTTAAATGGACAACAAATACACATATGCAAGTTCTGGCGTAGATGTTAACAGAAACGACGAGTTCACCGATTTCATAAAGTCTAAAGTGCATTTGCCAAGCTGGGTTATGAGAGAGCCAACCGGATATGCAACGATACTAAATATCACAACTCCTCCGATAGTTT
The DNA here is from genome assembly GCA_030550315.1 of Thermotogota bacterium. GTDB lineage: Bacteria > Thermotogota > Thermotogae > Thermotogales > Fervidobacteriaceae > Fervidobacterium_A. Next base: position 28,753 of record JAUQPP010000006.1, on the reverse strand, counting down.
TGACCGCAGACGGAATAGGTTCGAAACTTCTTCTTGAAATACAATACGGAAGATTACGAGATGCGGCGAAGGATCTAATAGCGATGAATTACAACGATATTATTTGTGTTGGGGGTCAGCCTTTAGCGTTTGTAGATTACTTAGGTGTGCACCACATAGACCAAGTACATTACAAATTCATCGAACTTTTGCAAGAGGAGGTTTCAAAACTCGGCATGGCACTGGTTGCCGGCGAAACAGCCGAAATTCCGTCTATATACAACGAACAGGAATGGGACGTTGCTGGATTTTGCGTGGGTATCTTAAAACGGCGGTTACCAGTTGAGACTATAGAACCTGGCGATGTGATCATAGGCCTGCCGGCATCCGGTTTCCATTCAAACGGTTGGTCTTTGATAAGGAAGATACTTAAAGACGAAAACATATCCGTGGAAGAATTACCCTTTGATTTGTTAGCAGGAACGAGAATTTACTCAGAAGTAGTTCAGTTTTTCGAGAAAGTGAAAGGTCTTGCTCATGTGACGGGCGGTGGGTTGCTGAGAGCGTTGAAAAGAGTTCTACAGGGAAAAGGGGCTAAAGTTGCGATTCGTAAAGTGCCGAAATATATACGCTGGGTTCTCAAGTATGTATCAATTGAGGAGGCTCTAAGAACATTTAACATGGGGTATGGAATGTTGATAGTTACCGATAAAGAGCATGCGCATGATTTGTCTACACAGATTAGTAGCGACATTCTCGGATATGTCATAGAGGGTGATATTGAGGTCAGGGTTGAGACTGCTTGAACATTTGTTTGGAGGGCTCGAAATGATATAAGTTTAACTGAACGCATTTCTTCAAACGGGGATTTTCGTTTGCTGTGTATCTTTGCTACAAGGCAGTTAAAGGTGGTATAATGACGTTTGAAGTGGAGGATTGAAATTTTAAGTGTTTAGATTTTCAAAGCGGTTCTGGATTTCCGTATCGTGTGTCATAGGTAAAATTCCAAAGGTTGGATTAGCTGCATATAATTTCCGCTGGGGGTGTTTCGGTGAAAAAAACTGAACAAATGGTTTGTATTATGTGCCCTGTAGGATGTCGGATCGAGGTAGCTCTCGATGAGAACGGACAAGTAATTGTCAGTGGTTATAGGTGTCAAAGAGGTGTAGAATATGGGCGCCAAGAGATGATAGCTCCTCATAGAATACTAACGACAAGCGTTTTAGTGGAAAATGGCGAGATGGAACTTGTATCGGTTAAGACAAATAAGCCTGTGCCGAGGAAACTCTTGTTTCAGCTGATAGATGCTCTGAAACGTGTGAGGGTCAAAGCTCCAGTTTACATGGGTGATGTTTTGGTTGAAAACATTTTAAACACCGGCGCTGATGTAGTCGCAACAAGAACGGTGCTCAGAAAAGATAGTTAAGGCGCAGGTGTTTTAAAATGGAAAACTACTGAGCCTTCAAAGATTATTTTTTCTCCTCAGCTTTGACCTTTTTCACCAACTCAATGTGTCTTCTGAGTTCTTTAATTCCCATGACTTTGAGAACGAACTTTGCAACGAAAAATTGCAGTGGGAGCCAGGTAACATGTCCACTTGGAATGATATATCTTTTTGGTCTTCCGAGAGCCTCCCAAAGTAGTTTCCTGCTTCTCCGTGGGAGTGCCCGATCAAAAAGTGCTTCCACGAAGATGATTTTACTTCTATCAACGTATTTAGCATACGCAATAGGATCAAGCTTAAGATAGGGATGTACGTTGCTTTCTTGAAAGGATTTTACATCCTGATGGTCTTGAAGAGTCTCAAGTTGCTTAGTATAAATTTTTTTCATGGCAGAAGCGTCGTGTAGGTACTCTTTGAAATGTTCAGACTTTCTTATCTTTTCGACGTTGCGTCTAAAAAACGAAAGTGTTGGAGAATGCCACATTAAAGTGGCCATCTCTCCGCCAACAGTCATGAGAATCGTTTTTTTGAACACATCCCGAACTGCGTTAATCATTACCGCAACCATTCCACCCAAACAAAAACCGAACATGTAGGCATCGTCGATCCATTGTAAATTTATTTTCAAATAGTCCACAATTGAAAGTACATCGACTACAGATTGCTCCCAAAACTTTGTTGCACGTGTCGGGTTAAGGTCAAAGAAATCCTTACCGCTAACCGAACCATGCGCGACTCTTGTAAAGTTTCCTGGTAAGATGGGGACTACCACGCGAATCCCAGCGTTTGCAAGATGGGTGGCCATCCACAAAATAAAAGGAATGTTTGTTGTTCCTAAACCGTGCAGCAGGAAAAGCAAACCAGCTGGTTCTTCCTTTGGATCAAAAAGATAGTATTCAACAAACTCCGTTCCGCGCTCCGGAGCCCTGTAAAGTGTTCTGAACTTAACGAGCTTTACTCTGAGTTTTTTTGCCTTGAATATGAATCCTTCAGTTACGTCTGTGATTTGACCGCTGTATTCGAAACTCACCATAATTATTCCCCCAAGAACTCGATTGTTTTTATCAGTATTTCAACCGTGCGTGGGTCCTTTTGAACGAATTCAAACCCATGACCACCCAACGGATGCAGGAGCAACCTTGCAGGTGCGCGAGTTTCTCTCAATTTCTTGAACATTTTAACCGAAGACACGTAAGGTACGACATCGTCCTTTAAACCGTGTACTAGTAGCGTTGGTGGAAAATTATCGTGAACGTTATTTACCGGTGAGTATTTCTCATAGATGGCTCTATCCTTATCTGGCAAGCGTTTTAGCGTTGCAAGTGTTGCAATACGCGCAAAGATTGATGGAGCTTCCCATATATCCAGAAGGTCCGCGGGAGCATAGTACGATACCACTTTACCCACAAGTTGGTATTTCCTCGATGCGGTTAACAGTGCTAAGTGACCACCAGCTGACAAGCCCATCAACGAAATTTTAATTCTGAACTTCTGATTCAGGAACAGAATGGCTTTCTCAAGCTCGGAAATTAGAATTTCTATTCCTGCCTTATAACCCCTCGAATATTGGATCGTGGCTACGATAAAGCCTCGGGATGTTAAAAATCTATACCACGACATGTTGTTGGGCTGTTTCTTGTATCCTGAAATCCATCCTCCACCGTGTGCGAACATTATCACTTTCTGCGCTTGTTTGTACTCCGCTGGGTAGTAAATATCGATGAACCGGCCGGGAATATACTCGTAGCTCTCCAAACGTGCGAATCGTTTAAATCCTGGATCCGTGGGAAGCTTTCCGAAAACGGTTTTCCGAATGATTGGTACGTTGAGTATTAAAAGCACAACCAAGGTTACCAGTGAATTCCAAAAGCCAAGTATCGAGGCTATCACGATCAAGGAAATTTTGAGGATAAACTTTTTTGCAGAATTATTCTTGGCAGTTTGCATCTTTCATCCTCCTTGAACGCTATTTCTAAAATTATAGCATAAGTCATTAAAAATTCTGTTTTAGAAACAGGTTACGGTAACCCGCACATTAGCGAAATACGGTGGACACGGTATTAAAAAAAATCAGCTAAGTATTCTCTCTATGAACGTTTTGTGGTAAAATGGTCGATGAAACATTTAATCTCTTTGAGCACGATCAATTTTGAAAGTCGGTGGTGAGCCTGTTGGGGCGCGGCTATGGTATGATTGTTTATACTGTCGCGGATGTCAGAAGTGAACCTAAGTTTAAGTCTGAAAGGATACATCAGTTGGTCTTTGGGGAGGTAGTGGAAGTTTTAGAGGAAACCGATAACGATTAATTACTTGTCCGTGATGTGCGGATCAATTATAGAGTTATGCAAAGAAGAATCAGCTCTTAACTATTGATATTCAAGAATATAACAGGCTTCTTTTGTCTAATAGAGTTATTAAGGTCAAGGTACCGTTCTGTAGAGCTTCCGGCGCAGTCGAATATACGCTACCCGTCGTAGTCGTTTGATTGTGGACGGAGATATTTTTGTTTTACCTAACGGGCGTCACTTTAGACTGCTTGACGATCCTTTGCCTGATACTCATGATATAGCGGAATTCTCAAAAAAGTTCTTAGGGGTTCCATACCTTTGGGGTGGTACATCAACTTACGGATTCGATTGCTCAGGTTTTACAAACAGGATGTACGATGTCTTCGATATGGACCTTCCGAGAGATGCTTCGCTGCAAGAGGAATTTTGCGAAGCAGTGCAGGATCCAGTACCAGGTGATTTGTTTTTCTTACCTGGTCACGTTATGATGTACATTGGTGATAACAAAGTGATTCATGCGAACGGTCACAACATGTGCGTTGAAATAACTGACCTTTCGAGGGATGAATACGGCCTATTTCTGCTATCGAAAATTACTAAAGTTGGTCGACCGAAGAAAAAAGTTCGAAGCGTACTAACTGATAACGAATAACAAAGATAAGGAGGTGTTTCAGTATGAAATATCAGCTTGATATCGAAAAGTACAGAAAAGCTATCGAAAAGGTCATTCAGAGATTTGCTGATAAGGGCTGGGAAGAGATAGAGGTAGAGGAATTGTGGTTTGAGACTTCACTTCCCGTGGATCTGATTATTGAGGTGATAAAGTCAGGAATTACTGTCCCTCCGGAAGTTAAGACAATAACACACAGGGGGAACGTTTTATGGAAAGCTCACGAATAATTATCAAGCTTCAACTTGGGATTTACTTTATCATATTTATGTCTACCATTCTTTACGGCTTAACACTTGGCGTTGGCACAGACTTAAAGTTCGGCAATTCTATTTTCGGCCTTTACAACGGATTCGGGGGAGCTGTTCAAATTGCTGCGGAGTTTTCAGTAACTCATGAAAACCCTCAAGTTTCCCTTAATATTTCGTTACTCGCCAGAAACGATAGATATTTTCGGGATCCATTTACGGATAGTTACTACGGTGGTTTCTACTTCGATTTTGGGAACAGCTGCTTAACCTTACGTATGAGCCCCTTCAGCATTTCAGTTGGTAAAGGTTATCTCGGTGATTTGGTCGAATCCAGTTATCCTTTGTTTGCCTCTTCGACACATTTGCCAAGAAATTTTTTCGAATTAAAATACGAGGATGAGAGGTTCCTATATATTTCTAGATGGCTCGAACTGACAAATTTAAGAGATGAACACAAGCCGTCCGAAGAACGTTTTAGGGGAGCGAATTTTAAGTCATACGTGCTGAAGGCCGGGGCTTTCCGATTTGGCTACGAGGAAGCAAACATATACGTGGGAAAGAATTTTGATTTTGAATTTTTCGCAAATCCCGTCCCAGGTTTTTTCATCCAGTATGTTAAGGATGCTGGACGTCCATATCCAGAAGGAATCGGAGAATGCAATTTTATTATGGGATTTTGCGCGGACTTTAAGACAAGTGATTTTTACCTTTACTCACAGATACTCATTGATGATATCAACATGAACAGGTTCCTGAAACCGAGCGAATTTCAGAATCCTGATAAGATCGCATGGAGTTTTGGTGCAAGTTTTAACACTGAGGTAGGTCGGTTGGCCATACATCATGCGGGAGCAACCAAATACACTTTTCAACCATCTGGTGAATCTGGAAATAATAGATTCTACGGATATACAATTTACAATGATTTTCAATATAAGCAGCAAGATGGAAAAGACATGATATTGCCTTTGGAGTTTCTTTACGTAGGATACAAGTACGGCGAAAACAACCTCGCATTCAACGTTGAATACGTGCCGAAGGACCTCTTTGGAGTTCGTCAGGCGAAGTTTAATTTTGAGTACGTCGTTCTCGGTGAGCGATCTCCTATAAATGCTTGGGGTGAGCTTTCAACTCCGCCTGCAGGGACGCACCTGCTGGATGATCCCGTTTTGGAGCACAGATTGAACTTGGAAATTTACGTCCCATGGAAGGTGCTAGATTGGTTGGAATTGAAACTTTCTGGTCAGTTTGGCTATGTATGGAACCGTTCTGTTTTGGTAAACGTGGAGAGCGATAATGTAAAACGTCCATTGTTGCGTCCTCAACTTGGAAATAACACTGCGTTGGTTTCTTTTTCTTTAAGTACGAACGTGAAACTTAATTGGTAAAACAGATGGTAAAACAGAGAATCAGGGGTGACGAGCCTGATAAAGAATGCGTTTAATGCAGTTTTGCCATCGTTCTTGATGATTTTTTCCGGTTTTGCGTACGGAAAAATATTCAAAAATTACAGCATTGAGCTTTTCAGCAAGGTGGCTACTTGGTTGATGGCACCGGTTATCACGTACGCATTTGTGAACGATTACACACCCGAATACGTAATACTGGCGAAATTTTCTTTCGGCTTCTTTTTGATGTTTTTAATATCCTACATCAGTTCAAGACTTCACTCAACGGACAGAGAAATTATTTTCACCGGAAACGTTTACGTCAACTCTGGGTACTTGGGGTATCCAGTTTTACTTGCCCTTTGGGGTGAACGTGGACTGGCTTTCGGTGTTGTATACTCTTTCGTAAACGTTCTCTTTGGAAGCACCTTACTACCGGCATTTATTAGTGGTAGACTTGAACTTAAAAACGTCTTTAGACTGCCGTTTATCTATGCAATGGTAGCTGGTTGGATTTTCGGAAAATTGGGAATCTCTTACAAGCAGTTACCGGCTGGGTTCTTGAGTTATTTTACGTGGCTAAAAGGGATGGCAATACCTTTTCTTCTCTTCCAGGTGGGGCTTTCAATTGCGAGGATAGAGCTTAACAAAAGGGATTTGAAAACTTACGTATTAGTCAGCTTTGAACGTTTAGTAGTCATTCCTATGATCATGCTGTTTTTCGTCTTGCTTACGAATACCTCAAGAGTTTTGCGACTGGGAAGCTTGGAGTCAAAGGTGTTCCTTCTTGAATGTGCGATGCCAATAGGTGTGAACAGTGTTGTGGTTGTTAGCACTTTTAAGGGCGACGCTGCGGGAAAGGCTGGCATATCGGTTGCACTCAGTACGTTACTCTCACTTTTGACACTGCCACTCTGGGCAGTAGTGCTGGAAAAGATATGGAAATAGAGACAAAGATAATGCTTATAATCTTGAGGAAGGTTCGAGAGGAGGAAAGGTAACATGTACCTGCAGGACGTGATTAAAACCTTAGACGAGTTCTGGGCGAGTCAAGGATGTTTTATTGAACAACCGTACGATATTGAAATGGGTGCTGGTACGTTTCATACGTCAACGTTCTTTGGGGTTTTGAAAAAAAGACCGTGGAATGTGGCTTTTGTTCAACCAAGTAGAAGGCCCACAGACGGACGTTATGGCGAGAATCCGAATAGAATGCAAAGGTTTTTCCAGTACCAGGTTATTATGAAACCCCACCCGGAAAGATCTCAAGAAGTCTATCTTGAATCACTCAGGGCACTTGGCATAAAACCCGAAGAGCATGACATAAGGTTTGTCGAAGACAATTGGGAATCTCCGACACTTGGAGCTTGGGGTATCGGATGGGAAGTTTGGCTCGATGGAATGGAAATAACTCAGTTCACGTATTTCCAGCAGGTTGGAGGACTCAACTTGAAGGAAATACCGCTTGAAATAACTTACGGTGTGGAAAGGATTGCAATGTATTTACAAGGAGTCGATAACGTCTTCGATGTGATGTGGAACAAGGACGTTAAGTACGGGGAGTTGTTTAAGGAAAATGAACGCCAGTTCTCAATTTACAATTTCGAGAAAGCGAATACCGAACGCCTCTTCAAAATGTACGAAATGTACAAGGCTGAATTCGAGGAACTGATAACTCTTGGATTACTCTTCCCAGCTTACGAACAACTTTTGAAATGTTCGCACACGTTCAATCTGTTGGACGCTCGTAATGCAATTAGTGTCGCTCAAAGGCAGTCCTTTATCAGGGAAATTCGGAGTATGGCTACAAGATGTGCAAAGCTTTTCCTTGAATTGGAGGGTGAGGAGAAATGGGTGTAAAAAACGAATTTTTGCTTGAAATAGGCGTTGAAGAGCTTCCTACGACCGAAGTTCAGGGAATTGTCAGTCAGTTAAATGAGTTGATTGACAGGTACGTTTCAAGCGAGGGATTGACATTCGAAGAAAAAGTGATAATACTCGCGCCAAGGCGTTTTGGTTTTTGGCTTCGCGGATTGCCTAGCAAATCTGCTGACAAGTTGGTTGAGAAAAAAGGACCGTCGGTCCAAATTGCTTACGACGAAAATGGACAGCCTACAAAAGCGTTGCTTGGGTTTCTAAAGTCGACAGGAGCAAGCCTGGAAGACGTAAAGATTATCGAAAATTACGTCTACGTACAAAAGAAGCTGGAAGGTCTGCCAACAAAGGAAGTTTTGGAAACGGTTGTTCCTAAGATAGTCGAGTCTCTCAGGTTTCGAAAGCCAATGAAGTGGAGAGATGGCAAGTATGAATTCGTAAGAATTCCACATCATATATTGGCAATATTCAACGGTGAAGTTGTTGAGTTCGAATTGTTCGGATTAAATAGCTCGAACAAAAGCAACGGGCACCGTTTTGTCAAAGATGATTACTTTGAGGTTTTGAGTATTGAGGATTATCTTCGTAAAATGAAGGAATTTTACGTAATCCCGATAATGAGTGAGCGCGTAGAGTTCATAAAATCTCAGCTTTCTGAATTCGAGAAGAGTGGATTGAGCGTAGACAAAGACGAAGATCTAATTAACGAAGTTGCGATCCTAACTGAGTATCCAAAACTGATTTCCGGAACGTTTGACCCAAAATTCATGAGCCTACCGGAAGAACTCATAAGAACCACCATAAAGCACCATCAACGTGCTTTCACAACCTATAAGGAAGGACGATTAACGAACACGTTTGTGGCTTTCATCGACAAACCGGAGGATGTTAATGAAAATGCTCGTAAGGGTTACGAGAGAGTTATAAATGCTCGTTTGGAAGATGCAAGGTACTATTATGAAAAGGATATAAAAGTACCTCTCGAAAATTTCAACGAGAAATTGAAAGAAATCGTATTCCAAAAGGAGCTTGGAACGCTTTACGATAAGGTTTTAAGAATTGAGAAGCTCTCAGAGATTATAATAAACGCTTTGGGATTGCAGAAACTTAGTGGTAAAATATTAAGGACAGCTAAGTTGTGCAAGGCAGATATCGGTTCGCATGTTGTCTACGAATTCCCTGAGCTTCAAGGGACAATGGGGCGTATTTACGCACTTAAAGACGGTGAACCCGAAGAAGTTGCGATTGGTATAGAGGAACATTACTCCGGAGACCCTGATACAATAACAGGCGCGGTTGTAGGTATTGCTGACAGGATTGACACCGTGGTTGGTAATTTCCTCATCGGAAACATCCCAACAGGTTCAAAAGATCCGTATGGTTTAAGAAGCAAAGTAGATGATATCTTCAAGATTACCGAAAAATTCGAGTGGTTACTGGACCTTGACCAACTTTTAACGGAAGCCTGTAAGTTGCTTGGAAAAACAGTACCCACAGAGCTTATTGAGTTTTTTGAAACCAGGTTCGAACTGTATAACTCAAAGATCAGATACGACATTGCGCGTGCAACAAAACATCTTTGGAAGATACCGATTCGTGGTATTTTATCAACACAGGCTATAGCAGCGCTCGTGGGTACGGAGGATTTCAAGCATCTGATAGTTGGTTTTGAACGGGTACATAACATAAGCAAAAAGCACGCTTCCACGGAGTTCGACGCAGCTAAATTCGTTCAGGAAGAGGAAAAAACATTGTTTGAAAAGTATCTTGATACCAAAGTGAAAGTACTTGAGGCTTTGAAACATCTGAATTACAAAGAAGCTTTGGAAGAACTCATAAGACTCAGGCCATTTATAGACAATTACTTCGATAAAGTATTTGTTATGGTAGAAGAAGAGGACATCAGGCTAAACAGACTCGGATTTCTCAAAAATTTGGACGAACTTTTTCTAAGAATTGGTGATCTTACACAAATAGAGAAGCATTAGAGCGACTAATGTTTGAACTTGCGGGAGGTGAACATCATGAAAAGGTTGGGCACATTGTTATTCACCATTTTAGCGGTAGCTGTAATATTCGCCGACATCTTCACAAATTCTTTAGTTAACGCCTCAGATCCTGGAAATGCAGTTGCTCAAACTTATTACTTTAGAGCAAGTGCTCTACAATGTTGTTCGAATCGTTTTTATACGGGTGTTGAGGGGCATATTTCTGGCTTTGGACTGAATCTATCAGCTGGAACTATTCTTTCCTTCGATAACGGTAACTGGACATTTTCAAAGGAGTTGTACATTGCGGCAGGCGTAAATCTTGGCAAGCTGTACATGGGAATTTCCGCTAAGACTGATCCGAGCAACATTTTCAACCCTGCAAGTTACTCTGAACTCAAGGTTGGTGCTGGCCTTATTTCTACGAGAAAAACTGAGAAACTTGTTAACTCATGGAGTCGCTTTGAGCTTTCATACATTCCAAAGACACTTCTTGAAATAAAAAATGGGAGGATATCTATCGTTGAAAACCCAGACTGGTTGGAGGCACAACTACGCCTTAAACTCGAGTCTTACGAAAATGGCTATTTCTACTTCCACTTTCTTCTGAAGAGTATCAAAAGTGCGCTTGAGGGTACCTTTGACTATGAATTTGCTTTAGCACTTCCACTGAGCAACTTGTTGTACGTAGGCTTGTCGCAGAAGGAGGGTAACTGGGTCTTTGGAGGGGGAGTTTCGTTCCCGTTTTTCAACGCTTCGATAAGCTACGGAAGCGAACGCTTATACTGGAAAGTTACAGCGCAATTCTAATTCTTCAATAACGTTTGGGGGGATGACGGATGTTGAAGAGGGGTCTTGCGGTTCTTGCGGTTGTGTTATTAGTAGCAACAGTTTTTTTCCCGCAAAGTTTGAACACCATAAAAAAGCGTGGCAAGTTGATCATTGGCACTGAACCGACATTCCCACCGTTTGAATTCGTGGATGAGAAGAATCAAATTGTTGGATTTGATATCGACATTGCAAATGAACTTGCCAAGAGACTTGGGGTAAAACTCGAAATCGTCAGCTTACCTTTTGACAGTCTCATTCCAGCTTTGCAGCAAGGTAAGATTGACCTGATTATTGCCGGCATGACTATTACTGAAGAACGTGCAAAAGTTGTAGATTTTTCTAAGCCTTATTTTGAAGCCAACCAAGCTATTGTTGTGCGCGGAGATTCCAAGTTCCAACCCAAGAAGATCGATGATCTGGTTGGTAAAAAGGTGGCGGTACAGCTTGGAACAACGGGCGACCTGGTCGTAAGTGAGGTAAAAGGTATAGAAGTCGTAAGGTTCCAGAAGTTCACCGATGCCTTTCTTGAGCTTCAAAACGGTAGGGTGGATGCGGTGGTGCTTGATGAGGCTCCGGCGAAAGCTTACGTTAAAAAATTCCCTAAATTCATCTTAAGTACGGTTATTGATACTGGGGAGACGTACGGAATAGCTGTGAAGAAAGGGAACAGGGAACTTTTAAATTTTGTGAATCAGACACTTGACATCCTCAAGTCCACAGGAGTTTACAACAAGCTGATTCAGAAGTGGTTCGAGTAATTCCAGTAGAAAGATTCTGAGCATTTGATGAGACACGCTCTAGTGCGTGTCTCGTTTTTTGTAATGAATATTAGAGTTTGAAACTGTGTTGACTAACGGGGAGTGGGATGGTGGAGGCCTTTTACGAACTTCTTAAGAACTTCAATTTCTTGCTGATCGGTGCGTGGGAAACGCTGAAACTGACCTCTTTTTCCGTTGGCATTGGCTTGATACTGGGAACGTTTATCGGTATGGGACGGCTGTCGCGCTATAGGATAATCAATTACCCATGTACAGCATATGTTGAATTCTTGCGGGGAACACCGTTGCTTGTTCAAATATCAATTATATACTTCGGTTTGCCTCAGGTGGGAATACAACTTGCACCATATCCTGCAGCCGTTACTGCGCTCGGTTTGAACAGTGGAGCCTACATTGCGGAAATAGTAAGGGCTGGAATACAGTCTATTCCTCGTGGTCAGTACGAAGCTGCAAGGTCATTGGGGCTCACACATTGGCAATCTATGAGGTATATAATCCTTCCTCAAGCGTTCAGGAACATCCTGCCAGCTCTGGGAAATGAGTTTATCACCCTTACAAAAGACAGCTCGCTAGCATCGGTAATAGGTGTATCGGAACTGATGAGAAGCGGCCAGTTCGTCATTTCCCGGACGTTCCAAACCTTCTCCATCTATTTTGGTATCGCGTTCATTTACTTTATAATGACCCTCGTCATCTCAAGAATTGTGCGCTATGCCGAAAGGAGGCTCTCGGTAGGATGAATCAGCAGGCCACAAATTCGGCAGCCTCCCAAGAAATTTTAAGAATTGAGAATCTTCACAAACGTTTTGGAAACCTTGAAGTTCTGAAGGGTGTAAATCTTTCAGTAAGGAGAGCGGAAACTATCGTTATAATTGGTCCCAGCGGTGGAGGTAAAAGCACCCTTTTAAGATGTATCAATAGACTTGAAGAGTATCAAGGTGGAAAAATTTTTCTTGACGGGGTTGATATCCAGCAGATTGACGTCAACAAGCTTAGGACGCGTGTTGGTATGGTTTTTCAACAATTCAATCTCTTTCCGCACATGAATGTCTTACAAAACCTTATTTTAGCTCCTATCAAAGTTAAAAACATGTCTAAAGAGCAGGCCATTGAAAAAGCACACTTGCTGCTTCAACGAGTAGGACTTTTGGACAAAATTTACGCCTTTCCAGAGCAACTTTCAGGAGGTCAGAAACAGCGCGTTGCGATTGCGAGAGCTTTAATGATGGATCCTGAGGTTATGCTTTTTGACGAACCAACTTCTGCTCTTGATCCAGAATTAGTGGGAGAAGTCTTGGATGTAATGAAAAACCTCGCCGAGAGTGGTATGACCATGCTGGTGGTTACCCACGAAATGGGATTTGCACGCGATGCTGCCGACCGAATCGTATTCATAAGCAACGGTGTTGTTGAGGAGGAAGGCCCGCCGGAACAGATATTAAAGCAGCCACAAAAACAGAGAACTAAAGAATTTTTGAGAAGAATCCTTGAATGAGAACTTTCTTCTTATTTCATCGAAAAACGAATTTAATAACCCCCTTATTTTGTCCCCGGCCTTAGAGTAGTTTAAGACCGGGCTTTTTATTTATCAGTACTCACCAGCCAACTGCCCATAACAACTGTAATTTCGATGAGGAAGAAAGCAAAAAACGAAACAGTGTTGTAATATGTCTTTTTACCAGAAAAAGTACTTATTAGAGCCAATTAATGTTCAAAAAATGTTATTTTCATATTGAGTACAACATTTTACAACACTGTTCAGGGTGCTATAATTTCAGCTGAGGTGAAATAAAACCAACCGACTTTTACTGTAGGGGGGTGGACCTATGTGGAAAGAGCTTGAGGAATGGCTCAAGCAGAACTTGACGATCCAGGAACTGAAAGCCAAAGCTAAAGAACTCGGTCTTCCTGTAAGAAAGCAGATGACGAAAAACGATGTTCGGCGCATGATTGAGAAGTTTCTTGAAAGAGTCAGACTTGGCGACCAAACTCCGGTGAACGTTTCTTCGATGGGTAGTGCGCAAGTTGAAACGCGGATTGCCGAACGACAGGTTCCTGTACGCGAGGACTTAAACCTTCCGGAAACTTACAACAAAGATAAACTCGTTGCCATGCCGGTCAATCCTTACTGGATCCACCTGTACTGGGACTTCTCTGAAGAGAACAGAAGATTCCTTGCTTCTGGCAACGTTCGAAAACTTGTCCTCCGTGTTTATGATGTAACCTTCATTGAGTTTGATGGTACCAACGCTCACAGAACATTTGAAGTTCCGATTGATTTGTCTATCAGGAACTACTACTTAAACATCCCCATGCCCGGAGCGCATTACCTCGGAGAAATCGGATACTACGATGCTGAAGGACGATACGTATCCATTATCCGTTCGAATCTGTGCAAAGTACCAACAAATTCTCCAAGTTCGTCGACGCGAGAGCGCTGGCTCGATTTAAGAAAACATAGAAGGATTGTAACTCCGGCTGCTGGAATGCTCACGCCAATCATCGAGCGTGTTCCAGGTTCGCCTCACGGATTAGAACATCTTTTTCGCATTTCCAACGTCGGTAGCATCAGCGTATTCCAACTCAGTGGGAAGGGGATATAAGTATGCCGCGTGGTCAAATAGTCTTCGTCCTTCATGCGCATTTGCCTTACGTTCATCATCCAGAGTATCCGTTTTTCTTGGAAGAGCAGTGGTTGTTTGAGGCAATGACGGAAACGTACATACCGTTGTTGAAAATGTTCAGAAACCTTGAAAGAGATAGAGTACCTTTTAAACTCACCATGTCGATTACCCCACCGCTGATGGAAATGCTCGCCCATCCAGACCTTCAGCGAAAATACGAGAGAAGACTAACGCAGCTGATAGAACTTGCGGGAAAAGAGGTCCAAAGAACGGCGCTTGAGCATCCATTGAAACACAAAATGGCAAAGTTTTATCTTGAAGATTTCCAAGAGACACTACATCTATTTAGAGACGTTTACAAGGGTAATTTGCTAGCTGCATTCAGGGATTACATGTCAAAAGGGTACTTGGACATCATAACTTGTAACGCCACGCATGGTTACCTACCTTTTATGGAACAGTATCCCCAAGCTATCCGTGCACAATTGGAACAAGCTGTGAAAACATACGAACGTCACATGGGTGTAAAACCGAGAGGAATTTGGCTTGCAGAGTGCGCTTATTTCCCAGGCTTGGACAAGTACTTAGCGGAGTACGGACTTGAATATTTCTTTGTCGATTCACATGGCTTGTGGTATGCGGACGAGAGACCAAGGTACGGTGTATACCGCCCGGTTATTACACCAAACAATGTATTTGTTTTTGCACGTGATCCCGAGAGTTCCGAACAGGTTTGGAGTGCGCAAATAGGTTATCCTGGTGACTCAAGGTACAGGGAGTTCTACAGGGATATTGGATTTGACAGAGAGTATGAATACATAAAACCCTACATTGATCCAAGCGGTGTGAGGACTAACACAGGGATTAAATACCATAAAATCACTTCCAAAGAGCTTCCGCTTGAAGCTAAGCAACTTTACGATATCGACGAAGCCAAGCAGGTTGCTCACGAGCATGCTCGTGACTTTCTCCGGAAAAAGGAAGCCCAGGTGGAGTACCTACTCAATCTTTTCGACGGTCTTGAACCAATTATAGTTGCTCCATTCGATGCAGAATTGTTCGGTCATTGGTGGTTTGAAGGGCCTTACTTCCTTGAGTATTTCATGCGCGAAGCTGCAAGAAGTACGAAATTGAGAATCGTGCGAGCCTGCGATGTTGTAGATTGGATTGAGAAGGTGCAAATTGTTACACCAGCTGCCTCGAGCTGGGGAGCAAACGGCTACAACGAAGTTTGGTTGAATGGTACGAACGACTGGATTTATCCACACCTACACGAAATGGTCGAAAAGATGACGGAAATGGCCAAGCAGCATGCAAGTGAAGCCGATCCAATTAAGGTTAGGGTCCTAAACCAAATGGTGAGGGAATTATTACTTGCACAATCGAGTGACTGGGCATTTATAATGACAACACGCACGAGCGTTGATTACGCAGTTAACAGAACAAAAACCCACGTGAAACGATTTTTAAACTTGTACGAGATGCTGAAGAGTGGTAATATAGACATTGGGGAGTTGCAGAGGCTTGAGTACGTCGACGACATCTTTCCCGACGCAGATTACCGGATGTACCTAAGACTGTGACGGAGGCGAACAATTTTTAGCTTCAAAAACTCCCCGGGAATACTTCCCGGGGTGTTGTGTTGAAAGGAGGTAAGCAAGGTGCCTGGTAAATTGTTTGAGGTCAGATGGCATGGGCGAGCTGGTCAAGGTGCGAAAAGTGCTTCGCAAATGCTTGCAGAAGCGGCTTTGGACATGGGAAAATACATTCAAGCGTTTCCGGAGTACGGTGCGGAGCGAACGGGAGCTCCCATGAAAGCTTTCAACAGAATTTCAGATGAGCCAATTCTTATCCATTCCTCTGTTGAAAAGCCGGATCTTGTTGTAGTTATTGATGATACCCTCCTTGGAAACCCGGATATCATTGCTGGAACGGATGAAAACACGATAATGGTTGTCAACACCGTAAGAGACTCCACTTGGGTTAGGCAAAAGTCCGGTTTCAAAGGGAGGATTTGTGTTGTTAAGGCAACAGATATTGCCCTAGAAGAACTTGGAAGGGGTACACCAAATACAGTTATGCTTGGTGCAATTGCTAGAGTTACCGGTATTATCGAACTCAAGTACGTCGAAGAAAAGATAAGAGATATGTTCCTTAAGAAGTTTGGTGAAGAAATTGTTAAGAAGAACATCAGGGCACTTCACAGGGGATACGAAGAGGTGAGATGCGATGCCTGAACTGAAGGGATGGAAAGAATTGCCAATCGGTGGACTTATCGTGGAACCCGGCAATGCAAAGCAGTACAAAACGGGAACTTGGAGGGTCTTGAGACCTGTTTATCAGCCTGAAAACTGTATTCACTGTATGCAATGCTGGCTATACTGTCCCGACCAAGCTATCGTTGTTGAGATTGTCGATGGTAAACCAAAAATGCGAGGCTATAATTACTATTACTGCAAAGGTTGTGGTCTTTGTGCAAATGTCTGTCCAAAGAGCACTGATCCAAAGACAAAACAACCGGCGCCTGAAGAAAAACGCGCAATAGTCATGAGACCTGAAACTGACTTTGCCGAGGAATGAGGAGGTGTTAGGATGCCAGCTAAGCAAGCGCTTACAGGTGCAGAAGCAATTGCGTACGCAATGAAACAGATAAATCCCGATGTTGTTGCCGCGTATCCGATAACGCCGCAGACTCCTGTTGTGGAGTACTTTGCAAAGTACGTTGCTGATGGTGTTGTCGATACGGAAATGATTCCCGTTGAAAGTGAACACTCAGCGATGAGTGCTTGTGTTGGTGCTGCAGCAGCCGGTGCAAGGGCCTTTACAGCCACTGCGGCAGTTGGACTTGCACTGATGCACGAGATAGTCTACATTGCCGCTTCATTGAGGCTTCCTATTGTTATGGCCGTTGCGAACAGGGCACTATCCGGTCCAATCAACATCCACTGTGACCACAGTGATGCCATGGCTGAGAGAGACAGCGGTTGGATACAACTTTGGGCTGAGAATGTTCAAGAAGCTTACGACTTTACCGTGATGGCTTACCGTATAGGCGAACATCCGGATGTGCGGCTCCCGGTCATGATAAACTTCGATGGATTTATCATTTCCCACGGTGTCGAGGTTCTGGAAACATTGGATGACGACGTTGTTAAGAGTTTTGTTGGAAAACCAATAAAAATGTACTCACTCCTTGATACCGAACACCCAGTTACCTACGGTCCACTTGATCTGTACGACTATTACTTTGAGCACAAACGCCAACAAATTGAAGCAATGAAACATGTACCAAAAGTATTCAAACAGGTTGCAGAAGAATTTGAAAAAATCTCTGGACGAAAATACGATCTGGTTGAGGAATACATGACCGATGACGCAGAATATATAATGATTGCTCTCGGTTCCACGGCTGGTACAATTAAGCATACGATTAAGGAACTAAGAGCGGAAGGAAAGAAAGTTGGTTTGGTTAAACCGTGGGTTTTCAGACCGTTCCCGAAATTCGAGCTTCAAAGAATTTTGAATGGTAGAAAAGGTGTCATAGTGCTTGATCGTTCTGCATCTTTTGGTGCAGAAGCCCCTCTCTACGAAGCTGTTAAATCCGCGTTGTACGAAGTTGCCGTCAGACCGCAACTGGGTAGCTATGTCTATGGTCTCGGTGGTAGAGACATAACACCTGCACACATCAGGCAAGCGTTCGAAGATGCGTTCAAAGGATACCTAATTGCGGATGAAGAGCGATACCTTGGTTTGAGAGAGTAAAGAGGAGGTGTGCTGAATGCCACTGAATGCTATAGAGCTTGCAAAACTGTTCCACGATAAAAATCCTGGGATAACCCCAGGTCACAGGATGTGTCCGGGTTGCGCTGCTCCAAATGTCGTAAAGTTTGCTCTCATGACTGCGATAGCGAAGGGATACCATCCAGTAGTTGGACTTGCGACCGGTTGTCTTGAAGTTTCCACGACGATATTCCCTTATACGGCGTGGAATGTGCCGTACATTCACAACGCGTTTGAAAATGTGGCAGCAACGATAAGTGGCGTCGAAACGGCTTTCAGGGCTGCGAAAAAGCGCGGAGAGATACCACCCGACAAGAAACTTGCTTTCTTCGCCTTTGCGGGCGACGGTGGAACTTACGATATAGGTCTTCAATCACTCTCCGGTGCTGTTGAACGTGGTCATAAGTTTATCTACATTGTTTACGACAACGAAGGTTACATGAACACTGGTAATCAGAGATCTGGGGCAACACCTCCGGGTTCCGATACGACTACTGCACCAGTTGGAAAGCAAATCCCGGGAAAACTTCAGCTCAAAAAGAACATCGTTGAAATTATGGCTGCACACGAAAATGTCTACGTTGCCACTGTGGCTATATCTGAACCTATTGATTTCATGAAGAAGATAGAGAAAGCACTTGAATTCGATGGTCCTGCGTTCATCGCTGCACATTCCGCGTGTGTGAGGTTCTGGAGGGTAAACGACGATAAAGCTGTTGAGAGCGCGAGACTTGCAGTTGAAACACTTTACTGGCCACTTTACGAAGTTGAACGCGGTGTTTACAGAGTTACCAAGAAGATTACCAATCCAAAACCCGTTGAAGAATACATCAGGTCACAAGGAAGGTTCAGACCACTTCTTTCAAGACCTGACGCGAAAGAAATTATTGAAGAACTTCAGCAGTATGTAACTTCCAGATACGAAAGGTTACTCGCACTTGAAGAGATTACAAAGGACAAACCATTGAGAGGTCCCTGGGCAAAAGAAGACTTTCAAACAGATGAGCATGCGATGTAATCGAAGGTGCTAAATTATATAAAGAATGCTCCGCCTCCGGCGGGGCATTTTTGTTTATTTCAAGAAAAGGTATTGACACACCCAGGTGGATTTATGATATAATGTAAGCAACAAAACGAGAAAACAAAAAATAGAGAATGAATCACAAAGAAAATCGCAATTTGGTGGAGGAAAAGCCGGATGATAAGTTCTGTACGCTTCCATTTGGGATTTTTCGAAGTTAGAAAGAACATGTGCAAAAAAGCTAAACGCGGCTGCCCGCTGGGAAGTGGTCAGCCTGCGTTTGGCTTGGTATAAAGGCTAAAGCAGGCCAAGGCCAGAAAATACCAGCGGGCTACAGTATGAAACTGTAGCCCGCTTTTTTATTAGAGCGTTAATTCGTCTTTTCGATTATCACAACAGAGAGGAGGAGAGGCGGATGCGTATTGCGATAGTGGGAGCAACTGGAGCGGTTGGTAGAAACATGATGGCAGTACTTGAAAACACGGAGGTAAATATTGACGAACTCCACTTGTATGCTTCCGAACGTTCTGCTGGCCAAAGGATGAGCTTTAAGGGGATTGAATTGCCCGTAGAAAAACTTACTGAAGACGTCTTTGCTCGCGGTTATGACTATGTGCTCTTCTCAGCAGGTTCCGAGGTTGCGAAACATTTTGCTCCAATTGCCGCGCATTATAGCAACCTTGTAATTGACAATTCATCAGCTTTCAGGATGGATCCGGCCATTCCTCTTGTTGTCCCTGAAATAAACGGGTATTTACTGAAAGGCTATCGCGGAATTGTTGCAAATCCAAATTGTTCAACAATTCAAATGCTTCTGGCGCTGTATAGAGTGCACGACAGGTATCAACTTTCGGAAATCTTTGTCTCGACCTACCAATCCGTTTCTGGAGCTGGTTACAAGGGAATTTCCGAATATGAACAACAACTTACAGGTGTTTACGAGCCGAAAGTTTTTGCAAAACGGATTGCTCACAACGTGATTCCATTGATTGGTGATTTGAGGGATGATATATCACAAGAAGAGTGGAAGATGATCAACGAAACGAGAAAAATTTTGAACTCAAGAACGCTAGGTGTTTACCCAACAACCGTGAGGGTACCAGTCCGAATTGGTCACTCTGAAGCAATCATAGCACGGACGCTGTTTCCTATCATGTCGAGAGCCGATTTAATAGAGACAATCTCCAGTGGGGAGAATGTCGTGGTATCGGATGATATTATTACCCCCGTCGATGTGGCTGGAAGCGATTTAACGTACGTTTGTCGGATTAGATTATTCGATGCCCATACATTTGGAGTTTGGGTTGTCGCAGACAACTTGAGAGTTGGAGCAGCTACCAACGCTGTTCGAATCTTATTAAAACACGCTAGTTCGAGTTTATCGTATAAACAAGTAACACAACGCTACTGAAAGAAGGGAAACGAATGGACGGTATTTTGGATATTGTTCCATACACTGCAACGGGTAACACATTTGTTGTGGTAGAGCTTTTGCCCGAATTATCACTGACTGACAAAGAAAAATCTCAAATTGTACTTAATGTTGTTGGCGAGAGGGACGGAGTTATTTTCGTCGAACGTTCCAATGAAGGTTTAAACTTCCGAATGGACTACTTCAACAGAGATGGGAGAAGGGCAGCGTTTTGTGGCAATGGTGCGAGGGTATTTGCGGGGTATTTGCATGATAAATACGGACTCTGTGGAGACCTTCGATTTGAAACATCAGTGGGTTTCCTACATGCAATTATCAGTGAAGAAATCAAGGTAGAAATGCCTAAACCAAGAATTGATAGAGATATTTTGGAAGTTTTCCACGGTGCGATTCTTGCCGGAAAACTTGTAAATGTCGGTGTTTCACACCTAACCATTGGGGTTACGTCCAACGGAGTTTTTACGGAAGAAGATTTGGTCGAGCACTTAATGAAGTATGCTTCAGATTTGAGACGCAAATACGACGCAAACGTAAATTTTTTCCACGTTCTTGCCAGAGGACACATCAAAGTACGTACTTACGAGCGTGGCGTTGAGCGTGAAACACTTTCTTGTGGGTCAGGAGTAACTGCCTGTGCGTACGTTTACGCATTGGAAGATTTCTCCAGTCTGAATCGTGATGAAACATTCGATGACTTTACTGTACAGATTACCACTCGTGGAGGATCACTTAAGGTTCATTTTGAAACTGATAGGCTCTATCTTTCGGGGGGTGTAGTGAATGAGTGATGTTAGGGGCTGGAGGATGTTTTGTGGAGTTGGTACAGCGATCGTTACTCCTTTCAAGGATGGAGAGGTGGATTATCGAGCGTACGAAAAACTTGTTCGATGGCAAGTGGAGAATGGTGTGGATGCAATTGTTGTCGCGGGTACAACTGGAGAAGGTGCAACACTAACTGTTGACGAGAGAAATAAATTGACTTCCCTGACGAAAGAGATTTGTGGGCCTGCTATTCAAGTCATTGTAAGTACTGGGACAAACGATACGAGAAAAACTCTCGAACTTTCCAAGAACGCACAACAACATGGTGCGGATGCAGTACTGGTAGTGACGCCCTACTACAACAAACCAACACAGGAGGGTTTATACGCTCATTACAGATTTCTCTCCGAACGCCTCGATATCCCCATCATTATTTACAACGTTCCCTCACGAACCGGTGTGAACATTTTGCCTGAGACCGTTGCACGTCTTGCATCAGATTGTTCAAATATCGTGGCAATCAAAGAAGCAAACCCCGATGTAGGTCAATCGGATGAGATCTACCGTCTGACTTGGGCAATGAACTTTTACATATACTCGGGTAACGACGACCGCGCGTTTCACACAATGTGCGCTGGTGCAAAGGGGGTGATTTCCGTAGCCTCCAACGTTATACCAAAAGCGATGGTTGAAATGACCCACTCAATTTTAAACGGGGATGTAAAAAGGGCCCTTGAGATTCACTTCAGATACCTTAAACTTATGAAACTACTCTTCATCGAAACAAATCCAATCCCGGTGAAGGCACTACTTTCACTTATGGGTTTCATCCAAAACGAGCTAAGGTTGCCACTCGTTCCAGCTTCGCCACAGACGATCGATAAGCTTTCGCAGGTTCTAAAGGAGTTGGGAACATGAGGTACGGTATTGTTGGTGCGAAGGGTAAGATGGGAAGAGAGTTAAGAGAACTTTTTTCGAGCCATGGGGATGAGCTTGTTCTTGAAGTTGATGTTGATTATTTTGATGAGAGAGGCACTCCCGAGGTCATTGTTGATTTTTCTTCCCCTAGTGCTGTCTCAACGACCGTTGAACTTTGTAAAAGATATTCGGCACATTTGGTCATAGGAACAACTGCACTCACTCAAGAACACTTTGAAATACTTAGGGAACTGGGGAAACAAGTTGCGGTCGTCCAAAGCTTCAATTTTTCAGAGGGAATAGCAATATTTCAGAAGCTACTGAGGGAATTTTCTCATCTATTCGCAGGTTGGGATTGCTGGATTGTTGAAACACATCACAACCAAAAAAAGGATGCACCATCTGGCACTGCCATTATGCTAAAACACGAAGTCGGTAGAGAGGTGCCGATAAGTTCGTTAAGGATAGGTGGAGTTTTTGGGGAGCATGTTATTTACTTTGCCAACACTTACGAAGTTTTTGAGCTAAAACATTCGGCTATATCAAGAAAAGTTTTTGCAAGTGGTGCAAGAAGAGCTGCTCTCTTCTGTTTGAAGGTAAAAAAGGGATTCTACAACTTCCTGGATGTTCTCGAAGGAGGTATCGAGCATGGATAAAAAGACGCATATCAATACCACGATGAGTAACTTTCAAAAACATCCGACCGAATTGACGAGCGAGGAGATAGTGGAACTTATTACCAGGAGCAAGAAGAGAGATCTTGTAAGAGTGTACGCCTCTGGTGATTTTTCAAATCTCGCATTACTTAAAAGCTTCGAAGGATACGGAACTGAGTTTGAATTTGTGGGTGGAAGAGATTTTGGTATTTTCCTTGGAAATTATGAATTTATCCGTCCCATTCTCGAGAGTGGAATTGTCGACACCTACAAAGTGGAATACTTAGCCAGACGTTCTGCAATTCCTCTGTCCGATATTTCAAAATTCAACGCTCGAATTGAGCCAGGGGCAATTATTCGAGAATATGTGGAAATAGGCGATAACGCGATTATCATGATGGGGGCAGTCATCAACATAGGAGCTGTCATTGGTGAAGGCACGATGATAGATATGAACGTTGTAATCGGTGCCAAGGCGCGGATAGGTAGGTATTGTCATATCGGCGCTGGCAGTGTTATTGCCGGTGTGGTTGAACCTCCGAGTGCCAAACCGGTGGTTATTGGTGACCGTGTAGTCATCGGTGCGAACGCAGTTGTATTGGAAGGTGTGAAGGTTGGAGATGGTGCGGTTGTCGCAGCTGGTGCCGTTGTGGTCACCGACGTACCACCACGAACAGTAGTTGCGGGTGTACCTGCCAGAGTTATAAAAACCGTTGACGAAAAGACCGAAAGTAAGACACAGATTCTGGAGATTCTTAGAGGAGATAGTGCTGGGGGTGGGCGGACTTGAAAGTAATCGTTCAAAAATACGGTGGATCATCGGTTGCTGATCCAGAGCGAATCAGGAATGTTGCAAATCGTATCGTGAGAAAAGTGCGTGACGGATTCAAAGTAGTTGTTGTTGCCTCAGCTATGGGAAAAACAACAGACCAGTTAATTGCACTTGCAAAGAGCGTTTCAAATCGACCGGATGAAAGGGAACTCGACATGTTACTTGCCACGGGTGAGCAGGTCTCGTGTGCACTGGTTGCAATGGCTCTAAAGGATCTTAGGGTCAAAGCAATATCTCTTAACGCGTTTCAAGCGAAAATACTCACCACTAGACATCACACAAACGCGCGTATTCTGGATATAAACCTACCCAATCTTAAAGAGTACCTCAAGGAACACGATGTATTGGTTATTACAGGTTTCCAAGGTATTACAGAAGATGGTCATTATACCACACTTGGTAGGGGAGGCTCTGATACGTCTGCGGTAGCCTTAGCTGCGAAACTGAGATGTGACTGCGAGATCTACAGCGACGTTCCCGGTGTGTACAGTTGCGATCCTAAACTTGTTAGCCGTCCAAAGAAATGGTCTTATATCACTTACGATGACATGCTCGAGCTTGCAGCTACTGGAGCGAAAGTACTTCACTCGAGAGCTGTAGAAATTGCAAAGAAATACAGTGTCAAGATTTATTGTGGTTCATCCTTCATAGAAGAGGAGGGAACGTGGGTGGTGGACAGGCTTCCAGAATGGCTTGAAGAACCGGTTGTAACTGGTGTTAGCCTTGAGCAAAACCAAGTGAAAGTCACCATAACCGATCTGACCAGCGATGCCACGGTTGTCTCGGATATTTTTAAACGTGTTGCTGATAGGGGAATCAACGTGGACATGATTTCTTTGGTGAAGAATGGCGAAAGAACGCACATTTCATTCACCGTTGTTCCGGATAAACTTGATGGAATAAAAGAATTGCTGGATGATACGCTCAGCGATTATGGAGCAAAGTATCATTTTTATGGCAGTTTTGCAAAAATTACGGTTGTTGGTACGGGGATGCGTTCAAGTTACGGAGTTGCTTCAAAACTCTTGGAAATCCTATCCAAAGAGGGAATAGAACCGGAAATAGTGACTACGTCGGAAATAAAAATCTCGCTTCTTGTACCTGAAGAACACGCTCAAAAACTTGTGGAAAAAATATGCTATGCTTTCTCGCTTGTTGAAGAATGACAGGAAACGTCAAGCGAATTGGAAGATGAGCGGAGGGACGAGGATGGCCTATCTTGCCGACACGTACATCAGATTTCCAATTAAGGTGCGTAACGCATCAGGAGTAAGAATTTGGGATCTTGATGGCAAGGAATACATTGATACCTTCATGGGTATCGGTGTACTTCTATTTGGGCACAACCATCCGA
Source organism: Thermotogota bacterium (assembly GCA_030550315.1). Classification (GTDB taxonomy): domain Bacteria; phylum Thermotogota; class Thermotogae; order Thermotogales; family Fervidobacteriaceae; genus Fervidobacterium_A. The sequence goes on along the minus strand of JAUQPP010000006.1, from coordinate 3,881 downwards.
ATGTCATTCGAGCTATGAAGGAAAAAATGGAACGGTACGTCCACCTGTCGAACTTCTTTCTCGACGAAGATGCTGAGTACGTTGCTCGTAGACTTATCTCTGAAACTGGAAAAGGTGGGAAAGTATTCTTTACGAATTCTGGAGCAGAGAGCATCGAATGTGCGCTGAAGGTAATTGAAAAATTCAGAAAGAGGAACAGACGAAAGGGTAAGATCGTGAGCTTTGTCAAGAATTTTCACGGAAGAACGTTGGGTGCCTTAAGGATTACGGGCTTTGAGAGAATAAGAATACCTTTTATAGAACATGATACTGAGGTTGTTTTTCTACCATACAACGCTTCAGAAGTCGAGGTATTCATGAAAGCGGAAACGGTTGATGCAGTTTTTCTCGAAGTTATTCATGGAAGTGGAGGACTGAACATGATACCGGGGGAAGTGGTTGAGGTTATCAAATTTTACCAAAAAAAGCACAATTTTCTCCTTGTTGCCGACGAGGTTCAAAGTGGTCTTGGACGAACTGGAAAATTCTACGGCTACCAACATTTTGATTTAGACCCAGACATAGTAACCATTGCAAAAGGAATCGGAGGAGGTCTCCCACTTGGAGCTTGTCTAATGCTTGGTGAGTTGGCCGACATCTTCGAAACCGGTGAACATGGTTCTACTTTTGCACCAAATCCTGTGGCTTTAGCAGCAGGACGTGTAATACTGCAGATGATAACTGCTGAGCTACTAGAACACGTTACGAATATTGGAAAGGCTTTTAAGGAAATATTCTCACAATTTGGTACGGTTCGCGGTTTGGGATTAATGCGTGGTGTGGAGCTGGAAAAACGAGTGACAAAGGAGGAGTTCTTAAGTGAGGGACTATTGGTCAACATTGTTGGAGAAAAAACTATTAGGTTCTTGCTGCCGTTGAACGTTTCCAATGATGAGCTTGACGAAATTGCCGAGCGCTTTAGCCGAGTTTTAAAGGTGTAAGAGCTTTGCGTCATTCTTCGCGACGTTTCTGCTCAAAAAGCCAAGATATCATTTCTTGAGTTCTGTAGGCCGGTACCCAGCTTGCATGTGGTGGTAAACCAAGAGAGTTCATGTAACCAGCTGGATACTCTGTATAAAGCACTCTCGCTCCGAGCTCTTTGAGTTTTTGGACCAAGAGTCTCGAATATGTTACGGGGACAACATCGTCATCTTCTGCATGAAATAACCACAAGGGAATGTGCTTTATCCGATGCAATCGTTCGGGATTTCTGCTACCGCAAACTACAACTCCTGCTGCAAAAAGTTGTGGGTTTAGCGTCAGCAGTGCGATTGTGCCAAAGCCTCCCATCGATAAGCCAGTGACGTAAATTCGATCTTCGTCAATGGGAGCTTTGCTAAGAAGGTCCTCGATAATTAACAACACAGTTGCAACATAAAAATTTGGTATCAACTTGTGCGGATCTTTTTCCACTCGAAAAGATGTACCCCAGTAACCATCTTGTGCACACTGTGGTGCCAGAACAAAACATGGATGTTTGGCTTGAACCTCGGGCCTTATCCAGACCGTGGCCCCTTCATTAGCCGTAATTTGTTTTTCGTTATCGTCTCCTCGTTCACCAGCACCATGTAGAAACACCACAAGTGGATACTTTCTACCAGTTTCCACATTTGGTTCAAACAATCTGTACTTCATCCTTACTGACCCATTAACGTACTCATAAGACTTAAAAAATTCAAGAGCGTTCATTCAAATCAGCTCCTCTTTTCATACAACTCAACAAGTTGTATAATTACAACCAGGTAGCATGTGAACTGCAGATAACTTTCAAACACACTTCGAAAGTTCACAAAGATTTGACCCCATGCTTGCCACTTTAAAGATTATACCACAGTGTATCACTTGAGAACAGAATCGTGATGAAGTTTTGGTATCCTATGATACTTTTGTTAGCCGATGCTAGTATCCATGACAAAATAAATATAGATAGACAGAAGTAAAACCTAAAATCCAACGATTCTAAGTTTTTACTAATCATAATCTGCTTCAAGAATTATTATGTCCTGGCTTAATGAGTTCAGAATATAAGATAGTGAGGGAACACTAATGCACTTACTGCAACTTATGTCTGTTGGCATCGGTGGTTGGGTTGGTAGTGTTCTTCGGTACTTCATTTCTTTGTGGCTAAACGAAAAGTTCCCGAATTCATTCGTACCGTTAGGAACACTTTTAGTGAACGTGCTTGGAAGTTTTCTCCTTGGACTAATCTTAGAATTTTCCCTACATGCAGACCTAAATTACGATGTCAGATTATTCTTAACCACGGGTATTATGGGAGGGTTAACAACGTTCTCGACATTCAGTTATGAAACGGTTGCTCTTTTAAACAGTGCGCTTTATTCGCAAGCCATTGCCAATATTGTTTTGAATCTCGGGCTAGGCCTTGGCGGAGCTCTTGCAGGGATAAACCTTGTTCGCGTGATGTTCAGATTCTGAGGGGGAAAGGGGATTATGTACGAGTTTGTGGGTACCTACATAAAAATCTACGTTCGCGAAAACGAGAAGTGCAAAGCATTGCATAACAAACCACTCAACAGAGTCATTGCAGATATAGCCATCGAGTTAGGTATCTCTGATTTGGTTGAGTACAAAGCTATGGAAGGGTACATATTCGACAAAAAGCTCCACACTTCTCTTAAAGAAATTGTTGAACCGAGTCTCCCAATAATAATAGAGGTTTTCACAACAGACGAACTTGCTCAACGGTTCCTAGAAAGAATAAATCCCTATCTCCGAAACGCGGCAGTTCTCGTTTTCAAGGAAGTACGCGGACTTTTCTGTAGTGGAGATACTTAATCGAGGATCGGAAAAGCCGGAAGCTCACTCATCTGAAAATCCTCCCTCGCCAAAGGCTCAAATTTGCGCCGCATTGTGTTCCAATGGGTTAATTCCATCACCACTGGTGTGACAGCACTCAAAAGTTATTTAAATTGAAAATTCGAGAAAATCTTTATTCAAGCAGACTTACAAACATTTGTGGCATACATTTTTACGAGCTACAAAATGCAATATAAGGTTTCTTATATTGCAATTTTTTTGAACGCTTTCGAGATACCACCTTGAAATTCCAAGTGTCAAAAGCGCTAGGAAACTGAACAAGCTGTGAATAGACGAGCTATCGAACTCAAGCTATGCATCTTGCCTGTCATCAATAACCCTTCAACAGCCTTATATTCGGCCTCCTTGCAACTTTGATAACCAAGGCTGTTGGACACTTGATAACTCAGAAATCATTGAACCAATCGGATTATCGATTTTTCCCTAACTGTATAACATTCCAAAAAGCTCAGTTTCAAAATATCCACCAGTAAGAAAAATGAATAGCTTACCGTTTCGCAAGAAACAGGTTACATATAACCTTGTACGCCAACTGTAGTTTGTGAAAGAGTACGCTGGCTTTGAAAGACCTTCACCAAACCTCTCGTTTCATAAACTCCTCTCCAATTGACTGGCTCCGTAGAGAAGTAACATCTTAACTTTACTGCAGAGGATTGTTCTTCTTGACAAAAGCACAATGTTTCAGTGCGGGTAAAAATTGCAGAAATAAGATTAGTATTAACACACTAAATCCAAAACTGCTAAGTAAAATTCATGCAATAAATGCACTTAGGTCACAAAAATTAAATAAAAATACAGACTAAATTTATGTAGACAAAGTCATATAAAAAATAAAAGTAAAATTAAAATACTGAGTTGAGGAGCCCATATATATGGAGCGGTGGTTTGAGAAAAGACGTAAGGATAAAGTTCTCGATATAGCCTATCGGCAGATGACGTTGGCGCTTGACACGGTAAATGACTTAGAGAGAGCGCTTAAAGCTGTTTTTGCCGGAGATAAGGAT
>JAUQPP010000103.1 GCA_030550315.1 Thermotogota bacterium | reverse complement strand
TATCGAAGGTATTCTTCCAGGCGATTTGAAGCTTTTCAATTACGGCTTGAGCACTTTGAGAATGAAGATTACGTGAAAAGAAATTATTCTTAAGTTTTTGCTTAAGTTCGTAAATTGAAGTGCCATTTTCGATTACTTCGTGATTAGCAACGTTCCAAAGTTTAGAAGCTGAGTAAGTAAGATGACCAAAGATGATAGCGAGTTTCTTATCGGTTTTCCTTGAAAGGTCTAAGACAAAGCATTTAGTCAAGTATTGTTTCAAACACATCACCACACTTTGAGATGCACTAAAAGAATTATACTATACAAAGCTTAATTAACAAAAACGGCTCTGTATCCGTGCGTTAAAATGCGGGGTTTTAGAGCCGAGAATTTCTATAAAAACAAATCCGGAGGTAGTTCATCTGGACTACCTGTTAAACAAGGAGCAGCTACTTGCAAGAAAGTTTTTTAAGGGATTTGCGAAGAAAGAGGTTAGACCGATTGCTTCGGAAACAGACGAGAATGAAGTATTTCCTTACCGTACAGTTAAGAAAATGGGTAGACTTGGACTTTTCGGAATTTCGTTTCCGATGGAAGTCGGAGACGTTCGCGGAGACTATTTAACCTAAATTATGGCAGTCGAAGAAGTTGCGAAAGCATGCGTCTCAAATGCCATAATTCTTTCAGTGCACGTTTCGTTGTGATGTTGGCCCATTTTTGCTCTCGGTACGGACGAGCAGAAGAAAAAGTATCTTTCAAGACTCCTCACTGGGGAAGTTTGGGAGCGTTTGCACTGACCGAACCAAATGCAGGAAGTGATGCCGGAAATCAGCAAACGAGGATAGAAATGTGCTAGAGTTGGCGTTAATTTTTAAAGACAGTTTTGGTGCGAAAGTTAAGGTAGCTAAAATGGAACCACCTGCATCTGAGGAAATTCTGTTAGAAGCATACGCAGTAGGTGCCCATGAATGTTACTTACTCATGGATTCAGTCTTTTCCCGAGTAAGCACCTGGATGACAAGTTTCATAATTCCAAAGGCTGAAAGAATAATCGGGTTTGACTTAATTACTTTACGGACGTCAAGGAATCGACGGAGATACAGCACAAGTAGAAATGGAAATAGCCGAGAATCTTGGTATTCCGACCGTAGTTTACATGCTTGAAGTATCGTACAATGGCGAGTATTTTAAGGTGAAGCACAAGCTTGACGATCTTTACAAAGTAATACTTGCAAAACCACTATGCTTAATTACGTTCACTCGAGACTTGAATGTTCCAAGGTACATAGTCTGTACGGTATCTCGAGACCTTCAAAAAAGAATAAACGTCCTAAAACGATGATGTACTGAAGTTCGAAAAGAACAAGGTAAGGTTTACTGGTTCATCAACGAAAGTGAGACGAACATTCACAGAAGCGCCAAAAGGCAAGGTAAATTTTTCCAAGGAGAGTTGGTTGAGATTGTTGATTAGTTCTTGAGGATTGTAGAAAAAGTCATTATCGCGCATCCGTTGCTCGAGACCTGGAATGCAGTACTGTACACAAAAGCTCCTCTTGAATTAATCAAGTAAGAACGTTCTAAGATACTCATAATCGGTGTAACACGGCTTGATCAAAAACTTGCTGCAAAACTTGCAGCACGCTTTAAAACAGATTTGACAGCTGATTGTACAGATCTTGAAATTGATCCAGAAACAAGGCTAATGTTAATGATAAGGCCGGCATTCGGTGGTAATCTCATGGCCACGATAGTATGCCCGAATCATAGACCTCAAATGGCAACAATTCGACCCTGTGTTTTCCTGGTGCCGACTCTGAATCCACAAAGACACGGTGAAATATGTTGAATTTAAAGTTACAATCTCTGTCGAGGATACACTACTGAAACTCGAGCATGTTATACTGAAGATTAAAAAAGACGTGGACATCTCCAACGCGAAGATAATAGTTGCAGGAGGGCGCGGTACAAGCTCATAGAATGGGGTCGAAACATTGAGAAAACTTGCCGAACTTCTAGGAGGTACTGTAGCAGGCTCACGTGCCGCGGTTAAAAATGGTTGGATCGAACGTGATAAACAGTTAGGCCAGACTAGAAAGACTGTTAGGGAAAAGCTGTACGTTGCCGTTGGGATTTCAGGAGCTGTTCAGCACTTAGCTGGGAAAAATAGTAAATTTATTATGGCAGCAAACAAAGCTCCAGATGTAGCGATCATGAAAATTGCTAATTTGGGTATATTTGGTGACAGGAAACAAATCCTTCCGAGACTCATTCAGTTTCTTAGGAAATCGATTGACAAACAGTTAACGAAAGAATCTATGAGTTCGATTACCCGATCAACTTATCACTTTCCTAATCCAATATAAGCAAGAAATCAAACTAAACCAGGTAGGGTTTTTGTGGTTTGTTTATTCGCCGTTGGTATTTTTTCGATTACGACCAAACATTGGCCAAGGGGCCTTGGCTACTTGGTCATTTGTTTGAATAGCAAACACAACACCAGAGGACGAAATTGCGTATATGACCCCATTATCGCTCATAACTAGCGGTATGTTTATTGGTACCTTCGTTTCTATCTTGAACTTGACCTTCCCGTTCTCAATACCGTAAAGCCAGCCATCTGCTCCGACATAAACCACTCCGCTTTCCCCAATCAGTATCGCCCTTTGATTCACCCAGATTACTACCCATACTCCCGACTTTACAAATTTCTCAGGTATGTCAAAGACCCATTTTGATGTACCGTCCGGCGTGTAGGCCCTCAAACGTTCCTTATCATCAACCAAGTACAACGTCCCATCTTTTCCTTGGTAAAACCCGACATCGGTTGTGCCAAGAGAACTTTCAACAGTAGCACTCCCCACGACTTCTCCCGTCTTTGAGATGGCGA
>JAUQPP010000102.1 GCA_030550315.1 Thermotogota bacterium | reverse complement strand
TAATTTGATAGGCTATCTCAAAGGCCTCGTATTCGTTTGTTGAGGAAAACGATTCGTTGAGAAGCAACAGGCTACGGGGTTTAATATTATTTATAATCGCCTTCATACGCACGAGTTCTTCTTCTTCTTCAAGCTTTCCAACTCGTAAGTTTCTATCCTCTTCTCTTCGAAAGTGAGTGAAAAGGCCGTAACTTATCGGAGCTCTAAAGTGGTTGGCTGGCACGAATAATCCGGCCTGCATCATTGTAAACGCAATACCTAAACTTCTGAGAAAAACCGTCTTTTCTCCCTTGTTTGCCCCCATTATAACGAAAAGTTGCTTACCTTTTGCTTTCAGTGTGTTTGGGACAATTTTTGAGTTTGAAATCAGTGCAAGGCTTAGATTGTAAGGGTTTTCAAACTCTAGAACATTGCTTTCCACTTGTAATGCTTCTGGAAACGTCATCGGTAAACCGAGTTCACGTATTTTATCAGCCAGATTCAAACATGCGAGGCAGAATGCTGTTTCGAATTGGAGATTTAGAAAGAATTTTTCTATGAATTCGGTAACGCAAGCTGTCGCCTGAGCAACACTTTGGAGACTCATATTCCTGAGTTCCTCCAAAAAGCTTAGTCCCGCGTCATCGCGTGGGTTTAATTTTATCGTGTAGCTCCTTGGGTGCTTAAAGAGGTTTCTGAGCCCTCGAACTTTGTTGGGTATAGCCAATGTGTAACCCGTTTCCTCGCAACCAGTTCCGAGGTACGAGATCACATGAACACCACTTGTGAATTTCAGATTTTCCAGATGTTTTCTTAAAGACGTCAAGTACCTATCGTCAAGCTCTGTCTTAACAGTTTTGAAAAAGTTTTTAAAAGCAGGTAATTCAAAACTTTCTGCATATGCATCTGCGATGTTTCGTAATTCGGTTAGTCCGTCAACAAGTATTTCGAGATAGTTCCTTGCTCCGTGTAACACGTTCGAAGGTGTCTTGACCCCGAGAATTCCGAGCCAGTTTCTCCGCTTCTGTTCTCTAACTCTTACCGGTGTTTCGTACAACTTTTCAACTACATGTCTGTTCTTTAGGACGTCCTTGAGAGCTTGTTGACGGTAAAATATGGACTTTGGGTCGAGTAGAGGTCTTGAGAGCACATCAATAACCACATTCCTGAAGAACTGGTCACCACCGCTCATGATGTTGAGAATAGGTTCCAAACCAAAATCATCGACCAGTTCAGACCAATTTGTCAGGTGGAGTGACTTGAATTCTCGATTGGTATGTTCGTCGTTAAGCAACTGGACTCTCATTACTGAGCCTCCTTTTTATTTCTTCGTAGGTAAGGCCGTACTTACGTGCGATGGAAAATGCATGTGCCTTTCCTTCCGCTTTTCGCCTCTCAATTTTGAACGTTCTTATCGAAGGATCTTCAGGAGAAACGAGTGCCACTAAACTGACGACTTTCCCGTTTTCTGAGTTGGATAATTCATCAATGAACGTTACCCAAGCAACAAGACAATCAAGATTGCTGAGTTTAGCGATTAACTCTTTACCCAATAGCGTGGCGTCGTACGAGGCTGTCGATGAGAATATCTCATTAAATACCAACAAACTGTTTTGTGTTGCTTTTCCCAGGATGGTTTTCAACCGGATTAGGTCGTCTTCAAGTTTGCTTTTTTGACTTTCGACTTTTTCTTGACGTTCGAAGTGTGTATAGATACCATCTGGTAAAAACAATTTTGCTTCGCTACCAGGAACAGGCAAACCAAGGCCAGCAAGGTAGTGAAGCAATCCGTACAAACGTGCGTAAGTTGTTTTCCCGCCCTGGTTTGGTCCTGTAATTACCATAATACGCTCTCCAGGTTTTAGAATAACATCGTTTTGAACAACATGTCCTCCAGATTTTGCTGCAAGAATTGGATCAAATGTATTGATTATCAACTCTTCTTTGTCCTTTTCGCTTACTTTTGGAATTGTAAAAGGTAATCCACTCGCACCCAGTCGGTTAACAAAATCCAAATAGCTCGTATAGAATGTCAGTTCCCTGGAAATTGAGTCCAAAGTCTCATCCAAAAAAGTTTCGTGTTTTTCGAAAAATTCATCGAGCAATTGAAAAACTTTTGGCTGGATTGTTTTTAGAAATTCGACGATCCTAGCCTCGATATGATTCATACCTGTTGCTTTTTGCAGATTGAACCTGTATTTTTCGATACATTCTTCTTCCTTAAACTTTTGAAACGTTTTCTCGATGGCATTTGCGTACTCTTCTTCATTTTCGTATTCTTTCACTGTTACCTGACCGGGTTGGAGGATGAGGACGTATTTCAACGTCTCTTATTATGTTTCTCACCAGTTCACAATCAGATTTTAGAGCCGTATATCGTACTGAAGATACGTACCTGTTAAGGTAGTTCCGAAAGTTTACAAGGCCTGAGGAATTTATCTCCACGTGCCGCAAAAAGATAGACAGCTTTTCGATGGTACTGCAATACAAAAAGCCAGCTTCCAAAAACCATCCTTTTTTGTTGACTTCGTAACCTAGTTCTTTGGTCATTCTAAGAATTCTGCGTACGTCTTCCATCTTTTCAGTAAAATCCCTTAAACTCTCGAGCAACTTCTGGTTGTTCACCAAATCCTCAAAAATTTCCTGTCTGTAGCAAACATTTTCGACATCCTTAAGCGGTTGGAGGTACCAACTTTTTGCAATTGGTTTTTGGTAATCTTTCGTAAGAATTTCCTCTAGTAATTCTTCAATCATCGGGTCTCAAATACTGTTTTCAGGTAAGCACATATATTCCTTTACAGTGCTTTGACGCTCTAAAGCCCCGCGTTTTAATGCGGGGATACAGAGCGTTGATTTTTTGCCTTGTCTATGGTATAATCAAATCAGCAAATTGTGTGAATTAATAACTGTTGAAGGTGATTGCATATGGTAGAAATCAAAACAACAAG
>JAUQPP010000037.1 GCA_030550315.1 Thermotogota bacterium | reverse complement strand
CTGGCTCAACGTATCCAAAGGTCCTATAACGTAGTAATAATACCCCATCGCACGCACCATGTTACCTACATGCTTTCCAACTTCGAAGACAAGCCCCAAGTTGCCAAGGCTTCCGAGCGTTAAAAGCGATATATCCTTCATGAAGGATTCCAACGGTTGCACACACACAAAGTTATCCTTCGACATTGCGACAGAGGTACTGAGGATAAAGTACGCTAAAAGCGTGAAGGACACCATTCTCGTCATTTGAAAGCGTGACAAAATCGGCAACCTCCTTGAGCTTTTCAACCGCATTTTCAACAGCTATGCATGTTCCTGCCACCTCAAACATAAAAACATCATTTTCGTTGTCACCGAATACCACAGTATCGTTAAGATCAAAACTCAGCCTTTCGGAAAGAAACTTGAGTGCGATACCTTTATTTGCATCAGATGGCACCATATCAAGAAATATTGGAAAACTCTTGAAAACGCTGGCCCCATCACCTACAAGTTCTTTCACCTCTGGAATCAAGTTATCAAGAATATCCGCCGAAGCTATTGCAAGTATTTTGATGGGAGCTGGGAGTTTTTTCAAATCATCAACCACAACATACGGTACATCTGCGTGTTTGGAGTACAACCTGATCTCTTCATTGTCTTTCTCGGAATAAAGTTTGTCGTCAACGTAACTCTGAATGTGTATCCCTTTGGACCTGAAAAAATCTACGATTTTATCAACGGTTTCTTTAGCAAGTGTCCGTTTGAAAATGATACCTTCACCAGGTACATATACAACTGCACCGTTGTAGGATATGATTGGAAAATCTACGTGTCCTTCGAAGACTTTATCGAGCAATTTCTTAGCTGAAATGTGCATGCGTCCCGTCGCAAAAACAACAAGCTCACCACAAGAAACGATATTCAGTATCAATTCCTTAATCTCATTTGGAAATTGGTTCTTTGAGTTAAGTACGGTACCATCGAGGTCAAATACGAAAGTCCGCTTATTTCTCGGATGAACCATAGTTGCTAGCCGATTCTCCACACATATGAAAGATCCCTGAGCTGGTATCAACTCATCTTCCGGAGTGAGGAGAATCGTTTACTTCCCTCCCTTCCACAACGCAATCACGGAAAATTTCGCGGTATCTTTGCCACATTTGAACAAAGTCATCCTCCGAAAGCTCCTCCGGTCGTAAGTTACCTGGAATTGGTCCTAAAACCGACGCTAAGTTCTCGAGAGGTACGAAGGACTTCAAATTGTTTGTAATCGTTTTTCTCTTCCTCGAAAAAGATTTCGATACAAAATCCCAGAAATCGAATAGCTCTTCATGATTTTGGAAAGGAACAGTTTCACGCTTCCTAATGCGTAACACAACACTCTCGACTTCCGGATTCGGAACAAACGCGCTCCTGGGTACTGTTAGAACTCTTTCCACGGTGCCAATCGTTTGAACCACGACGCTAAGAAACCCCCTGTTCGAGCTCCCAGGTTTTTCGGCTAACCTATCACCAACCTCCCTCTGGACCATGAGTACAAGGTCAGAAAAATCAGTGAACAGAAGTTTTTTAATTATCGGTGCCGTTATGTAGTACGGAATGTTTGACACGCACCTGTAGAATTTCGGCAAAAACGAGAGGTCCAACCTTAGAAAATCTTCAAATACGAGCTCCACGTTTTTGAACCCCGAAAGTCTTTCCTCTAAAATCGGTTTTAACCTGTTGTCTATTTCCACCGCAAAAATTTGAGCTCCTGTGCGTGCTAATGCGATAGTTAAGGTGCCGGCACCGGCACCTATTTCAAGAACCACATCATCAGATTTCACGCCCACCGCTTCGACAATTCTTCTCGCATAATCATCGTTTGCAAGGAAATTCTGACCAAGTGACTTCTTCAACGTTATACCGTATTTCTTTAGATAGTCCGATGTCTTCACTTTTTCACGCGCTCCACAACTATCCCATTTGAGTATTCCATTCGAACAATTCCAAATCTGTCCACCGTTATTTTAATCTCGATACCTTCGTAGCTGAATATGAACCTTCCCTGACTATCGCGCTTTAACGTTGCAGTTCCGGACGCTTTCGCTGTCTTCGACGGATCAAAAAGTGCTTGGGGAATCAAAATGTGATAAACTGGACGTGGATTTCTGAGCAACATCTCAAAATGTGGAATTACAAAGTTATTGTCCAAGATGAAAATCTCCGGATTATCGAAAGCAAAAGTTTTAACCGCAGGCTTTGAAGAATCGTTGTAGGCGTATAGCGTCACGTTTGTTGTGTTTTGTTTTCTCGTGCTAATAATTTTTGCTACCACTTTACCATGCGTTCTGAAAATGGCTTCATAGTTAGCAGGCACACCATCTGCGGTGTAAACCGTGCGTGTTTCAACGACGTACTTTTCGCCATATTCAATCTCGCTTACACTCACCCAACCGTTTTTTCCTAAAATGGTTTTCACTCTGCCGAGTATCATACTATCCACTCGCACGACGTACTCAGCGCCAAATACACTTGTTAAAACAAACATCAACACAAGCAGCGACAGTTTCACTTTCTTCACAGTAATCAACTCCTTACGTTAAGTTAACTTAAGCTTTCCGCATAGCCATGTCATTAAAATTTTACCACTCAGACCTTAAAAAATCTTTAAAATTCTACCGTATAGTGGACCTGCTGTAACCTTTTCAATGCGAACGATTACGACCTTTCCTATGAGTTCATCGGAGGCTTCAAAAGAGATTATCTTATTTCTAATATCACGTCCATAATAAAGTCCGTTCTTTGCGCGTGCCTCAACGATAACTTCAACTTCTCGTCCCATGTATGTTTCGTTCAGTTCCCTGTTGATAGCCTTTTGAAGATTCAGAATGTAGCTCATTCGTTTAGTTTTCACGTGATGTGGTACGTCATCTTTGAGGTATTTCCATGCTACCGTGCCCTCGCGTGGAGAATAAATGGCAAGGTTTAACCGCTCGAATTTGACCTCCTTAACTAGCTCAACGGATGCCTCGAAATCTTGATCGGTTTCTCCAGGAAATCCCACGATCATGTCACTCGATATCGATGCATCGGGAACGATCTTTCTTATCTCCGTCACAAGCTCTATGAAATCCTTCCTTGTATATCTTCGATTCATCGCCTTTAGAATCTTGTCACTCCCATGCTGAACCGGTAAATGAATGGACTTAGCCACTTTTTCCGATTCTACCATCACCTGCGGAATTTCGAGCGAAAAATCCGACGGATAGGATGTCAAGAACCACAATCTTCTCACACCATTCAGTTTCGAAGCTTCTCGTAACAGCTTGGCAAGGGATGTACCGTCGTTCAAATCTTTCCCGTATGCATCGACATTTTGTCCCAGGAAAGTAAATTCGATGTATCCATTTTCCACGAGAACCTTTAATTCGTTCAGAACATCCGAGAGTGGTCTGGACTTTTCGCGTCCTCTCGTATACGGAACTATGCAGTAACTGCAAAACCTATTACAGCCGTATATAACCGTAATCCACGCATGGTGCTTTGAATTACGCGTGTAAACCTTGGAATAATCGATTTCGTCCAATGTGTCGTCAAAGATAGCAACTCTGGAACCGTTAAGCCCGTGGGTCACGGCTTCGACAATCCGACCGAGCGCCCGTGCTCCAAGAATAAAACTCACGCCGCGCTCGAAAAGTTTTTCCTTTTCCTTCTCCGCAACACATCCCATAACACCTATGCGCTTTTGTTTCTTTTTAAGTTTCCCAATGTGGCTGTAGACTTTATCTTCAGATTTCTTACGGACTGCACAAGTATTTAGGATGACAAGATCCGCTTCGTCTTCGTCATCAACCAATTCAAAACCCGCGTTCGTCAAGAATTGTTTAGCAACCTCCGTATCGTTTTCGTTCATTTGACAGCCGTACGTGTGGATGCAAACCTTCATCTTCTTTCTCTTCCCTCCTTGAGTCGTATCTCTCTTTTTAGATGAATTATACTACCCACTGTTTCCACAGGCAAGAGCCAAAATGCTGGCTTTGATAAGTAGCTGGCTGTGGTATAATTACATTTGTACAAGAAAAGCCTCAAAAACAGCTTAGGAGGGAAAAGACGTGCGCCTTGTCCAAACTGTTGCAGAGATGAAATCAATAGCAAGGGAACTCCACAAGCAAAATAAGTCGATCGGTTTTGTTCCCACAATGGGTTACCTTCACGAAGGCCACTTAAGTCTTGTAAGACGTGCGCGTACAGAAAACGACGTGGTAGTCGTGAGTATCTTTGTAAACCCTACGCAGTTTGGTCCGAAAGAAGATTTTGACAGATATCCACGTGACCTGGAAAGGGATCTTCGGCTTCTTGAACCTCTCGGCGTGAATTACGTGTTCCATCCTTCTGTGGAAGAAATGTACCCGAGAAACTATTCCGTGTATGTTGAAGAAGTTTCACTCTCACGTTACCTGTGCGGCGCCAGTCGTCCAGGCCACTTTAGGGGAGTCTGTACGGTAGTCACGAAACTTTTCAACATTGTAAAACCAACAAGAGCCTACTTTGGTCAAAAAGATGCCCAGCAATTTCGAATTCTCAAGAGAATGGTGGAGAACCTGAATATGGACGTTGAGATGATCGAACTTCCGATTGTCAGAGAATCCGATGGTTTGGCGATGTCGTCACGAAACGTTTACCTTTCCCCCGAGGAACGTAAGGAAGCCACCCGATTGTACAAAGCGCTTAAGAGAGCCGAGGAGTTGATTGAAAACGGGGAAAGAGAAGTGCCCGTTATCAAAGCGGAGATGATGAAAGTACTCAACCACCCATTGTTGAAAATTGACTACGTCGAAATAGTAAACGAAGCAACTCTTGAACCGATTGAACGCATAGATGGTAAAGTGCTAATCGCTTTGGCTGTCTTCGTGGGTAAGGCACGGCTTATCGACAACACAATAATCGAGGTACCAAGATCGTGAGGAGGAAAACGAATGATATACAAGGTAGTTTACGGAACCCCAGATGTCGAAAGTGAAGCCACCGAGAAAAATGTGAGAACTAATTTGTTGAAAAGCGAAGAACTGTCAAAAATTAGTCCGCTGGCAACTTTCTTCGAAAGCGAAGAACTTACAAGGACAACCCAAGAAGGCAAACCGCTCCTGGTACTGAAAAGAAAACACAGAATAGATGGCTTCTTTTATGGCTTTGGTGACAAGGTTGGAGCACTTGATAGAAAGGGTAGACACTACGTTTTTTGGAACACTGACAATTTTACACACTATCCTTCCGCGGATCCCTTGTACAAAAGCATCCCGTTCTATGTGTTCAGTAGTGTAGATGCAAAGCATTGGTACGGTTGCTTCACGGACTATCCAGGATGGATAGAAATAGACCTCGATTCCAACGGTAATCGAGAGCTAGTTTTCAAGCTCTTAGGTGGTGGGTTCACCCAGTATATAATCACCGGTCGGAACGTTAAAGAGATCATTCGCCAATACTTGAATTTAACAGGTCGGAATATCGCATTTCCTGTCTGGGCATTCGGTTACCAACAGTCCAGGTGGAGCTACTTTACCGAAGATGAGGTGCTTAACGTTGCAAGAAACTTTCGCGAACGCGGTATCCCATGCGACGTAATCTATCTGGACATAGATTACATGGACAATTACAAAGTCTTTACTTGGAATCCGAACGGGTTTAAAAATTACAAGAAGACCATTGAAAAGTTGCATCAGGAAGGCTTCAAAGTGGTTGCGATATTGGATCCTGGCGTGAAGGTAGAAGAAGGTTACATCATTTTCGAAGAGGGAAAAAATAAGTATTTCCTTAAAGATGCGAGAAAACCAGAGCAAGATTTTGAAGGAGCAGTGTGGCCTGGACGGGTAAGATTCCCTGATTTTAGAGAACCAGAGGTTAGAAAATGGTGGGCAAGTCATGTGCGTGATTTTTTGGCAGATGGTATCGATGGATTTTGGAACGACATGAACGAGATTTCCATCTTCGCCACGGAACGCGACCTGGCCGAAGCGCGTGAACTCTTGAAAAAACTCAAGCTCGAGGATGGAATCAAGGTCGCCGAAACTTTGGGAAGCATCGGGGAAATAGGGCGCAGAGGCCACGGAGATGATATACAGCACTTAGATGGTACCCCTCACTGGAAGGTTAAAAATGTTTACGGGTACAACATGCAGCGTGCTGTTGCCGAGATGTTAGAGAACGAAGAACGCCGGCCATTTCTCATATCCAGATCCGCTTATGCGGGGATTCAAAAATACGGAGGAGTTTGGACAGGTGACAATCACAGTTGGTGGGAGCACATCTTGCAAGAAATCGTGAGGTTAAACTCGCTTAGTTTATGCGGAATATTCTACTCCGGTTGTGATGTGGGAGGTTTTGGAGGTGACGTCAACGCAGAGCTTTTGGTTCGTTTCATGCAGTTCGGGGCCTTTACACCAATGTTCAGAAATCACTCGGCAATAGGTACAAGAAGACAGGAACCATGGCAGTTCAATACCGAAACGGAAAAGTTGTTGAAAGACACCATAAAGTTACGTTACGAATTACTTCCTTACATCTACACACAGTACATGCTAGGTGTTCTCAAAAATATTCCACTCATGAGACCAATGTTCTACGATTTCAGTTCAGCTGAAGCACTCAGGATTGAAGATCAGTATATGTTTGGTGATTCTTTGTTGATAGCTCCCGTCTTTAGACCTAATACACTTAAGCGTTTGGTTTGGTTCCCAAAATCTGCGCGTCACCTAACACTTGGAACTATTGTACGAAAAGGTTGGAGAGTTATCGATACGCCTATCGAGCATCCAGTTGCCTTCCAACTTTCGAATACTGCGATTCCAACTACAGAACCAAATGACTACGTGGATATGAAAAAAATCGAACGAATTACTTGGAAAGTATTCTTAAGGAGCAAGGCTGTCGGTTACCTTTACGAGGATGATGGAATATCAACAGGTTATAAGCAGGGGGCTTACAATTTGAAGAAGGTCGTCGTTGTCAAAGATCGAATAGAGATCAAGGACGTCCACAATGGTTATAACGTGCCTACGCGAGAATGGATGTTTGATATCATTACCGAAAAAAGGGAGCGAAAAATTGTGAGGGTAGTGATAAACGATGGGAACGACGTTACCATACCCCTTGAATGGTAAAAACCTTCTCATGGAATTCCCCACACTCAGAGATCTGGTGGCGTTCATCCAGAGAGAAGTAGACCAGAAAACTATCATAACGAGCACTCGCATCAAATTTTCCGCAGATGTCGTAAAGGCCGAAAAACGCCAAAACGGGCACGTGTACATCACCGTTTCTCAGGAAACGGAGGACGAGAAGAAGATAGAACTGACCGTTGTTGTATGGAAAAATATCGTACCGGCAATTGAGAAAGTGTTAGTTGGATTTGGTCTGCGAAGTTGGCAAGACCTGGTAAACAGAAAGTGGGAATTCCAGGGAACAATGAGGTTTTATCCGGAACGCGCCCAGTTCAGTTTTCAAGCCGACACAATTGCTCCTCAAGGAGAGTCCGATATACTCAAGCGTCGAAAGCAGATTACTGACCAATTACGCCGAGAAGGTCTGCTGATGGAGGTTCAACACAGTCTTGAAGAACTTCAGCCGATAACTTTAATAGCTGTTATCACATCCAGAAGTGCGCAAGGTTACCATGACTTCTTATCAAACCTCCTCGTTCCGGAGAATTACCAGCCCATAGTTCACCTTTACGAATCAACGATGCAAGGTGCCAGTACCGCCCAGGATGTAATCAGTGCTCTGGACAAGATAGAGGCCTTCTGTAATTTGTACCAAATTAAGTACGATGTAGTGGTTATCATTCGAGGCGGTGGTGGTCCAAGTGACTTGATGTACTTTGATGACTATGAACTTGCTAAAAGAATAGCTAAGATGAATAAATTTATTCCCGTTTTGACTGGCATTGGACATGAGAAAGATTACACCATACCGGACTTCGTTGCGTGGAAAAGGTTTCCAACTCCTACCGCCGTTGCGAAAGAGATATCCAACCAAATTAAGAAGTACCTTGAAGTACTATCTTGGAAGCATCTCGAAATCAAGGGAAAATTCGAGGAAAAATTTACTAGAGTGCAGACCTATTTGGAAAATAGCGAGGGTAAAGAAATTTACTCAACGTTTTCGAGACGCCTTCAGGAACTGAATACTTCCATCAGCGACGTTGCAAGAAGCATCTATAGATCGTTCTCCCTTCGGGCTCTTGAGTCCTCGCTGGACTTAAACTTTGTTGACAAAATCTCAAAAAGTATTGAAAACAAGCTCTCAGCCTTGAGTCGCAATCATTACGAAGCGCTCGGCTATCTGAAATCTTACATGGAAAACAATTTTCAAACTTGCAAGCGGAAAGTTAATGAATACGAACAAATAAAAATTTCGATGGATAAAGACATTCTTAAATCCTCCGAAGATTTAGACTCCAAAGCTGATGAGCTTTTGAAAGTTGGTGGTCCTTTGGGTGCGCTGCTTTACGGTGGTGCGTTAGTTTTGAAGGAAGGTGAAATTCTGAAAAGTGTGAAAGAAGTTGGTGAAGGCGAAGAATTGAAAGTTCATCTTGTTGACGGGGCACTACTAACACGGGTTGAGTCTGTTCTAAAGCACGAAGTTAGCTCGGGTGTTGGGAGGTGAGGAATTTGTACATAAACGAATATACAACTTTCGAGGAAATAGCCGAACACTACCCTTATCTTATCCAACCTTTGCTCGAGAAGGGTATAAAGGTCATTGTATGCGGCGATGTCAAGTGGGGAACACTTGGGGAAGAACTTGAGAGGTTGGGACTTAAAAAACACGAAGTTATCGATGAGCTAAACAAAATCGTTGAAAAAAATGGGGGACCAGTCCGTTCTTTCAAGCTTGATCTTTGAATTCTGTAATCGATTTTTAAAAAGTTTGATGTTATAATTTTATGCTCGGGTTCCAAAAGTTGGAGTTAACCTTAACCCAACCAAACGGGAGGTGCTGGCTTTATGAAAAGGTTCTTGCTGGTAGTTTTGCTGTTACTTTCTGTTACGTTCTTTGCTAAAACCAAGGTCGTCTTCTGGCATGCGATGGGTGGTGGCCATGGTGAAGTGTTGAACCAGATCGTCAAAGCTTTTAACGAGTCACAACCGAATATTGTCGTAGAAGCGGTTTACATTGGCAACTACAGCGCACTCCAACAAAAACTGCTCGCCGGTGCTCAAGCAGGTCAGCTCCCCACGATTTCTCAGGCTTACGCGAACTGGACTGCAAAACTCTTGCAAAGCGGCATCGTCGAACCACTTAACAAGTATATGAACGATCCAAAGATCGGTATAACAAAGCAGGAATGGGAAGACGTTTTTAAAGCATTTAGGGACAACTGTACATGGGGAAACACGGTTTACGCCGTGCCTTTTAACAAAAGTCTCTATATAATGTACTACAACGCAACGGCACTTTCGGCAGCAGGTATTAGCGTTCCAAAGAGCATTAACGAGTTGCTCTACTCGGCGAAGGTCCTGACAAAGGACAAGAACAAAGATGGAAAACCCGATGTCTACGGATTCGCGTTCAGAACAACGGTTGATACATTCCAGATATTCCTCATGATGCGCGGTGGAGAGATTGTAAAACTCGGAAAAGATGGAAAATACGTATCGGCAATTGATTCTCCCGAAACAAGGGAAGTTCTACAATTTTTCAAAAAGCTTCTCGACGATAAAATCGCCTTTGCTCAGGGTGGATATCTGAACGACATCTTCGGACAAGGAACGGTTCTGATGTACATTGACACAATTGCTGGTCGCCCATATGTTGAACAATCTACGAAGGGTAAATTCCAGTGGTCATGGGCTCCCGTACCTGTTTGGAAAACACGGAACGTTCCATTTGCGGGAACAGACATCATAATGTTCTCGACAGCCAAAGAAGAAGAAAAGAGAGCCGCATGGGAATTCATGAAATACCTCATCTCACCTGAGGTCACAGCTTACTGGGCTGTTAACACCGGCTACTTACCAGTTAGAAGAGCAGCACTTCAAACAACAATTTGGAAACAAGCAGCCAAATCCGATCCACTCCTCGAAATTCCTCTCCAGCAAATTGACAATGCAAAGATGGATCCACAGTTGAGCGTCTGGACTGAAATTAGGAACGTTGTGAGTACAATGTTCAACGACTTCATCAACGGAAAAGTTGATATGGAAACCGCCATCAAGAGAGCTGACGCCGAAATCAAGAAGTATCTTGCAGAAGAATACAAATAAAGAAACCTTCAACGAAAATTTAAGGCCCCGAAACCGGGGCCTCTTTTTTCATCTTTCGATACTCAATTACAAACTACCTGGAAAATGGCACGCCACGTAATGTTCAGGTTTAACCTCTCTAAGCTCCGGCCTTTCTTGTGAACAAATGGGTTTTGCAACTGGACATCTTGGATGGAAGTAGCACCCTTTCGGTGGATTAACCGGGCTTGGAACGTCACCTTGAAGGATAATTCGCTGCTTCTTGTATTCTGGGTTCGGTACTGGGATAGCACTCATTAAAGCCTTCGTGTACGGATGTAGCGGTTCTTCAAACAAATCTTTCTTTTTCGCAGTCTCAACAACTTTACCCAAGTACATGACAACCACTCTGCTGGATATGTACTTAATTAACGATAGATCGTGCGATATGAAAAGGTACGTAAGATTGTGTTCTTTTTGTAAATCCATCATGAGATTTATCACTTGAGAGCGTATTGAAACATCGAGAGCTGCAACTGCTTCATCGGCGATAATGAGTTTTGGGTTCATTAATAACGCCCTTGCAATTCCAATTCTTTGCCTCTGGCCTCCGGAGAATTCGTGAGGGAAGCGGTACATGTGTGTGGGGTGGATACCTACCTCTTCCAGGGCGCGTCCTACACGATCCAATGCTTCCGATTTTCTAAATAACCCATGTGCTAAGGGCCCTTCGGCTAATATGTTCTTAACTCTCATCCTCGGATTGAGTGAACTGTAAGGGTCCTGAAAAACGATTTGAATATCTCTTCTAAATTTTAGTCTCTTCTCTTCAAGATCACCAATCAAGTACTCCAAAAGTCCTTCCTCGCCGTTGTTTTTGAATATCTCAAAGTATTTCCGATCCAATTCATCCACCGGTTGGAAATTATTATTTTTGAACCGACTAAGATACACTTTTTCTACGTACCTTTTTGCTTTCCACTTAGGTAAGAAATAATGCGTCGTATCCTCACCGTCGACTATAATCCTTCCGGAAGTTGGTTCATAAAGTCTCAGTAATGTCATTCCCACGGTAGTCTTACCACAACCCGACTCCCCGACTAGCCCCACCGTTTCGCCTTTGTAAACTTCAAAAGAAACACCATCAACAGCCTTTACCCAAGCAACTATCCTCTTGAAAACTCCTGCTCGTATCGGGAAATACTTAACAAGGTTATCTATCCTCAATAGAACTTCCTGTTTTTTCTGTTCAGAAAACGTCCTATTTATCGTTGAATTCGTATTCATCATTTTGCACCACCAACCTTGGAGGAGTTGTGGATGTTTTCGACTTTCTTGTAGTAGAAGCACCTCACCATATGTCCCGGTTCAACCTGCGCAAGATCCGGCATCTCTATCTCGCACCTGTTCTCCTTGAATTCACACCTGTTGCTGAAGCGACAACCTGGTGGGAAATGAAGTGGATCCGGAACCATGCCGGGGATACTGTAAAGTCTCTCTTGTTCGATATCCAAGCGTGGAATGGCATTAAGCAATCCCCAAGTATATGGATGTTTCGGCTTTTTAAAGACTGTGTATACATCCGCACTTTCCATTACTTTTCCACCGTACATAACAACAACACGATCCGCGTTCTCCGCTATAACCCCCACATCGTGTGTGATGAGAATAATCGCCATCCCGTACTCCTTTTGCAATTCTTTCATCAACTCAAGTATCTGTGCCTGAATTGTTACATCGAGTGCTGTTGTCGGCTCGTCTGCTATCAAGAGCTTTGGTCTACAGGATAATGCCATCGCAATCATCGCTCTTTGACGCATACCACCAGAAAGCTCGTGCGGATACTCATCGACACGCTTTTCAGGTTCCGGAATCCCGACTTTCTTGAGCATTTCTATTGCCATGTGCCTTGCAGTCTTTCTGTCAACATCCTGGTGGAGGAGAATAGCCTCCATTATCTGTTCGCCGATGGTGAAAACTGGATTCAGTGCCACCATCGGTTCTTGGAAAATCATCGCAATTTCGTTACCACGAATCCTTCGCATCTCGTCCTCACTTAAGCTCAGCAAATTCTTACCATTGAATATAATTTCGCTACCTTCTTCGATCTTACCCTTAGGATCTAAAAGCCTCATAATTGAAAGTGAAGTTACGCTTTTTCCACTACCCGACTCTCCAACAATTCCAAGAGTTTCACCTTCGTAAACATCAAAGTCCACACCATCAACAGCTTTCACGATACCATCTTCTGTATAGAAATAGGTGCGCAAATTTCTAACACTCAGTAACGGAGTTTTTTCCAAGGCCTCCACCTCCAACTTTATTTTAATCGAGGATCGAAAACGTCTCTAAGGGCGTCACCAACAAGGTTCCAGGCGAGCACGAAGAGAACCATGGCCATACCTGGATAGAAAACCGCGTACCAATATGTCATAGATGAACCGCTCGTACCCAATATCCAATTTCTGGTGAAGTTCAGCATCGACCCCCAGTCTGCGTACCCTAAAGGTGCTCCAAGTCCAAGGAACGACAATCCCGCCGCGGTGATTACAAGAGATCCCATTCTCATTGAAGCCTGAATAAGTACCGGAAATATGGTGTTGGGAAGTATATGTCTGAGTATTATAAAAAAGTCCTTTATTCCCAAGGCCTTAGCGGCAAGTACAAATTGCTCTTCCTTGACCTGTAAAATATTCGCTCTGATCAATCTTGCAGCACCCATCCAACCGAAAACAACCATCGCAATCATGACCTTATCAAGTCCGTTACCAAGAATCGTGGTTAAAACCATAGCAGCAAGTAAGAACGGAATAGACAAAAACACATCAGTAATTCTCATCAAAATTTCGTCTATCCAACCACCATAGTAGCCGGAGATAGAACCTATTACAATACCAACCGCTGTGGAGATCAGCGTAACTGTCAAGCCTATGTAGAAAGCCGTCCTCGTTCCCCAAACCACTCCGTAGAATATATCGCGTCCCTGAATCATTCCAAATGGGTGTTCTTTCGATGGTGGTATAGGCTCGGAGCTCCACGTAATAACAGGCATTATGTAAGGATTATCGAGCCTCATAGGTTTTCCGTTCTCGTCAAGCATTTGCGGATTTACTGGTTCGGCAATGTACGGTGCGAAAATCGCCACAAGTACAAAGAAAGCGAGCAATGAGAAACCCAGAATCGCCGACGGGTTTCTCAGTAATTTCCTCATCATTCTCCGGAATTCACTTCTTGGCTTTGGTTCGCTCATGCCGAATTCCCTCCTCAACTGAGTCTGACCCTTGGATCGAAGACAGCGTACAGTATGTCGATTATCAAGTTACCCAAGACTAGTATTATGGAATAGAACAACGTCGTACCCAGAACTGTTGCGTAATCTAACTCGACCGCTGCACGGGCTGCCAACTGTCCGATTCCGGTGCGGTTGAAGATGACCTCGATGATGACCGTTCCGGAGAGCAAACCAATTACCATCGCACCCGCAACAGTAACAACGGGTATCATCGCGTTTCTTTTCGCGTGTTTGTGTATAACATCCCTTTCCGGAACTCCCTTTGCCCGCGCTGTCCTAACGTATTCCTTTGACAGAACCTCTAACATACTCGAACGAGTGATCCTGAGCAAGTAAGCCCACCAAAGGAATGAAAGTGTAATGACCGGGCCCACGATGTGCCTTAGCGCATCCAAGAAGATATCAAACCTTCCGTTTATCAACGCATCGATAGTCAAGAGATGCGTAACCTTTAGATAATTCGGTGATTTTACAATTTGCTCAGCCCACAAGGAAAGGTTTCCAGGAGGGAACCATCCTAACACAGAGTAAAATATCATTAATACAAGCAATCCAAACACGAAATCCGGGAACGACCAACCGATGATGGCAACAATTCTGATGAAATGGTCCAGGAACTTATCCCTCTTCACAGCTGCCTTCACACCGAGCCAAATTCCAACACCAACCACCGGAAAGAGCGCGTAAAGGGCAAGCTCGAGAGTGTAAGGGAACCGTCCAAGGATTGCCTTGAGAACGGGTTCTTTTCCGACTTGTGACCACCCCAGATCACCTTGTAACGCGTTCACCAACCACTTCCAATATCTTTGAACAAACGGGTCCTTAAGACCTTACTTCTCCATAAGAGCGTCGAGTTCGGCCTCGGACAACTTATCAAAAACGTTTGGATTTACGTATGAAGCTAGCAATCTGTTGGGGCCTAAGATTTGGAAGAGACTGAATATTATGAGGGAAACCCCAAGTACGATGATGGGTAGAAGCAAAAGCCTCCTAATGATAAAGGTAGTCAACGTCAACACCTCCTACATCTGCAAGAAGATTGTGCGGCAATTCGTCTAAATTATAGCACCGTGACTTCGATTATCAAGTTTGCTATCTTTCGCTTAGCCGCGAAATGCTTCATTTAGCTTTTCTAACAATCTTTGAGTGGTTCTTTTTCCGAGCAATCGCTCCAAATCCTCTTTTGAAGCGTGTGCCAACGCTTCAAGAGATGGGAATTTTTTCAAGATGAGTTGTCTTCTTTTAGGACCGATACCTTCAACTTCGTCCAGGAAACTTTTGAGTTTGTCAGTAATCGAAAGTTTACCTGTAAACGTGTTTGCAACCCTATGAGTTTCATCTCTGAGCCTTACAAGTAGTCTGAGTACAGGATGGTCAAGTGGAAGCTTTAAGATACCGCTTTGCGTGACAATTATTTCCTCCTCTTTGGCTATTCCGACAACATCTGTCTCCTTACCAACCTCGTTGAGTCCCTGGAGAGCTGCCCTCACTTGCCCCATGCCGCCGTCGACGAAGAGTAAATCAGGTACATCGTGTTTCGCGTATCTACGCTTCACAACTGTTCTTATACTCTCGTAGTCGTCAAGCACATTCCCGAGTTTGTACCTCCTATACTCATCTTTCTTGACCTCGCCGTTCTCGAAAACAACTAGCGAAGCTGTTGTGAATTTACCGGCAAGGTGCGATATATCTATTCCTTCAATGCGGTTTGGAATGCGTCGCAGTCCAAGCAATTCTTTCATTTGTTTCAAAACGTTTCTGTTTGATATTACCAGTCCAGTTTCGTAGTTCAGATTATCAATCGCTTTTTCAAGCAACTGTCTCTCCCAATCGTCAGAAGGTTCGTCAATTGTCAATTCAAGAACACGGGCAATTGTTCCAAGACCACGCTTCTTCTCAACGATAATACGCTCGGGCACATCTGAACGATGCTCAGCATAGTACCTCTCAATGAACTCTCCAATTTCCCCGTTAAATTCGTAAACAAGTTTCGATATGAGAAACCCACTTCTGACTCTGAAGACCAAGAACACGTTCAACTTTCCAACAACAACATCGAGGTTGTAGTTGTGCGGGAGTACGACACCCTGGCTTTCCATCAATTTGTTGAAGTTTAAAAGCAAATCCCTGTACTTCGCCGCATTTTCGAAATCCAAAAACTTAGCGTGTTGTTCCATTTTTCCCTTAACGTAGTCCACCACGAACCGGAGGTTACCTTGCAAAACTTCTCTCATCTTTTCCAGACGAGCAAAGTATTCATCTTCTCTCTCCTCACCAACGCAGACACCACTACACAAACCCAGGTGGAAGTCCATACACGGTTTTAAGCGGTTCCTAGGAATACGCAAATCCTTTTTGCACGTCCTAAATTTGAAGATCTTCCTGAGTACTTCGAACAACCTTCTCGTGAACTGCACGTTCGTAAATGGACCGTAAAACTCTCCAGTACCTTTTCTTGAGCGTACGATTTCAACGCGTGGAATGTTTTCGTCCGTGATTCTTATGTAAGGGTAAACTTGTGTATCTTTTAGTAGAGCGTTGTACTTAGGCTTGTGCTCAAATATTAGCTGTGCTTCCAAAATCAACGCTTCCTTCTCGTTAGTCAGAATTATGATTTCAAGATCATCGGCTTCACTGACGATGAGTTTACTCTTCCCATCCACATCCCTGAAGTGAGATGTAAGACGTTTTTTCAAGCTCTTAGCCTTCCCAATGTAAATTGGTATCCCCGCGCACTTGAAGATGTAAACTCCAGGTTTGTTTGGCACGTTTTCTAGTACCTTGGGCTCAAGCATGCTCTAACCCCACTTTACGTGTTTCAAAAAAATTTGGACTTGGTATTTTCATATTATAGACTAAAACCCGTATAATTTTCAAATGTTTTGAAAGCGAGAATCTCTTGATACGTTACCGGAGAATAACTTTAAGTTAATGCATTTTTTCTTGAAAAAATACAGCTTCGTGGTTAAAATTCTCTTGGTAATA
>JAUQPP010000036.1 GCA_030550315.1 Thermotogota bacterium | reverse complement strand
AGAAAAACAATCGACAAAGGTGGATGTTTATACAAGTGCAACGAGCAGTTCAAGAAATTGGATTAAAGCAGTTGAAAGAGCACTGGAAGCTGCAAGTACGAAGTAATCCACCGGACATTACATAAAGGAAGGCTTTGATTTTAAAAAAGTTCCCGCCAACA
This sequence comes from Thermotogota bacterium, assembly GCA_030550315.1. Lineage (GTDB taxonomy): Bacteria > Thermotogota > Thermotogae > Thermotogales > Fervidobacteriaceae > Fervidobacterium_A. The sequence continues at coordinate 16,370 of JAUQPP010000036.1, read as the reverse complement.
AGCGGGAACTTTTATTTACCATCTATCGATGATTCTATCGGAGTAGCTTCAATTTTTGAGATGGTAAACGACCAAATCGGACCATCAGTTTGGGCGTATTTATCGTCTCTGGCCACCACTTGCCAAAAGTACGTTACTGAAGACTTTAGAGCATCTGGGTCAAGGCTGAATTCTGGCTTTGAAAGTCCGGAGGCCAGAAGTTGCATAGCCCCCATTTCGCCAAAGTAAAGGTCGTAAGTCAATTTGTCCCCATCTGGATCTTCGCACATCCAAGTTAGCGTAGTTGGTGTTTCAACAAGCGTCTCTCCATCTTGAGGTAAAGGATTGGTAGGCTTTAATGGTGGGTTCGTTGTTTCAAAGCTCCAGATCTGGCTTTCATATCTTCGCTTGTTTTTGGAAACTACCACGACTTGCCAACTGTATTTCGTCGCAGGCTTAAGATCTGATATGTTCACGGACGTTTGCCCAACAACTTTCGTAAAGAGTGATAACTCCTGACCCTCGCCAAGGAAAATTTCAAAGGTATAATCTTTCGGATTTTTTGAGAATTCCCAGCTGAGTCTCAACTGAAGTGGCAAGTTTCTCTCGCGGTTCCGTGGAGTTTGCAAAATCACCTTTGACTTGGTGCAACTTTGAACGTGGAGTAGTATAATAACTAATATGAAGCTTAGCAACAACCTTTGCAGAGAATTTTTCAAGTTTATCCCTCCAACTTCCGTTGTGAATTCCAAAGCAGGTACCTTTACAAGAAGATTATATCACATCCGATTGGGGGATGAAAATGTTGAGCGTGTGCTGCATCGGTAAGCTGAACGTGGATTTCTCATTCACTGTCGAGAGAATTGAAATTGGAGAGAATCACAATCCGGATTATTTGTTTGTTAACCTGGGAGGTAAAGCCACGAACGTCGCCGTAGCCTTGTCCAGGCTTGGAATCCAGGCAAGCCTGATAGCGTCCATAGGCGATGATTGGCTCTCAAAGTATGCTTTGCAGCAAATTTCGGAGTTCCAAGTGAATTTTTATCCCATCATTAAAAGCGGTGCGCGCACCGGTCAAACTTTTGTGATAATTGAAGAAAGCGGAAGGAATACGATGTTCAATTACCTTGGCGCAAATTCATTGCTCTCAGCCGCAGATATAAAAATCTTTGAAGACATCATTTGTTCGAGAGAACTTGTTTACTTTCAAACAGGTATGGACACATCGATTCTTGAGTATTTAATAACTTTAGGAATACCCATATTCGTTGAGGTTTCGCATCCTGTTGATTTGGAACTGCTAAAGCACGCGTTCGCGATCTCTATGAACGAATCCGAAGCACTTGTGTTGACCTCTTCGGTGAATGTTCATGAAGCCTTAGAAAAGCTCACCAGTATTGGAGTGAAAAGAGTCTTCCTAAAGGTAGGGGATCGCGGGTCGTACTGTGCTGGATTAGATGGATTGATATTCAAAGAAGCTTTTAAAGTGGACGTAGTTGACACAACGGGAGCCGGTGACTCATTCAGTGCTGGGTGTATCTACGGTTTGTTGAAAAAACTTCCATGGGAAGCTATTCTTGAACTTGCCAACGCATGCGGTGCTATCACTTGTACAAGAATTGGAACAACAAGTGCTTTTCCAACGCTTGATGAGGTTAGAAAATTTCTCGAAGCACAAAAAAGGTGAGGCTTTGACGCCTCACCTCCAGTTTTTCAAAATTCTTCTAAAAATGCTTTGAGTAATCTGACAGTATTCTCATAATCAGATTTTTTTATGACCGAGACCGGGCTGTGGATATAGCGTGCAGGGACGGAAACCACGCCCGCCGGAATGCCTGTTAGAGCATATCTCCTCGCGTTGGTACCTCCAACTGTGCGCATCTTGTACTGGAACGGAATACCGTGCTTTTTTGCCACCTCGACGAGTTTATCGAATATATCCTTTGAAACAACGTACCCACTGTGCATGAAAGTAATCGCAGGTCCGTCTCCTAGGTGTGTAGACCAAAGTTGTTTTTCGAGTTCTGGATCATCACCGCTTGTTGTAGTTTCAACAGCTATGGCCACATCTGCCTGAAGTTGTTCAGCTAGGATTGCCGGCCCTCTTAGACCCGTTTCCTCCTGCACAGTAAACGCAAAATAAACATCGTGTGGGATTGTTAACTCGGAGTAAATGAGATCCATTAAGATACTACAACCACACCTGTCATCAAGGGCCTTAGCTATTACGAAGTCACTAACTTCCTCGTATATCGTCGAGAACGTCACTTGATCGCCTATCTTAACGGATCTTTCCGCCTCAGCTTTCGACTTAGCCCCTATGTCTATCTTTAGCTCGTGGTACTTTGGTGCGTTGAGGTATCCATCCCTTTGAATGTGGATGGCCTTGTATCCAATAATCCCTTCAACATCCTTGCCAACTATCACCTTTTTGCCGATCACAACCCTTGGGTCAACGCCGCCCACCGGGGAAAATGACAAAGTTCCATCTTCGTTAATATTAGTTACCATAAACCCGACTTCATCCATGTGCGCATCAAGTAAGATACGTTTTCCTCCACCGGAACCTTTTTTTAACGCGATAAGGTTTCCCATTCGATCCACAAAAACTTCGTCGACCTTATCTTTTATTTTCTCCTTGATGAACTCCCTTACATCGTCTTCAAACCCCGATACTCCTTTCAGTTCGGTGAGTTCTCGCAAAAATTTGAGCATCGTATTCCCTCCTAAAGGCTGAACTTTACGCAGCTAGTTTAGAACACGGATTATTCAAGTCCTAATGTACTGAAGGCAAGCAGTTTAGCCGTATCCTCGACATCTTTGATAACGACTTTCTCGTAAGGATTGTGCATGTATTTTAAAGGAATCGAAACTAACGCCGTTTTGACACCGATTCTCGTTAGTTGCACGTCATCCGTGTCTGTTCCAGACCGGCCCGGTATAGGTTCGATTTGGAACTTTACGTTGAACTTTCCAGCAACGTCCCTGATATGTTCAACAAAAGCTCTGTTAGTTACAGGTCCTACTGCGATAGCTGGTCCTTCTCCCATTTTTATCTTTGGAAAACCCGGGAGGTCTTCGTCACCATGTGTTACGTCGATTACTACACCATATTCGAGTTCTGACGCGTAAGCTGCACTCTTTGCCCCAGGACCACCGATTTCTTCTCTCGTTGAGAAGACGTAATATACTTGAGCTTTTGTTTCGAGTTTCGTAATTAACTCCGCAGCCTTGATAATTGCCACGCAACTTGCCCTGTTATCCAAAGCTGGTGCAAAAACTGTACCACTCTTTTCAAATCCCTGGACATCAATTGTTACTAAATCACCGATTCCTATCTTTTGCCAGTCTGGGTTCATACTAACATCAACGAACAGGTGATCATAGTCGGGTACTCTCTTAGACTCTTCCGTAGTCTGCAAATGCGGAGGCATAAATCCTACGACACCTCTGAACTTACCATGTCTTGTGTGAACTGTAACCTTCTGACTAGCAATCACCTTTGGATCCCAGCCACCAATTCCGGAGAGTCTGAGAAAACCATCTTCGTAAACCTTTACCACTAGAAACGCAATTTGGTCAGCATGAGCAAAAAAGCCGATTTTTGGTCCGTTACCTCTTTTAACACACACAAGGCTACCCATCGGCGTTCTAAAACACTCATCGGATAAATCTTTCATTATCTTCTCTACTTCCTCAAGTACTTCATCCTCAAAACCCGAAGGTCCAGGTATTGAGGAAAGCTTCAAAAGTAGCTCTTTGGTATCCAATTCTCTACTCAACGCTTACCCCTCCAATCTCCGTATCATACTCACCAATTTCAATTCTACCAGATTTAACGTAAAGAACACAAGGTCGATTTACCTTTTCGGTGAACGTTCGTTTTAGGTCCGATATTTGGACAAACGGTGTTTCCAAAGAAAGAACCGCGACAATTGCTTCGCGGCCTTCGTTGATACCTGCTCTCACAATTCCTTGGCATCTTCCAAATATAAAAACGCTTCCACCTGCTACAATTTCCGCACCCGCGTGCAGGTTGCCAATCAACATCACATCTCCGGAATGTATTATGCTCTGTCCACTCCTTAAGTTCTTCTTCACAACCTTGGTTCCGGAACGCGTGTCCCCTTGATTCACCATGTCAACCTTTTTCTTTATTACCACATCCTTCGTGCCTTCAGCCCCCATGAGTACGTGCGAAATCGTAAGTCCAAGCTCCTGAACCCTCGCAACGATCTTTGGAATGTCGGAGATGTGCTTCTCGTGCTCTTCGACAAGAAGCATGATCTTATCGCCCTTTGCAAAAAAATTTCCCATGCTCTTTATCTTGTCCTCGATTTTCTGCAACACATCGTACACGTCGGTATAATCTTTAATGTACAAAACCAATCCATCCTTTGTCATCTTGAAATCCACCATACGTCGTTTTCCCCTTTCGCTAAACGAGTACTTAGTGCAGTATTAACGCTTCGATTTCGTCGATCCATTCAGAAACATCGATTGGCGATATGTCTTTTATAAGCCTCTTGAAGCTAAAAAAGCTTGTCCGGAATATTTCAAGCTTGTTACCTGAATACAACTCAAGTCCGCATTCCAAGAGAGACGCAAAGTGGTCTGCTGTACGAACAATTAAGCCAGCGGTTCCTTCAAACGGTTCGACAAAGTAATCAATGTACTTCTTTAGAATAACGGTCTTAGGATGGCCGCCGATCCACTCGGAAACCATCTCCCTTTCGACTTCTGACACCAGTTTATCTAGTCCAGGAACTTTTTTCTTTGTCGGCGTGATGACATCACCTGTAAACGCCTCCGGAAAATCGTGAAGCGTTGCCCTGAGGATAACCTCCTCGATGTCATCAAAATGGGTAAGTTTTGCAAGTACGTATGCAATCGTTAAAACAATAAAGGAATGTCCGGAGACCGATGAACGCACATTCCTGTGGGTTCGGTTCCATCGAATCATTGATGTAAGATTCAGAAGGGGTATCCATACATAACAAGCTAGATCGTAATACTCGTTTTCAAACTCGCTGGTCAACCTGAGGACCTTCTCACGCAGTTCCTTCAAAGGTTGTTCGTAATCAAAGAGTTTACCGTTTTCTTTCGCCTCAAGATAGCTGACGTACAAATCAGCAAGTCGATCGTAAATTTCCTGAGAAACGTTCTGATCAAAAAATAGCTCGATGAACTCGTCATCCGCCAAACTTTTGAGATCGTTAACAGCTTTGTTTACTACATCCAACCAAACACTCGGTGAGAACCGTTCTATCCGCTCCTTCAACTGTAAAGAAATATCTGAGAGCACAATTTTAGGTAGCTCACGCGAAAACCGCCATCGCAAGGCAGGCTCAAGTGGAACCCCCAAGTTTAACCTGTAAATAGCGTTTAAGAAGAAAGTATTAAATGCGTTATCCGATTCACTGAATCGGATAAGTGCTGGGCGGTTGTTCCATCGTTGAATTGTGAAGAGATTCGTTAACGCAAAAAGGAAGGTACCTCTACCCAAGCTTCTTCTCTCCTACAAAGTTCCACTTCTTCCTCAGTTTGCAAATATTATACCACGTTAAAACGAAGGAAAGGAGTCTCGAGAAATTTTCTTTGAAGTGTTTTGTAAGTTTCAAAGCTTATGTGGATAGTTTTGCACGCTTTTTTGCATCGTACATTTTTCGGTCGGCAATTTCCAAAAGTTCTTTGAGATTATCTGATTCTTTAATCGAAACGATACCGTAAGAAAATCGAATTGGGCTGTCAGTTAGAAGCCTTTTCAGAACAACTTCTGGCGATGGGGTTTCTAAATATATCACGAATTCATCACCACCATAACGAATGAAAAGGTCGTGTTGGCGAAGATTGGACTTTACGTAATCTCCGAAAGCACTCAGTAACCTATCTCCCTCAACATGTCCGTAGGTATCATTATACTTCTTAAAATCGTCCAGATCGATGAAGATTACGAAAGCATCTGTGTTTTGTCTCTTAGAACGAGCGATATGAGCCTTGAGGATATTCAATCCTACGCGCCTCGTGTAAGCACCAGTTAGTTGGTCGTAACTTAAAAGTTTTTGATAGCTCTCCATCTTTCTAATTACGTTGTAGATGTTATCCGCTACAAAAAGACAAGCCTTCACAAATTCATTTTCTTGGCTGTCTTCACCACTAAAGTACACTGTCGAACGGATATTTTCAAAACTGTAATCATGTTTTACATTGGTACCCTTACCGTATATCTTTACGTAAGATTTTGTCATTATCCGTAAGCCGACCACTTTTCTTGTGTTTGCATACATGCTTTTGCACACTTTGTCAATAAAAGTTGCCGTATTCTGCGCATTGGTTATATCCGCGACGAACGTTGCAAGCAGAGTTGCGTAAAGTTGGTTCTTTTCAAATGTGAAAAGTTCTTCCAAAAACCCTGCGAGTCGTTCCATGTTGTCACCCTTTCATCAAATCCGAGTTTTTTGGTTCTCAACTTACTTATCGTTCGTCGTGGAAGAAATTTTAGACCAATGTGCTGAAATTGAAGTGGGGGGATCGAATATGAGTGGTTTCAGTTTAACGGAGGACCTCGCCAGTCTCTTAATCGTTGCTATAGTTTTCACCATCGTCGGAAGTGGGCTCGCTTGGTACTACAAAGTTTGAACGTTAGTACCAATTTACAGAAGGTCATGGAATTGCAAAGTTTCGTTGGACGTTATGTGAATGTTGTTGGACCAAACATATCTGCTGAGGTTATCAATCTTGCCTTCCATACTGGAAGTCACGGTTACCCGAGATTAGCCCCGATTAACCCATCAACAGACATTTCAACAAGTACATACTATTTAAAGTATCGCTTTAGAATTCAGGCTTTCGAGGGGCAACGACCCGAGAAGTTCATTGTGTTCTACGTATATCGCTACAGACAATATTAAATTTCCTTGTCCAGCCGGGTTTATTACCGCTTTCGAGGTGAGGGATATGGATATTTCGATAACCGGGCTCATTAGTGCAATAATAGTCATAATTTTCCTAACAGCGCTATTGGGATTGCTCTTCAACCTTGCTCTTTCGAGTCTTGAACAATCAAAGTTGCAGATGAATTTTTATTTAGAAGCTCAACGTGTCGCAAACGTACTGAATCTGAGACTTTCAAATGCCATATGGACCGACCCAGTTAATATGGGATTGACATCGTCAAACTAAATATACAACTTCAGGTTAGCTTTCTACAATCCCCAGACGTTGACACTCCAGTACAGGACTCTAATGTTTGACAGAAATTCCAAAACAATCAAACTCGATAACAGCGTACTTGTGACACTTTCAAGTGAGGTTGAAGAGGTTAAGTTCAAACCGTTTTACAAAGACAGAAGCTCGCAAGCTCCTGAGTGTGTGCTTTTAATTGTAAAACCAAGTTCCAAAAAATTCGAGAGTACACTTTTCCGATACTCACGTACCTTTCTGGAAGTTATTAATTCGATATGGATAATCATGGTGAGGTGAAAGAGATGAAACTAACACACGGTTTCATGACAGCAGTCGTCTTAATAATTCTTGTAATAGCCAGTATTTTATTGCTTACCATTATGAAGGGATTGCGAGCTACAGGAATAATCTCGAAGTGATGTTGAAAAGGAATCAAAACGATCTCCACGCAATAAACGTATTCAACATCTCCATCGGTTTCTTACGCGTTCACATGGCTGGCGTCCTTGGTGTAAACCTTTCGCTTGTGGATTCGAATGAGACTGTTCGTTCATTTTTGAGTGGTTTCACTCAAAGGTTATCTTCAGAATGGAAAGAATTCATAAATACTGCCGTGGACACAAGTAAATACGTCGAGGTGTTTACCTACAATGCATCAGGTAATCAAGTTACCGGACTGTTCGATGCAACAGTAACAAGTGAATTAAAAAATTACGCTAACGAAAACGTATTGCAGAAAATTCAAATTCTTGCTTTTAGACTCCGCGGTACCGGAAATCAAAATATTCTATTTGTTGCTTCCGCTGAAAGCGTTTTTAAGGGAAGAAATATCAAAAGCTACGTCTTTGGAATGGTTGGACCGAAGAACTTGAACGAATACATTTACTTTACCAACAGAGAAATTAGACCGGGAGGTTCAACGATTTACTTCGTTGGTGCTGACTATATCGACGGTCCACTCAGAAGCTATGATTACATAAACATCAACAACGTGGGTGGAAATCCCACTTTCAAAGGTACGATCGAAGTGTTGGGAATACGCGACAGGAACGGTAACATCGTAAATCCGACAAGCTACAACCAGATAGCAAATCTGCAGGGTACACCACCATACAGGCTTTTAACTTCGGACGATATAAGCAGTTTAAGCTTCCAAAACATTAGAGACGAGTACGATCTCAACATACAACGACTTGTGAATACTTACGATTGGGTTAGGAACAACACCAGCATCCTGACAGGCCTCAAATTCAACGGTGATATTACGATCAACTTCAACCACGGTCAAGGGGCAAGTAACTACGACATGAAGATTTCTCAAGGTAACGTTGATTATATCATCACCTGGAATCCATCTCCGCCATTTGCCAAGATAAGAAGGCAAGGTGGTGGGCCTGCAGAAGAATTCAACTTCCTCTTTAACGGAGTTGTAGTTGCGACAGGAAATATAAGCATCGATGGTCCGACAGCACTCTCAACCTATTTCGTCAACTACACGCTGTATGCCCATGGCGACGTACTTATCAGAGATAAGATAATCCCAAAATCAACATACGACCATTTTTTTGATGCACGTGAGCACTCATCCTCAGCTGGAATAGAGGTTTCTGCGTTGGAAATATCGCAGATTAAAGATTTCCTCACTTCCAATGAAAAGTCCTCGTTGAATATTGTGGCTAGAAATAACGTGAGAATTGCGGAACGACTGAACAACATGAAAATTTTCGCCAGTTTGTTCGCGTTCGATGGGGCTTTCACTGTGGATAACTACAACCTTGGAAGTGCAAACGGACAACTGCTGGTCTTTGGTAGCATAATGCAAAACCTTAGAGGACCAGTTGGAACTTTTAATCCGTCAACTGGTCAAATTCTCACAAGTTACAAAAAAACTTACGTTTACGATCCGAGGATTGTCACCGCTGCGTATCAGCCAGTGGGTACCCCCACAAAAAGTCAAACACTGACGATAAAGATGTTGGGGATGGCAAACTGAAGATTTTCGTCTAAAGCACAAACAAGTTGGTCGGCGAGAAATTCAGAGTTCGACGTCAATTTGCAAGTCTCCTTCCACGTTTATGTCGCGTTCGAACCACCTTTCGTGGTTTGAAATTATCACCCTGTACTCACCAGTATCCACCCCTAAGAACTTTGCAATCCCTGCGTCGGTCAACGCGAAGTACCTCCGTGGGTAACGCGTTCCATTCTTTCCTATTAACGAGACGGCGGCACCTGTTATTAATTTTCCGTTGACTTTCACCTTTACCATTATATTTGCTGCTCCATTCTCAGGCAACCCAAGTTCCACAGAACGGGTACTTAGTAAACCGTAGCCAGAGTGCTCATCGCAACCCGGAAAGTCTATATCCCACGCACCGTTTTCAATCAATTTTCTGATTTGCCAAGGTTTTGCATCAGGAAACTTTTGAAGCAAAAGCGCAGCCATTCCGGACACATGTGGTGTGGCCATCGATGTACCACTCATGAACCCGTAATAACCACCGTTCTCAGAAGAATATAGGGAACTGCTTTCATAACCGGTCGATCCACGCATCGGCATTGTTGAAAGCACAAGCTTTCCAGGTGCCCCCACTGAAATCAGAGGGCTTCTGTTAGAAAAACTGGTAGTGAACGGGGGTTCACCGTTTTCGACCGCTCCAACCTGGATTACCCCAGGATAATTTGCTGGGTACATCGACGACTGATAAGATGAACTGTTTCCTGCAGCCGCAACGACAACCACGTCCTTTTCCAAAGCATAATCGATCGCGCGCTTGAGTGTCATTGAATAACCCATCCCACCCCAGGAGTTATTCAATACCTTAGCACCGTTTTCAACGGCCCAACGGATGGCTCCGGCAACTTTGTCATCGCCGGCATACCAGCTTCCAAAAATCACCACTGGCATTATTTTGGCATTGGGAGCTATACCAACAATACCTTTTCCATCTCTGATGGCCGCGATAGTGCCCGCCACGTGTGTACCGTGTGAGCCACCAATGGAACTGTCGGTCGCTATTTCTATCTCCAAGCCTGTGATAGCATTGTATCCCCTAACAACGTTCTGCTTCAAATCGGGGTGCGTTCCGTCAACCCCAGTATCCAGTATGGCTACAGTTACACCTGTTCCGTCGAACCCAAGATTCCAAGCTTTGCGAATCTCAGTTACCCGAAGCGGCCAGAGGTATCTTTGTTCATCCTCGTAAATTTTCAATTCAAAATCTGTTCCTTCGGCACTTGGCAATGGGGTTTTATTCTCAAGAATAATCGGTACGGTTCTTACATAACTCGGCTCAACGTAGCATATGCCGTCCATGGGAAGTTCTTTCAACTTAGCGTAAACCCCTTCAAGCTTCTGGCGGACGCTCAATACTGCAAACTTCAGAACGTGATCAACGTTAACAACCCTTGCTCCCAGTTCCTTTGCCAGTTTGAGTACTGCATTGTAATCCGAATATCCAACTAAAATTTTTCCTTCCTCGTGTGGATAATCGAGGGTATTGAAGAATACATTTTCGTTCTCTTGGCCAGTGTTCTTTTCAATCGAAAATATGTCAAATTTTACACATGAGAACACCAGAGAAATTAGAATTAGAGCAATTGGAAGGATCAAAATAGAGGTTTTGCGCACTTAATTCCCTCCTGTAACAAAGAGGTAATATCTTTCCGGTGGAATCTGGTAGGCACCGAATTTCGAGTTGTAATCACAGTTCAACGAAATCGAAATCGAAGAATTTTTCTCGTCCTTCCACTCAGCAACTATCAGTTCCAAACCCCATTCGTACGGACGGCCAGCTATAAGTTCACTTATAACCTCACCGTTCGGTCTTTTCCAAACAAGCTCATCGAAACGTACAGTTACCGTTTCCGATGTCGTTGTAAGGATATTTTTATCTCCTACAAACGCTTCGTAATATCTTTTGTCCACGATGGTATCGTACAGCCAGAGGTCGTAATAATAAGTGATTTTTTCTTTGAAGCCTTCGAGGCCGATGAACTTCCAGGAAAATACTGGTTTACATGAAACTCCTGTTGCATTATCCGCTGGCTGAACGTCAGATATGTAAATCATAGGGAGTGGAACTACACTTCCAAGTACCGTGCGCGGCGATTCTCCGAATTCGTAAACGGAGCTTACGGCGTACCAAACCCGTTTTCCAGGAAAGAGTGAGGGAGAGCCGTCTCTAAACGTGCTCATTGAAGCTGGCACAGTAGCAACCGGGAAGAAGTTAAGCCCATCCACTGAACGGTAAATCTTATAGGCAATTGGTTTCGCACTCGTTCCAAACTGCGCACTTTCTTCCCACTTTTTCCATGATACTTCAACGTACAGATTCATCCCTTGCGGGGCTCCCAACGGTCTGTGTTCACTTCCGATGGATTTGGCGTAATAACGCACATCTTGCCTTATCGTAAAGGATTTCAAAGCAAAACCCTCTGGTTTTTCGACTATGTAGTAGTTTCCCAGGTTGTTCCATGATCGGATAATTTTAATTGGAACGACCACAGTGTATTTGTTGTCGTTCGCATCGTAGGCTTCAATAAAAAGCGGAACGATACCACTAAAACTTGAAAGTTCAATTTCTGCACTCATCGTCGGACCAGGAGTATAAATACGCGGACTGGCAAAAAATTCCGCACCCGGTGGTGAACCCAGTTTCAGGTACATGTGGCTTATCTCAAATACATCCGAATGTGCGTTGACCTTCACTTTCACCGTTGTTGAAGTGGTGTAATCCACTTCGTAAATCCCTTGGGAATCGCGTTTGAGTGGACAACCAGTTACATCTGAGAGCTCGTAATCTACTGTAATGTTGCTGTGAAGGTTTGAAAACTTGTATTTTCGTAACGTTGTATCAAGAACTATCGGAAAAACAGGTCCGGCGAAGTAGATTACTGTCCTCGCATAACCAGGTTTGGTGATTACAACACGATGCGGCATTATGTCAAAACAAGCCTTTCCCTCAGTCGATGTGTAAGTTTCTCCGACCTTTTCACCGAGTTGGTTAAAAAGTTGAATCAACGCACCTTCGACAGCTGGACCAGAGTTGTACTCCGAAATGTTCAAGGTCAAAAGATGCTCGTAGACAAATATGTTGAGTAACTGATAACCCAAAACTAATCCCTGTTTTCGCACAAGAAAGACGCACTGATAAGTTCCCGGGGAATTAGGTTTAAAGGAGAATACGTCATCTACCAAGGTTCCTACGTCGGAAACTTTTTCAACAGTTAAATCCTCTTCAAGTTTTAGGTACTCCTTAAGATCCATCACAATATCTTGCCCCACGGTCACATGGATATCTGGTAACTTCGTAACTTTGGATGACTTTATCACCGTTAGCTGAAAAACTGCATCAGAGACCGCACCGAGGTTGTCCACCGCACGAATCCGTACGCGAAACGTTCTGAAAAAAAGTCCCTCGAGCGAATCATCTACTAATTTGCAGTAATAAAATCTATCCTTGATTTCTCCAGGTCCTTCAACCAAGAGGAACCTGATAATATTTCCGTCCCTATCAGAAACGTAATTATCTAGCTGCAAAATTAGCTCCTGACCAGTTAAGACGATTTGGTCTGGAATGATCGACCAATGAGGCTTCACATTTACGACACAACCGGATAAGGCCAGAAAGAAAACCACGAAAAGCAGGATGGAAAGTGTTCGTAGAGATGTATCCTTACTTACCAACGGTCATCACCTTTCACAGTTTCTACCGCCTCTCAGATGGCTAATGCTTTTGATACGCTGTTTATGTGATGTTATTTGATTGCGCTTTTTTCATCTCGTACATCTTCATATCAACTTGCTTGTAAATCTCGTCGATATTATCAAACTTGGAGGCATCGATAATACCATACGAAATAGAAATACCGTGCTCTCTAAGTGTTTCTATTATTCTTTTCATCACGTTCTGAGCAAGTTGAGGGTCGGTGTTGGGTAGCACAATCACGAACTCGTCTCCACCATATCTAGCAATTAAATCCATCGCCCTTATATTCTTTTTTACAACATTCACAAGAGTCCGTAGTACTTTGTCTCCGTATACATGGCCAAACCTATCGTTAATCTCCTTGAACTTATCAACATCTAAAAAAACAATCGAAATTGGGCTACTGGTGCGTTTTGACTTGCTTAGCTCTTTTTCTAAGAATTGTTCGAGAAACATCCTTGTGTAAACCCCTGTCAAATAATCACGGATCGACATCTCGAAGAGTTTCTGCCTTTCAGTTCGGATTTCATTGTACATTTCTATGAAGTTTAACGCAAGGGTTATCATACCGGCAACCTTGTCGAAAAGTGAAATTGTTAGTTCTGAGAACTGGTCCTCGCCTTGCTTTTCGAACAACACTGCACCACGAGTCAGATGCCTATAAGTGATTGGCACGGCGTAGATAGTGAACTCCTCTCCCCTAATCCTTTGAAGCCTGTATCCATCCGGAAGTTCCTGCTCTTTTCCTGAGTTCCGAATCCAAATTTTCATAGACTTATCGATGACAAACCGAGTGACGTTTTTCACGTCCGGTGTGATTCGCATTCCGCTCCTGTCATCTTCATCGGAATATTTAAAGTACGGGTAGTGAATAATTCCACCAGGTTCGAGCAGTGCAATTCCCAAGATGTCAACAAGGCCATATTCGGTTAGTAACGTCCTCACCTGCTCACCAAGTTCGTACAGATCAACTTCCTCTTTAGAGAGCTCCGCAACAAGTATGTCCACGAGAGCAGTTAATATGTTTTGTTCGACTGAGGAAAATTCGAAGGAAACATCGCGAGTTATGACTGCAGAGTAGAAATCGTCACCTATCTTCCTTCTTACGTACTTTATTTCAACGTAGTTCTTTCCAAGTTCCTTTCGCCATGCACGCTCAACCTCTTCATGTTTTAGTCGGTATTCTCGCACAAAGTTTAGAACGTCAAACAATGGTAGATTTTCTTCGGGGTGTTGAATCAGATGTTCCAACTGCTCTCTATTTCGCAAATCTAAACCTATCAATGCTGCATGGTCTATGATTCTTGAATTTATGAAGATTAACTCACCAGATTTCCAGATTGCAAGTCCGATTTGCGTCTTGTCGACTACTGTTCCGAAGATGGAAAGGAAATTCTCCATCTCATTAAGTTTTGATTGTGAATTTTTCAAGCTTTGACGGTATTTAAACAGTGTTAGATAAATTAACGCCGCAAGCAAGCTCAAAACAATTGGTATAAAGATTCTCAACATTTTAAAATCGCCTCTTTGACTTGACTTGAATGTACAACTTATTACAACAACATTATAGCACATCTCCCACCTCCGCAACCAACTGTTTTTTGTACATTCTTGCGTACAATCCATCCTTCTGAACAAGTTCCAAATGTGTTCCCTTCTCAACTATTCGCCCATCGTCAAATACGTATATAACATCAGCATTCTGTAACACCTTCAGCCTATGCGTTATAATTATCATCGTTGCGCCTTTCATTTTTTCTCTAAGAGTTCTGATTATTTCCTCTTCTGTTTCTGGATCAACCGCCGACAAACAGTCGTCGAATATGTATACATCCGCTTTTCTCATAAGCGCCCGTGCAATTGTTAACCTTTGTTTCTGTCCACCAGAGAGCATAACACCCCTTTGACCAACCACGGTATCGTATTTTTTCGGAAATTTTTCAACATCTTCCTCTACGGCTGCCAGTCTCACCATCTCACGAACCTTTTCAAAATCAAAGACACTCATGGCAAAAGCAACATTCTCAGTAATCGATGTTGAAAAGAGAAACGTTTCCTGGGGTACGTAGGATACCAATCGCCTGATATCTCTTGAGTTAAGGTCGTTTATATCTACACCGTTAATAAAGACCTTTCCACGCTCTACTGGATAAAGCTTACTTATCACCTTGACTAATGTTGATTTTCCGCTACCAACTGTTCCTACAATCCCAACGAACTGACCTTTTCTCACCTCAAAATTTACGTCCTTCAGTACTTCCCTTTCAGTGTTTGGATAACGGAATGTCAATCCATGAACGCGTATCTCCTCTATATTATCCAAAGGATGCGGAGTTTCCGGTTCACACACAAGCGGTTCAACGGATAGGAGTTCGTTTAAGCGCTGGAGCGAAGCTCGTCCCTGCTGGATCACGTTCATCACCATTCCGTAAGCTGTGAGTGGCCATATTAGCATTCCAATGTAACTGTTGAAAGCGATAAAATCTCCCAAAGTCACCGTACCCTTTATAACCATCGGTCCACCAACGGTCAGTGCTAAGAAATAAGCAAGTGTGCCGACGAAATGGATAAGTGGCCACATGATTCCCCAGACCCGTATCAACGATATGGTAGCCTTGAAGTGCTCTTTTGCTTTCTGGGAAAAAATTTGTTCGATTTTTGGTAATATTGAAAAACTCTTAATCACGCGTATCCCATCGATAGTTTCTTCCGTAAATCCGCTCAAGTCCGAATACACGTCTTGAACTCTTCTGGAACGCTTGAAAATAAGCCTACCAAAAGTTGATGACACAAGGATGATACCCGGTAGAGGCGACAACGCTGTGAGTGTCAATCGCCAATTCGTTGAGGAGGCCATAAAGAAAACCGTTGTAAAGGTCATGAATAACGCATCGGTTAGCTGGACAACACCTATTCCGAGCATTCTTTCCACCATGGAAACATCGTTGGTGAAATAAGCCATTATATCTCCTGAACGATGCTTATCAAAAAAGTACATATCCAGGCTTAGAATTTTATCAAACAAAAAACGCTTCGCCTCGTAATCAAAAAAGCGCGAAGACCCCATAATAAAGTAGCGCCACCAAAAGCGACCAACGAGCATTCCAAACGCGAGTCCCAAGATAGAGTAAACGAACGCCTTAATTTCATCTATATTTCTGACCATTCTGAGCGCGTTGACTGCTTTAGATATGACCTTCGGTACGAAAAGTTGCAACAAGTCGATGATGATTAAGGCCAGAATACCGAGGATGTAAAAGTACCACCGCTTCTTCAGGAATTCTTTGAACATTAACATCCCTCCGCAGATTCACAAGTACGTTTGTAAGTTGTTCGTACTTCGAACCAATTATACCACTCCTGACGTCAAACTCAAGGGTCTGGAATGAAGAATAGATGGCAAAGAGGAAACTAAAAACAGGAAACGGGTGCCAAGATTGGCACCCGTACCAATTCCTGTTCTCAATTAAGGCTAATCCACGCAGTTATTACATGGGG
>JAUQPP010000035.1 GCA_030550315.1 Thermotogota bacterium | reverse complement strand
TCTAACAATAATACGTCAATACTATCCGTTTCTTGAAAGCCATTTTGCCTCCGAAAGTGGGGAACTGATCTATCGCTTTCTCACGGAGCGTCCGTTTATTAGAGTTAATGGGCAGCGGCTTATAGCTGCATTACCAATAGGTTGGCATTTGCCAAAGTATTATTTCCTCAGGACAGCCGGACCGTTCAAGTTGAAAGGTGGGAAAGTTATCTATTCATACGGGAATCTCTGGATTGTGGAACAATTCGAAAATGTAATGGAGGTCGAACTCGTTAGGTAAAAGGAAAACTTTGCGCTTAGGAAGCAAGGAGGATAAATTTTGGCTGGTATAGGCTTCGAACTGAACAAACTTCTGAAGAGAAACTCTTTTTTCTCCGATCTCTATGCGGTCTTTTACTCGGTCAATGTAGCCGCCGGGCCTTGGTTAATGTCCTCAGTAACGATAATCATATTACAAATCATTCTCCCAAAGGAAAGATCGGAGTTTACGATATCAGCACTCATATATACATTCATATTCTCCACAATAATCTACGGTGGTTTTTCAACATCCGTCACGAGATACTTATCCGATTTGATATACCGAAAAGAGTATGGCAAACTCTACCTTTTCTACAAAGACACTATCAAATATGCAACAGGTTTTAGCAGCTTGTTCGTGATTCTATTCTGGGCAATCAACTATCCCTTGAAGCCTCTTAGAGTTTTAGTTTTTTTGCATTCCATGATTTTGCTCACTGTTATCTGGGTTCAGTTAACCTTTGTGACGTCGATCAGAAAATTTTCTCCGGTGGTAATTGCATTCTTAAGTGGTAGTTTTACGAGTTTAATGCTTTGCAATGCGTGGAGCAGATACAACGAGGAGCTAGGATATCTTGGATACAACGCGGGACTCATGATAATTGGCGCACGGTACTTCAACTGGTTATAAAAAGGTTCCTCTTCACTCTCCAAAGCAAGAAGCGCGAAAGTTTATTTACAAGAGCTATTAAGATTTATCCAAAGCATGCAATTACTGGATTCCTTATTTACCTTGCCGCTTGGATTGATGATTTCATTGCTTGGTATCACTTCAAGTACAGTCCTACAAAGGGTTTCGTTTTCGCTCCCGAGTACGACCTGCCTATGTTCTACTCATACCTGTTCATCATACCAACAATGGTTCTTTTCGTGCTGAATTTGGAAACGGAGTTTTACAAAAGCTACCGCGTTTTCTACCGCTCTATCGAGGAGAATAAGCCGTTGAGATATATAAACATTGCAAGATCTACCATGGACAACAACCTTCGGACATCCACAAAGATAATCACGTCCGTTCAGGTCTCATTCACTATAGCGGGACTTGTAATTTCAAATCACGTATCTAAGCTTCTCGGATTCTCGGAATACTCAAGCATGGCACTAAAATTCGGATTGATCGGCGCAGCTGCAAATGGACTTTTCCTTTATTTTACGCTGATATCGTACTATTACGATTTGCCCGACATTCCTCTCTTTGGTTCGCTCATCGCTTTCGGTATCAACCTTGGAACTTCGCTATTCTTCTTAAAAAGATTTCCCGGCTTTGGTTTTGCCGCAGCGTTTGTTATCTCTACGGTTTTTATCTACGGGCGTTTTAAGAACGTTTACAAGGATATTTTGCGCTTTGAGTTCAACCGTAGTAAATTGAATTTACCAAAGAGAGAGGTAATTGTGCATGAAAATCGTCAGAGCGTCCAAAAGAATGTATAGTTCAAAAAGTAGGATAATTTTGTTGAAATTGTCGAGTCTCTTTGCATCACTTGTTGGAACAAGTCTGTCTCAAAAACTGAAGAACTTAAGGTATGTTCTTGAGTATCTGATATTCGTGTCCGTAGTACTTCTTCTTACACGGATTGGAACGTTGCCCGTGAATTATTCGGTCCTACTATTAGTTTTAGGATCATTCCTCTGGGCCGTTCGTTACGGACTTGCTCTGTACGTCTTTGGTTTAATCGTGATGGAAATAATTTTGCTAACGCGTTCGTTTAACAACATTTTCGAATATAAATTCAATTTTGAGTCCATTTCATTGATACTGGTGATCGGAGGTCTACCTTTGGGAATTTTAGGCGAGATATTTCGGAAGAGAATCAAAACTTTGGAAAACGAGAAATCAAAACTACAGAGCGATCTTGAAAGACTTTACGAAGATTCGTTAGCTTTGAAAACTTTTATTGAGCAACTCCAAATGAGGATATACTTTGAAGGTGAAGGATTAATCGTTTTGCTCGAGAGGCTGAAGGAACTCGAAATTTTTGACGTTGATGAAATAATCACAAGAGCCATAGGACTGATCGCTGAATTTTTCGGTCTGACTAATTTGCATTTTTACAAGATGGAAGGTAACTTCCTAAGGTATGTTGCTGGTACTGGCAAGAAACTTCTTCCGAATGCGTTCGAATTAAGCAAAAGTAATGTCATAGAAAGGGCGGCCCGTAAAGGCAGCTGCACAATTACCGAAGTGTTGATGGAAGGTGCTCTGACAGAAACTTATGAACCGTGGTTCGCAGTGGCGGTTGGAGAGAGAGAACGGGTGTTCGGGTTGTTGGTTTCAGAGGAAATCGAACCAAGTAAGTTTTCCCAGGTGCTTGTTAGATACATTCAATCCATCGCAAGTTGGTTGTATTCCAACATCGGTGTTGTTGCTGAGCATGAGAAACTTATGGCGGAAAGATTCAAAAACACTGACGGAACGTGGAAAGAAGAATACTACGAGTACAAAAAGCAAATCATGAATAAAAGATCGGAACGTTTTGGTGTACCTTACAGGGAGGTGTGTCTTGAGTACAATGCTATCTTACATGAATCAATCCTTGGTGAGCTCCGCAAAAGCGATGTGGCTTGTGCTGTAAGATCGGGTGAAAAGGTCCGCCTTAAGGTACTCTTAGCTGTTTGTGACGATTCTGGGAGAGAAAGATTTTTGGAGAGGTTGAAGCAGAAGTATGAAATCCAAAGTTGTTAAGCGGGAAACGTTGCTTATGTTTTTCGATTTCGCAAATCTGTTAATTGTTCTTTTAAATTTCTTATTAATATTTCTGACTTCGAAATTTGGAGTTCTGAATATACTGCTCTACGCCGCATCTGTGCTGATGTTCACCCTTACAAGACACTCAGTAACTGAAGGACTACTCTTTGCAATTTTTTATCCATTTTCTACGATACTGCTTGTTAAAACGAAAGAAGCGGAGATAGAAGATTACTTCTCAGTTCCCATTCCCGAGGAGAAAGAAGTGAAATTCGAAGATTCAATAATTAACTCCCTCCCGATAAAGGCGTTGCTTGTTGTTGGAAGTGTGAATGAAAAAAAGTTAATAGCAAAGAACCTTGTGAAGTTTATTATTCATGGCATAAGGATAGAGGAAAATATGAAATACCTTAAAACGTTACTCAGGGATCCCCATTTGGACGTCGTGCTCTATGCAAGTCAAGCCATGGAAGATATTGAAAACTATTTTGAAGAAAAAATTGCACGGCTGAGAAACACCCGCTCTTTAGAGTTTTGTCTGTCGTTGTATTATTACCTTAGAACGGGCATCCCAAAGGGTTTGCTAAAACAGAGGCTTGAGGACATATTACTTAATAATTTAAATTCGTGTCCAAAAACTTGGCAATACTATGAGATGATGTTCTACCTAACCAAAGACGAAGAGTACCTACTCACTGGGTATAAGAAATTCGGGTATTTATGGATGCTTAGAAGGTATATTCTCGAAAAGATAAACAACGGAGAGTACGAAATTGTGCGTGAGTTGATCAAAAACTGTAGAGACCTCAGTAGAAAGGATCTTAGAGAGTTTTTAGGTGAAAACGGTTGAAAACAAATTTGAGCTTTTCAGCTTCATCATGCTATAATTTTGTTGCGTGGGTAACATTTCTTTAAACGAAAACGGTAGGAGGTGAAAGCATGAGAAGGTATTCTGTTTTGATTCTCGTTCTTTTGTTAACGGTACTTTCCTTGGCAGTTAGGATTACCGTCTTCCACATCAACGACACTCACGGTAGAGCTTGGCCGTTCACAGATTCCGCGGGTAACATCATCGGGGGATTCGCGACAATCGCGACAATTATTGACACCGAGAGAAAAGTGAACCCAAACGTTTTGTTTTTGCACGCTGGTGACTTGAACACGGGAGTTCCGGAGTCCGATCTTTTAAACGCTTTACCAGACATATACGCCCTCAACAGAATGAAATTGGACGCGATGGTTGTTGGAAACCATGAATTTGACAAGAAGCGTGATGTACTGCTAAGGCAAATGACATGGGCGAAATTCCCCTTCCTCAGTGCGAACATATACAAGGATGGCAAACCATTCTTCACCCCCTACATCATCAAAGAACTCAGTGGTGTGAAGATTGCCATAGTGGGATTTACAACTGAACACACGCGCATTCTCGAAGGACCGAACAGCGAAGATCTTGAGTTTAAAAACGTAATTCAAGTCGCCAAAGACTTGATACCGGAGTTGAAAAAACAAGTTCACATTGTGATAGCACTGACGCATCTTGGTGTAGGGCAAGGATACTCCGAATTTTACACAACAGCTGATCAATTGGCAAAAGAAGTTTCGGGAATCGATTTAATAATCGATGGACACAGTCATACAAATATGGATAAACCTTTAGTTGTAAACGGTGTTCCAATAGTTCAAGCATTCGAGTGGGGCAAAGTTTTAGGAAGGGTGGATATCGAAGTCGAGGGGGATAAGATAGCAAAGATCTCTTGGCAATCGATTCCCGTGGTGCAATCAAAAGTTGTTGGCAAAGACGCCACCGGCAAAAACATCTATCAGGTTGTTACAAATGAGGCTTTGTACGTTCGAAACCCTCTTGATTATTTCAAGAAACTCGGTGGTGCAAAACTCGACACGGTCATCGGAGTAACGGAAATTTTACTTGATGGTGAAAGAGCGAACGTTCGTTCGAAAACAACGAACTTGGCAAACCTGATAACCGATGCTATGCTTTGGAAGACAGGTGCTGACCTAGCTTTAACAAATGGTGGTGGAATTCGTGCATCAATCAAACCTGGTAACATTACAATAAGAGATGTGCTCACAGTTTTGCCGTTTGGCAATACACTGTACGTTCTTGAAATGAAAGGGGCTGACCTCATCAAAGTATTCGAATACGCCGCAAGTATCCCCGCTGGCCAGGGGGCGTTTATGCAGATTGCAGGATGTACTTACAAAAGCGAAAGTGGCAAGCTCGTCGAGGTGCGCATTGGAGGAAAACCGATTGATCCCGAAAAAGTTTATAAGGTCGTTACAAACGACTATATGGCAGCCGGTGGGGATGGCTATTCGATGTTCAAAGGTCAGAAGGGCTACAACACTTACTTTGTCATGGCGGATGTTGTTGTTGAGTACATCCAGCAAGTTCTAAAAGGACGAATAACGTCGTACGATGATAACCCAAGAGTGGAACGAAAATAATAAATGGTACCAAAATCGTGCAGGGGATTTTTCCCCTGCATTTTCATTTTATGGTGAGCTGGTCAAGCTTTGAATGAACTCCACCACTACATTGATTGCCTTCTCATTGTACCCTCCTCGCGGGATAATTATGTCCGCGTGTTTCTTCGTTGGTTCAACATACGCATCGTGCATAGGTTTAACCGTTGTCAGGTACTGCTTGATAACAGATTCTATCGTTCTGCCACGCTCAAAGATATCTCTCTGCAATCGACGTATGAATCTTTCGTCACTTTCAGTATCAACGAAAATTTTCAGGTCGGCCAAGGCACGCAATTCATCGTAATAAAGTGCGAATATCCCTTCTATTAAAAGAATAGGTTTTGGATAGATTTTCGTCGTTGTACCTGTTCGTGTGTATTGAGCAAAATCATATTCAGGCAGGTCAATAGGTTTCCCAGAAAGTAGCTCCTTGACGTGCTTCACAATCAATGTGTGTTCTATCATATCAGGATGGTCGTAATTGTACTTTTTCCGCTCTTCTAAAGGAACATGGGACATATCTTTGTAATAATTGTCCATTGGAAGCATCTCACATTTTTCACTGCCCAGTTCCTCCATTATTTTCCTTGCCACCGTTGTCTTGCCCGAACCAGTTCCACCGCCTATGAGAACTATGTACAAGTCTTCCACCCCACCTTACGAACTCATCATTTTCCAAAGCGCGACCTCACCAGTGCAATTGCCGCTTCCAACGATACCCCGCGTTCCACAGCATCACTCGCATTACCGTTCCGAATTTTTACAAGATCTCGACCAAATCTTTCACGAACCTTTGCTTGGAGTCTATTGCAAAAGTGTTCAGAGACCCCCTCACCATAAAGTGTTATCTCGTCTACTCCAAGCAGAATCGCCGTGTTGCCAACAAACATTGAAAGGTAACCAAAAATTTGTTCGTGCAGTTGATCGTATTTTTTCGAATTGGATTTGTACATCGACCTGACAGTTCTCAGTTCATCAGCAAATTGTTCCTCGTTCTCAATAAACTCAACGAAGGAAATTTCCCGTTTCAGGTAGTTCTTAACAGCCACATAATCGCTGGCAACGGTTTCCAGACAACCCACGTTACCGCAGTAGCACTTTTCATCTCCCCCAGCGTACATATGTCCAAAAGGTATATTCTTGAACTCGTCTCTCGTAAACAATGCGTGGTGTTCATAATAACATGCACCGAGCCCTGTTCCATAATTTAAAACGAAAACTCTGTCCTTACCTGTTGTCTTTGATTCGTACGCTGCAATGGCTTCTACATCAGAAATAACAACGTAAGGTACGTCTCTTGACTTAAGTCTCAAGCCCCGGACTGGATCGTACCCGTCCAATTTCAGGATCTTTGAATGAACTTTGTCGCCCACTACCAAACCTGAAAACGCTATTCCCAGCGCATCGTAGTCGTAAAATTTTTCCAAAATGGACAAAAGTAAATCGTTAATTACTTCGCCGGAAAGATGTTCACTTCGTACACGCTGAACGTAACTTTCCTGTTCTTCTCCGTGTCCATTGTATATAACAGCCCTTATTTTTTCCCTTCCAACTGAGATGGAAAGTATTCTCCAGGCATTTTTGGATATGGTCAAAAACTGAGGGGGCTTCCCAACACCGGAAGTCTCCTCTTCGATACCAAGATAATCTCTCAATTTGTCGACCAAATAAGTCATGGTGGAGGGAGTAACGTCCAGCAGCTCTTCAAGTTCCTTTCTTTTAACCCTCTTCCTTCTCAAGATGTGTAAAAGTAATTTTGCCTCGTTCTTCAATCGAGAATCTCCCTCCAAATTCAGCGGTTTTGTCAGCTCACAACGGACTTTATAACCTCCAGGTATCGTCTGACGTTCGCAGTAGATAGGTATGTACTTCGTACTTTTTCCTTAGCCCTTTTGCCCATTTCCGATAATAGTGCTGGGTTTTCCAGTAACAGTAGGATAGCTTCCGCTAACTCCAAAACATTGTACCTTAGGAACCCATTGACACCGTCATCAATTTGTATTTTAACACCACCTACCGGTCTTGCAACAACAGGATGTTCTTTCCACATCATCTCACTGATAACAAGTCCAAAACCCTCACGCGTAGCGGTGTGCAACCCCATGGTCGAAAGTCGCTGAATTGCGTTAACCTCAACGTGCCCTACACCTTTTAAGTCTGTTAGAAAAAGTATATCCTTGTCAGTACCGGCGTACCTAAGAACATCTTCAAAGAATATCCAACCTTCGGGATCATCTTTTGCCATAGCCGAAACAATCGCAAGTTGAACATCTTCCCTTGATTTAACAACCCTATAAACATCTATTGCGGAGAAGAGGTCCTTCCAAGGATCAAACCTCGCAACCACAGTAATCAAAGGCTTGGAAGTGTTGATACCGTAACGTGTCGCAACGGCTTTGAGTTCATCTTCTGTCAAGTCCCTATTCTTTGGACTAAGGGGATCTATGCTTGGTGGAAACTCCACGGCGATTTGGTCAAACGGTGCCCTCACGTAATCCATCAAATGGAATAAAGCCTTTTTGTACATTTCCATTCTTGAGGTAAGTTTGTCCCAAACCTTTAGATTCGGCGTGCTTGTGTCTATGTGGCACCTCCAAATAAAGGTTCCTTTGGAAAGGTAGTTTGGAATCCAAGCAGGTTGAGGGTCATGAATTATAACTACATCCGCATCAAGGTTTAATTTTTTCGCATTCTCTTCGTTTACTTTTTCGTACAAAGCCCATTCTTCGTCCGTGATTTCGGTATCGGCACCCTGTAGTGCATTGTGGAGCTTTTTTGTGACGTTGAAAAATTCCATGGGAGCCTCCAAAACTTCCCAGCGCACATTGAGTCCGGCATCCCTCATCAGTGGAACAATGGTCATCAACAATTCCGCAACGCCTCCGCCATAAGCGGTAGCATTCACATGAACAACTCGAAGACCCTTCAACTCTCTTCCAAGTTCTAAAATTCGTTCAACATCCTCTTGCGAAAATCTTGCATAATCTGATAACTTCTTCACAGGTAGTTCCACCGTCATACCTCAACACCTCCAAAACTTCGCTCACAGTTTCTTTGTCGATGAGTTACGATTCCAAATTCCAACATTATATTCGAACTTCGAAATTATTCTATCATCTCTCAGAACCCGTTTGTGATTTCATTATTTGATTCGATACAATCAAAAATGTCCGGAAAAAGCCTATAAAAGTCTAAAACTCTGAAAAACTTAAAAATTCTAGTTTTTACATTGCGAATCATATGTTGTTAACAAATACTTCGCCGTGATATATTTAATTTGAAATTCAAACATATGCACCTTATTTGGAACCACACCACTGATGAGGGAGGTGGCATTATGAAGAAGTTACTACTTGTTATTCTGATGGTCGCTCTTACGGTATTTAGCTTCGCCCAAAAAAGGGTAACTATCACCATGACAGCTGGTGCGGTTGGTAAGGAGCTCGAAGTTCTCTATGCCCAACTTGACAGGTTTATGAAGGCCAACCCCGATATCAAGGTATCTGTCATGCCAATGCCAAACTCGTCTACCGAAAGACACGACCTTTACGTTACATACCTGGCAGCAGGAGAAAAAGAACCGACAGTTTTAATGCTTGATGTCATTTGGCCTGCAGAATTCGCACCATATCTTGAGGACTTGACAAACGATCGTGCTTACTTTGAACTCGACAAGTTCTTGCCAGGTACTGTGAAATCGGCAACAGTGAACGGGCGGATAGTTGCAATTCCTTGGTTTACCGATGCTGGCCTTCTTTATTACCGAAAGGACCTCCTTGAAAAGTACGGGTTCAAGAATCCGCCGAAAACTTGGGACGAACTTGTGAAGATAGCAAAGACAATCACCGCAAAAGAGAAGAATATGTATGGTTTTGTTTGGCAGGGAGCACGCTACGAAGGACTTGTTTGTGACTTCATGGAATATTTGATCTCCTTCGGTGGCGATGTTCTCGACGAAGCTGGTAACGTGGTAATCAACACCCCCGCCGCTGTTAAAGCTCTGCAGTTCATGGTTGATTTAATATACAAGGAGAATGTTTCGCCAAGAGCAGTTACAACGTACATGGAAGAGGAGGCAAGAAGGGTCTTCCAAAATGGCCAGGCAGTGTTCATGAGGAACTGGCCGTACGCATGGTCACTTTTGAACGATCCAAAGGAATCTAAGGTTGCCGGTAAGGTTGGAGTGGCCCCGCTTCCAGCAGGTCCGGCTGGAAGGTCAGCCGCAACACTTGGTGGATGGATGCTTGGTATAAACAAGAATGCAACGCCTGAGGAAAAAGAAGCTGCAAAGAAATTGATTAAGTTCTTAACGAGTTACGATGAACAACTATATAAAGCCGTCAACGCCGGTCAAAACCCAACAAGGGAAGCTGTTTACAAGGATGCGCAACTCAAGAAGGCTGCACCGTTCATGGTGGAATTGTACGGAGTTTTCATCAATGCTGAACCACGACCGAGAACAGCTAAGTACAGCGAACTTTCGGACGTAATGCAAAAATACATTCATGCAGCATTGACACAACAAATGACGGCCCAGAAAGCTATAGAAGAAATGGCTAAAGAATTGAACAAAGTTCTCGGTAAGTAATCTCAATATTCGACAGTAAACCGGGGACTCACGTCCCCGGTTTGTTCTAAAGCAGGAACGGGGGTGTTAGAGTTGAAAGCGAAGACGAGGGAAACGGTCGTAGCTTGGTGGATGGTTTTCCCTGCACTTTTTGTTATATCAGTGATTGCATTTTTCCCTCTCTTTAAAACCTTTTACGACGGCTTCTTCGAGTTTGGTTTGAACCCGAATTTTCCGAGAAAGTTTGTCGGCTTTAGAAATTACGTCGAGCTGTTCATCCACGACCCGCGTTTCATAGCAGCGTTGAAGAATACAATATTCTTTACAGTTGTGTCAGTAGCTTTAGAAACTGCACTAGGGCTCCTGATAGCTATCATCGTTAATCAACCTTTCAAATTCCGGGGAGCAGTTAGGGCTGCTATGTTAATTCCATGGGCAATTCCAACGGCCATATCCTCACAAATGTGGAAGTGGATGTTTAACGATCAATCCGGTATCATAACTAAAATTTTAGAACGACTTGGGGTAATAGAACCGGGTTTTCCCATATTGGGTTCTCCCAATACAGCTATGTGGGCTATCATTGCTGTAGATGTGTGGAAGACGACTCCTTTCATGGCCCTTCTAATATTGGCCGGTCTTCAACTCATTCCAGAGGAGCTTTACGAAGCCGCAAGAATAGACGGAGCCAACGTATGGCAACGCTTTACTAAAATAACGTTGCCTATGCTAAGTTCTACCATTGCAGTGGCACTCATCTTCAGAACACTAGACGCGTTGCGCGTGTTTGATGTGGTGTTCATAATGACCCGAGGAAGCGTAAATACAGAAACGTTGGCTGTTTACAATCGCGTGCTTCTGATGGATCGTGCGTTCACAGGAGCTTGGTTTGGATATGGTTCCGCACTTTCCGTGATTATCTTCGCCTTAATATCGATCTTCGCGATTATTTACATAAAATCACTCCGGTTGAAACTTGATTGAAAATGGTACCGCACAAGGGGTGAAAACAATGGGAATGACCACGAAACGAGTATTACACAGGGTACTTTTAACAACAGCTGTAATCTTTGTTCTTGTTTGGTGCATTTTTCCCTTTTATTGGGCTGTAATTTCTTCGTTGAAACCAAATATTGAACTTTTCGATCCACACCCAACGTTTTGGCCAAAATCTCCAACCTTTTCGAATTACATAAAAGTATTCCAGGAAAGACCGTTCCATGTTAATATCTGGAATAGTATTATAGTAGCTGGTGTTACAACCGTTATTACGCTAATCTTTGGGTCGTTCGCAGGTTATGCAATCGCTAGACTTCATATGCGTGGGAAAGCGCTCGTAATGGCCCTGATACTTTCCGTGAGTATGTTCCCGCAGATATCAATACTCGGTTCGTTGTTTGTAATTCTCAGAAAACTTGGGTTTATTAACACATACCAAGGATTAATCCTTCCGTACGTCGCAATTACCTTACCGTTGACCACCTGGATATTACAAAATTTCTTCCGCGACTTGCCAAAGGACGTGGAGGAAGCAGCTGCAATCGATGGTTGTTCGCGTCTGCGGACGTTATTTCAGATAGTTTTTCCAATGTCTGCGCCTGGACTTGTTGCAACAGGGTTGTTGACTTTTATAGCTGCTTGGAATGAATTTTTGTTCGCATTCACGTTCATGCAAAAACCTGAATACTACACTGTACCTGTTGCAATCGCCCTTTTCGCAGGTAGGAGTCAATATGAACAGCCATGGGGACAACTCATGGCTGCCGCAGTTATAGTGACAGCCCCCCTGGTCGTTTTGGTCTTGATCTTCCAAAACAGAATCATTTCCGGTTTGAGTGCTGGTGCGGTAAAGGGTTAAAAATCATATGCCACACAGGATACGATTTTTCTGAATGTTGAAAGGGGAATAATCCATGATACTTTTCGTTGGTGAATTACTTGCAGATCTAATCACGGAAGAACCTTTTGAAAGCGCGGAAAATTTCATACTTCGTGTTGGCGGTTCTCCTGGAAACATCGCCAAATTTCTTGCTCAACTGGGAGTTCCTACAAGAGTACTTGCAAGGGTCGGCAACGATCCAATTGGGAAGCGGATCGTAAATAATCTGTCAAAAAGAGGGGTGGATGTTTCACATATCCAGTACGATGACCTCAATGGAACAACCATAGTGTTCGTGCAGCGGACAAAACTGACTCCTGATTTCTTTGTTATACGTGGTGCAGATAGGTTTCTCAAATCTCCAAATGATGACGTTTTCAGCGGTGTAAAGATCGTGCACTTTAGTTGTTGGCCTTTTACAGTTTCTCCGATAAGAGAAGTTGCGCTTGACATTTTGGAAAGGCTGGGCAAGCATGGAATAATACTGGGATTTGATCCAAATTGTAGAGAAAAACTATTTCCATGTGGGCGTATCGATATGGAAACTATTCGGTTCGTTCTTGAAAGAGCCGAGATAATCAAACCATCCATAGATGATGCAATTGCTTTGTTTGGCCAATACAATGGAAGCCTCGAGGATAAAGTTCGATACTACCTGGATAAATTTCATCAGTGTGGAGTGAAAAAAGTTGTGCTGACTGCCGGGCCGTACGGCGCGTTTGTATCCGAGAACGGAGATATCCGGCGCATTCCAACTTTTGCGACGAACGTTGTTGACGCTACTGGTGCAGGCGATGGATTTTGGGCAGGTCTTTACTACGGCATTTTGAAAGGTCAAAGTTTATTTGAAGCTTGTTGCACGGGAAGTAAAGTAGCCGCGCAGGTTCTATCGCAAATAGGTGCTGATGTCGAGGTAAAACTCGATACTTAGGGAGGAAATCTGATGGCAGATCTGGAAATCAAGAAAATCGCCTTCTTCAATCCTCAAGGCAATTTTGATCGTCATGACAGTCACCTAACAGAGCATCCAGATTTCGGCGGACAACTTGTTTACGTCAAGGAACTCGCGAAAGCAATGGGTGAACTGGGTATTAAGGTTGATATTATCACACGACTCATCGTAGACTCCGAATGGCCAGAGTTCTCCGAACCGTTTGACTATTACCCCGACGCACCAAACGTGAGGATCGTGCGCATTCCGTTTGGTGGTGAAAAATTCCTGAGAAAAGAAGATCTTTGGCCTCATATACCAGAGTACGTTGAAAACATCTGCAGATTTTACGAATCGCAAGGAGAATTTCCTGACTTTGTGACCACTCACTACGCAGACGGTGGGATGGCGGGCGTGCTGTTTTTAGAAAAGACAGGAATACCGTTTTCATTCACGGGTCATTCACTTGGTGCGTGGAAGAAGGATAAACTTTTAGCCAGTGGAACTTCTCCGGAGGAACTTGAAAAGAAATACAGGTTCAGTGTCAGAATTTATGCCGAAAACATGGCAATAAAATACGCATTGTTCGTTGCTTGCAGCACCTCTCAGGAAATGAATCAACAGTATTCCCATCCGGATTACAATCATTTGCCGTATCTTCACAAGTTCAAACTCATCCCTCCTGGGATAAATCAAAAGATATTCACAACATCTCCAGGTCCCTTTGATGAAGTAGTAGAGAAATATCTTGTCGAAAAGCTTTCAAAAGCTCCGGTCTGCCGTCAAAAACTTCCATTTATCATAATGTCCAGCAGGGTTGACAAAAAGAAGAATCACATATCAGTAGTTCGCGCCTTTATCGGCAACGAAAAGCTGCGAAACAGCGCAAACTTACTTATTGTCTTGCGTGGAATACAGGACGTTGAGGAGTGGGCCTTCAAAAACGAAACCGAATCTGCCATGATTGTCAGGCAAATTCTTACTGAAGTCCGAGGTGAACTAAACAGAAGCGTCTTTTTCCTGAACATCACAGATCAACTATCCTTGGCAAGCCTTTACAGAGTAGCTTCAAAGCGCGACTCTATTTTCGTACTTCCTGCTTTGTACGAACCGTTTGGTCTTGCCATTGTAGAAGCAGCTGCATGTGGCTTAAAGGTTGTAGCAACGAAAAATGGCGGACCCTCTGAAATCTTGGCAAATGGTGAGGGACTTCTGATAGATCCCGAGGATCCAAACGACATTGCAGACAAACTTCTGGTGGCACTTAA
This sequence comes from Thermotogota bacterium, assembly GCA_030550315.1. Taxonomy (GTDB): domain Bacteria; phylum Thermotogota; class Thermotogae; order Thermotogales; family Fervidobacteriaceae; genus Fervidobacterium_A. Next base: position 2,561 of record JAUQPP010000035.1, on the reverse strand, counting down.
GAAATTTCTAAAAGAGCGCTCCTTAGAGCTTGCCCGTAGGTACACGTGGGAGAACACGGCAAAGGGGTACTTAAAGTACATTGTTGAAAGCCTTAACTCACAAAAGTTTTCGGTGGACAAAAGGGATATAGAGATGTTTTTAGAGTTAATAGAAGGAATGTGACAATCTGACACTCACAGACAGTTTTCCAAGTACCAGGTTAAGATTTTGCGTACAGCTTTGTATTGGAGTTCAAAACACATTGACGGTGTATTCCTATTTTTGGGGTACCTCCAAGCAACCTGTTCAGGTACGAACGGCAGATGGACAAACAAACACTGTTTAGGATTACTAGTCTTGTGCGACCTGCTAAGTGAATAGTAATATACCTCGTTGCAAATGTACTGACCCGCGGTGTAAGAAATTACCGCGGGGATTTTGTTTTTATTGAGGTATTGAACAAGAGCTTTTACATTTATTTTTGTTAGCAAAGCGTCTGCAGCTTCGGGGATTATCACCTCTTCTAATTTAGTCACGTTATCATTATCCGGATGCTCCGAATCCATAAGGTTCACCGCCACGCGCTCGAGAGTAACCGTTGTTGTACCGCCAGCCTGGCCTAAGTGGAGTGAGAAATCAAATTGACCGCCGGAATAGATTTCCTCTAATATTGCAATACTCCTTTCGTAGCTGACGGGTAATACTTTGAAAACGAATTCGTGGCTCGAATGCTTTTTGAGAAAGTTACTATCTTTCGCAAGCTTCTTAACAATCTCACCACTCGGATTGATCTTATCTTCACCGAACGGCTCAAATCCTGTTACTAGTACTCTCACAGCAACTCCCTCCTGCACTGTGAAAACTCATACAAATTCTACATCTCTTTTACTCGATACGAAAACTGCGAGCCATTTAGCGCAAACAAGAATGGTGAAAGTTTTAATGTTTGTGTTATAATATGTTTGCATAACGAATCAAATTTCGGGTACGTACCTGAAGTTTTCAACCAGGAGGTGAGTAACGTGGAGAAGGTCAAGATATGGAAACCAACTCCGCAGGAGATCGAACAAGCTAAAGGGTGGCCAACATGGAGTAAGGAGGAGAGCGTATTCGACTGGTACTACGATGAACCGGAGCAGTTCTACGTTGTCGAAGGTGAAGTTGAAGTCAAGCTCGACGACGGTACTGTTGTGAACTTTGGAGCCGGTGACATGGTCAGATTTGCAGGTGGGGTAAAGTGTACATGGAACGTTAAGAAGAGGATATTCAAGCACTACAACATAGGCTAATGGGTGTGTATACACATTCGTACAAGCGGGGGTGGCCGTTGTGAATTATAGGAAAGTGGGTAAATGGGGATTAAAAATTAGCGAGCTTTCTTTGGGAAGTTGGTTAACGTTTGGAAATCAACTTGATCTCAACGCGACACGAGCGGTGGTCAGGTATGCTGTCGAAAATGGTGTAAACTTCATTGACACTGCTGAAGCTTACGCAAGTGGTATTGCCGAATCGATGTTGGGTATGATACTGAAAGAGTATCGTAGAGAAGATCTTGTGATTTCCACAAAGATCTTTTGGGGTGGAGATGGACCAAATCAAAAAGGGCTCTCGAGAAAACATCTTTTAGAAGGTACGTGGAATTCATTGAAACGCTTGCAACTTGACTACGTCGATTTATTATATTGCCACAGACCAGATCCAGAAGTTCCCATGGAAGAGATTGTTTGGACAATGGATCAAATATGCCGGAGTGGATTGGCGTTGTACTGGGGAACGAGTGAATGGAGCGCAGAAGAAATTGAGAAGGCTCACCAAGTAGCAAAAGAACTCAACTGTATGCCACCTATCGTAGAGCAGCCGCAGTATAATCTCATCGTAAAAGACAGGGTGGAAAAAGAGTACGCTACGCTGTATGAAAAATACGGAATGGGTACGACAACCTACAGCCCACTTGCCTCCGGTATACTATCCGGAAAGTACTTAGAAGGAATCCCACAAGGTTCAAGACTCGACAAATGGCCGTGGTTGAGAAAGCTACTTGAGGAACGTGGGATATTTGAAGAAGAAACCACAAGGAAGCTGAAAAAATTAAAGGAGATTGCCGATAGTCTTGGAGTAACTATGTCCCAACTGTCTATTGCGTGGTGTTTGAAAAATCCCAACGTTAGCAGCGTGATACTTGGTGTGAGTTCTCTTGAGCAGCTGAAGGAGAATTTGAAAGCAATAGAAGTTAAAGAAAAAATAACCGACGAATTGTACAAAGAACTTTCGGCGATGTTTTGATTTGACAATTCACTACAAAAGGTCGAACTAACCATATTGACCATAAGTCGACATAGGAAGCCTGCCAGGGTAGAATAAAAATGAGAGTTGAATAAAGGGTGATGAGGCTCACCCCAAACCGCTTGAAACTTTCGAGCTGATGGCCTCTACTGAATGTTCAGTAGGGGCCATATTTCTTAAAGGAGTTGACCTCCTCCCCGCATTGAAATGCGAGGATTCTTTGTGCGGTATGTTAGCTTACTAACCTTAACCGCACTGGGCTGGTCAAAGCCCCTACTCCTATTCCCTTATGGGAATT
>JAUQPP010000034.1 GCA_030550315.1 Thermotogota bacterium | reverse complement strand
ATTTAAAAAGATTGATAAACAAGTGGGGTAAGTTACTGGGTTTTATTCTTCATATTGATATGTTGAAGTTGCTGAACGATTCATCTAAGGAGTTTTACGTTGGACAAATCATGAAAAAATTGAGAATTTTTAAGATTGAAACACTGTTCAACCCGTTTATTAACCTTGAGATGGTTGCACTCGGTGTGCTTCTTGCCAAGTATGGAGGAGGCGGTCGTGTTGAACCAGATAGTTACGATATCATTTAGCGCGTTAACCGAGAACATAAAAATTGCAAGGGCGGTTATTCATACATTTCTCACTTTTCGCGGTGTCTTCGACAAGGATATATTCGATACGGAACTTGCCGTGAACGAAGCGATAGCAAACATCATACAACACACGTACAAGGGGGACCCCAAGTACGTTGTAATGACGTTGAGGTGGACTGATCCAAATATACTTGAAGTTTTGCTCCGAGACTTTGGTCCTAAAGTTGACGTTTCTAAGGTGAAGCCCCGAGATCTTGACGACATTCGACCAGGTGGGTTGGGAGTGTACATAATACAGAGAATATTTGAAACGATGGAGTTTAAGGACGTTGCGGATGGAAATCTTCTTTACCTGAGACGTACTTTTCTAATCCCACCTAAGAAAGAGAAAACAGGAGAAGAATGAGGATGCAATGGATGGTTGACCTTTTCAAAAACGTTCCGTTTTTATCGGCTTTCTTTGGTTTTCTTTCTGCACAGTTTGCAAAAGTTTTGATATACAAGGATATTCGTGTGTTCGGAAGGTACGGAGGAATGCCGAGTGCACACGTTGCCACAGCTTCGGCACTTGCATGGGCTGTAGGCTACACAACCGGTTTTAGTTCACCCGAGACAGCCATCGCGGCAATTTTTCTGGCAATCACAACAGCCGATGCGGTAGGACTACGTCGAAATGTTGACCCGAATAAGGGGCACACTTTAATGGAAGTTGTTTATGGTTTCACGTTGGGATGGTTAGTGGCTTTGGTTACCGTTAAGCTTTTTCGTTTGTAACAGACTGGTGGTGAGAAATTGAAATCAGCCTTGGAATTGTTAGTTTCAAAAATCTTTTTTATTGTCACGTTATTACTTGGGATAGTTTCCAGCGCTCAAGCAACTACTAATCCATTAGAAGCAACTATGTCTCAAGATCGGTCAATGTATTCAAACGACAATTTTATTCAAAGCCCATTGCTAGATGTTTCTCAGTCAGGAGCACAAATACTAGCAGTTCCAAAGTGGTTTCAAATTGAAGTCACCAAAAGAAGAGCTGGCTCGGGTGAAAAGACAACAACCGATTTTGTCATTGAGCTCTGGAATGCAATATGGGAAATTTCGACTCATTATGAAATCGATCCACTCTTCATTACTGCCGTCATCGCTCTCGAGAGTAATTTCAGAAACGTGAAAGGTAGCGGTGGTACGCTTGGAATGATGCAAATCTTGCCATCTACAGCAAAAATAATTGCACAGCTCACTAAGCTCGAGCAACCAAAGGACTGGAATGAACTACTTACCAACCATAGACTAAACATTACCTACGGCACAGCGTACTTGTCTTACCTATTCAAACAAACCGGTAGTTTGTCAAAAGCTCTCGAACGCTACAACAACGGTCCAAAAAAGGAAACTTACGCCCTGAGTGTAATGAGTTTGTACGAAAAATACAAGAACATGCATCTCCAAGAAACGGGTGGAAAGTGAGGAGAAAACTACGTGAGATACGCTGTGAAAACTGAAAATTTGTGTTTTTCATATGAAACGAATTTCGCACTTGACAACGTAAATTTGGATGTACCTGAAGGTGTATTGTTTGGTATAATAGGACCTAACGGCTCAGGAAAAACAACCCTTCTCTCCCTCATTATGAAATTCCTCAAACCGAGCCAGGGGCGAATCGAAATATTCGGCCAGGACACGCGCAAGCTTTCTCACAGAGCTTTAGCAAGACTTGTTGCATACATCGCACAAGATTTCAATCCCGCGTACGATTTCTCGGTCGAAGAAATTGTCGAAATGGGAGGCATTCCAAGGTATAAAAGCTTTTTCGATTCGGTTGTATACGAAGAAGAACTGCGAAAGGCACTTGCCATTGTAGACCTCGAGAACCTTCGTAAAAGACCTTTTTCGACACTCAGCGGTGGCCAACAAAGACGCACTCTCATTGCTAGAGCAATTTATCAAAACACACCTATCATCATCGCCGATGAGTTGACTAACCACCTTGATCTGGGCCAAGCGATAAAAGTAATGGATTATCTTAAGTCATTGACGAAAATGGGAAAAACGATCATCATCACGCTGCACGATTTAGGATTCGCCACAAAGTATTGCGACCTTCTTGCACTGATGGATGAAGGTCGCATAGTTTCAGTTGGACGTCCAGACGAGGTTCTCTCGGAAGAGGTAATCTCAAAGATTTACAGAGCAAAGGTACGCGTCATTAAAACCTCAGAAGTTCCTTATCCGTGGGTGATTTTTTAACCTTGGATGAATTCCTTCTCAACATACGGACTGGTAAATGCTCTGAGTGCGCATCCGTAGCTCATTCTAAACCGCAGGATATCCCCAACTTTGAACTTGCGTTCACATTCCGTGACATCCAGTATAAGGTGGTCGCTCGAGGCATGCAAAACTTTGGCACCTTTCTCCAGAGGCTTTAAACCATCGGGCTTTACATCTTGCTCTCCAACAGCTAAAATCACCCTGTGTCGCCATCCACGGTCTTCGAAAACAGGTGTGCGTCCAAACGCATCTTTACCAATTTCTCCGTACGGTACGGACGGTTTATAATCGACCTCAACAACCTCTGCCTCAAGAAGGACAGTGTCTTGAGATAAGTAAGGAATATCTCGGTCTCCAGTGGCATCGGTACCAAGAATAATTCCTTCACCCACACGAAACTGGTTTATACCATCGGGGAGTATTCCGTCCTCGAGCAGCTTAAGTGTAACCGTGCTGCCTCCGCTGACTTTCAACTTGAAACCGAGTTCATTCTCTAACTCTCGCTTAACGGCGAGCAAAATATTCATGTTCTCGACCGTAGGCAACACGCCACCGTAACATCCTACATTCGTACCTATACCAACAAGCTTGACGTTTTTTATTTTTCGTGCTACCTCAAGAATCTCGTCGACCGCTTTTTCAAACCATACACCCTCGCGTAAATCTCCGACATCGACCATGTATATAATTTGAATGTTCCTCTGGAAGTTCCTGGCCAGTGCGTCAAGCTCAAAAACAGTTTCCGGCATGGAAACCAAAACTTCATCCACGAGATGTACAACAAGGCCAAGCTCAGACTTCATTGGAACCCTCAGGAGTTGGTATGGACCAGGAACACCGTGCTCTCTGAGGGTTATAATGTTTCGAAGTCTTGAATCACCAAGCTTATCTGCTCCATTTAACCTCATTGTTTTTGCAATCTCGGGATTAGCCAATACGAGCTTGGTAACCGCAACGAGTTCTATACCCTTTTGATGACACATCTGTGCCACTCTTTCCGTATTCGATGCGATAGCGTTTAGGTTGATCAACAACCTTGGATACACACCCAACACCTCGCATTTTCGTTTGCAGACGTCAAAGCCCTGTGGTATAATTCAAGCGGCACCACAGGTATATTGTAACTTATCTAAATTGCGTTGTAAATAAGCAAAAACAAACTTGATTATCCACACGCACGTAGACAGGGGGGAACAGAATGGGCCAAGAAGTTTTGCAAGCAGCGGAATACATCAAGGGTAAAGTAAGTAAACTTCCAAAGATAGCCCTAATACTCGGCTCTGGACTTGGTTTTCTAGCCAACGAAGTTAAAGACGCGATAGTGATTCCTTACAACGAAATTCCGAACTTTCCGTATTCTACCGCCCCTGGCCACGAGGGAAAGTTAGTGATTGGAGAACTCTTCGGAAAGGAAGTTTTAGTACTTAGTGGAAGGTTCCACATCTACGAGGGCTGGCATCCAAGCGAGATAAAAAAAGTTATTCACGTACTCAAAGTTATCGGCGTTGAACGCATGCTTATCACCAACGCAGCGGGGGCCATAAACACAAGCTACCAGCCTGGAGATATTGTGTTGGTGAAGGATATAATAAATCTGATGTTCAGAAACCCTCTCCGTGGGCCAAACGACGATGAAATGGGACCGCGGTTCCCGGATATGCTTGGAGTGTTCGACCACGATTGGATGACACGGTTAAAAAAAGCGGTACCACAGCTTAGAGAAGGGGTTTACATAGCTGTTACCGGTCCGTCTTACGAAACACCGGCTGAGATAATTGCGTTCAGAAAGCTTGGTGCGGATCTTGTCGGTATGTCAACAGTTCCGGAAGTCATAGCTTGTGCGCACGTGGGTATAAAAGTCCTGATTCTTTCGTGTGCAACAAACATGGCTGCCGGGATATTAACACAACCACTCTCCCACGAGGAGGTAATGGAAGTTGCTAACAAAGTGAAGGAGAAATTCTCGAGTCTAGTAAAAATTGCTTTGGAACAGATTTAATGAGCAAAAAGAAATGAAATAGAGATTGACGCATTATAGTATTCGTAGTAAACTTTTTATGTCATTTTCTGTTTCTCACTTTGATTTTGAGATTACTTGGAAACGGTTCAATTCAGTAGTTTTGAGAATCAAATCAGAAAAGCCGCTAAGGAGTGACGCATGTGCCAACAACGAAAAAGGTACCGAAAAATCTCGAAAGCCTTGATGAGAGCTTTGTCCATCACCTAAATCACACCTTAGCCGAAGATACGGCAACTTCCAGTTTATATGAAAAATACCTCGCACTCTCGTACGCTATCAGAGATCTGATAGCGGACAGGTGGCTTCACACCAAAAGTATTATGTACAGCAGAAAAGACCTTAGGATTGTCAACTATCTTTCGATGGAGTTTCTCATCGGTAGACTCTTGTACAACAACGTGCTAAACCTCAAACTTGAGAAGAGTGTCCAGGAACTGCTTGAAAAATACGGACTACGGCTTGATGACCTTGTTCCACTTGAAGAAGACGCTGCTCTCGGAAATGGTGGTCTCGGAAGGCTTGCAGCGTGTTTCTTAGATTCACTTGCGACCCTTGGATATCTTTCCTACGGATACACTATTCGCTACCAGTACGGGCTTTTCAAACAACTCATCGAGAACGGGTATCAGAAAGAAGAACCGGACGATTGGCAAAAGAACGGGTATCCTTGGGAGTTCCCAAAACCAGAAGAGGCGGTTACGGTTAAGTTCTTTGGTCGTTCGGAAGCTTATACCGACGAGAATGGTTGGTTAAAGTTTCGATGGGTTGATACGTACAATGTTGTCGCCGTACCCTACGACATCTACGTGACAGGTTATGATAGCGATATAGTTGCCGTTCTCAGGTTGTGGCAACCAAGAGCTGTTATAGAATTCAATTTTTCGGAATTTGAGAAAGGAAATTACGAAAAGGCCGTCGCGGAAAAGAACTTTGCCGAGAAAATCTGCAAGGTGCTTTACCCAAACGATGCGTTTTATCAAGGCAGAGAATTGAGACTTATGCAGGAGCACTTCTTCGTGAGTGCTGCCCTTCAAGACATCATCAGGAGACACAAGAGAAGGCACGGAACACTGGACAATCTTTACGATGGTGAGGTCATCCAGCTTAATGATACACACCCAGCACTTGCAATACCCGAGCTGATGAGAATCTTGCTTGATGAGGAAGGTTACGGATGGGAAAAAGCTTGGGAAATTGTTAGCAAAACGATTGCTTACACAAACCATACAGTAATGCCTGAAGCGCTGGAAAAATGGGAAGCTCCACTCATGCAACATATGCTTCCCAGACACTATCAAATCATCGAAGAAATAAACGCAAGGTTCCTCAGAGAAGTCTCAGAAAAATTCCCTGGCAACCTCCAGAAGATAATTAATATGTCAATATTCGAAGAAGGACACATTAAAAAAGTCAGGATGGCGAATCTTTGCTCAGTTGCCTCCTTCTCAATCAACGGTGTTTCACAGCTCCATACCGAAATCTTGAAGCAGAATGTTCTCAAGGACTTTTACGAAATGTATCCCGAAAAGTTCAACAACAAAACAAATGGGGTCACACAAAGAAGGTGGTTACTCGAATCCAACCCGCCGTTGGCACGGCTCATTAACGAAGCCATAGGAGATAGGTGGATAACTGATCTGTACGAACTTAGAAAGCTTGAGATGTTCTTAGACGATTCCAGCTTCCTTGAAAAGCTCGGAGCTGTAAAGCGGTGGAACAAAGAACGTCTCGCAAAGTACATCTCTGAAAAGCTAGGGATCTCACTCGATGTGGATTCCATGTTCGACATTCAGGTGAAGCGAATCCATGAATACAAACGCCAACTTTTGAACATCTTACACGTGATACACCTTTACAACGAAATCCGAGATGGAAAAATTCCGGAGGTTCCCCGGACGTTTATTTTCGCAGGCAAGTCTGCCCCCGGATACAAGATGGCAAAGCTTATAATTAAGTTGATAAACAGTGTTGCCGACGTGGTTAACAAAGACCCAATTGTTAGTAAGTACATAAAGGTTGTTTTCGTGCCAAACTACAATGTTTCACTGGCGCAGATGATTATCCCGGCCGCAAACGTCAGTGAACAAATCTCTACAGCCGGAACAGAGGCATCGGGAACGGGCAATATGAAATTTATGCTCAACGGAGCGATTACAATTGGAACACTTGATGGTGCTAACATAGAGATACTTGAAGAAGTTGGAGAGGAGAACATCTTCATTTTCGGTCTAAAAGCTGAAGAAATCGAAGAAGCGAAAAGGAAAGGTAGGTACAACCCTTTTGGTATATACATGGATAATATGAACATCCGCAGGATTCTGGACATGCTACGTACGGGCTACTTTAATCCAAACGAACCCGAACTTTTTGTGGACATTTTCGAAAACCTACTTTACGGTAAGTACGCTCCAATGCCAGACCAATATTTCGTACTCGCCGATTTCGATTCATACGCTGAAACACACAGGAAAATCGAAAAACTCTACCAAAATCAAGTCGAGTGGAACAAAAAGTCACTTCTGAACATTGCAAGAAGTGGCAAGTTTTCAAGTGATCGAACGATAGAAGAATACATCGCGGACATATGGAAGAGCAAGAAAGTTTTCGAATGAACAGTCACGCCAAACGAAAGATTAGGGAGGCCTCGAGCCTCCTTTTGATTTTGAAAAATAGACATCCTGGTGTTATAATGCTTGTGCAGTCTTCGTTAAAAAGGCCTTGGAGGTGCCGTAATGCTGCGTCCAGATTTCGACCAGATTGTCGATAGGAGAAACACGGCCTCATTCAAATGGGATCTAGTCCAGAGACTCTACGGAGATGACGTACTTCCCATGTGGATTGCAGATATGGATTTCATCACCTGTCCGAAGATTATAGAAGCATTAAATCGGAGAATTGAGCATGGAATATTTGGATACACCTTTCGCGGGCAGGAGTACTACAATGCCATAGCTGATTGGTATGCAAAACGTTACGGTGTGCAAATTCAACCTGATTGGATAGTCAACGGACCAGGTGTGGTTCCCATGCTCTCTTTTTTAATTGAAAAGCTCACACAACCTGGTGATAAGGTAATCATCCAACCACCCGTTTATCCACCCTTTTTTAGAGTGGTCGAGAACAACGGTAGAAGACTTGTGAGAAACGATTTAATACGTGACGTTGTGGATGGCAAAACTGTTTGGAAAATGGATTATGAGAAGCTTGAAAGTCTTATAGACGATAGAACCAAGATGCTGATAATTTCGAATCCGCACAACCCTGTAGGACGGGTGTGGACTTTTGAAGAGTTGAATATGCTCTACAAAATTGCACGAAAGTATGATTTAGTAATCCTGTCTGACGAAATTCACGCGGATATAATCTACAAACCAAGCAAGTTTACCAGCTTTCTCGCAGTCGGCCATGAAGGTGTTGTTGTGTTGAACTCACCAGGCAAAACCTTTAACATCGCCGGACTCACTAATTCTTACGCAATAATCCCAGATCGAACAATTCGGAGGGAATACAAAAACTATATGGAAAATTTGGAACTCCTATCAGGAAACATTCTTAGCCTCGAGGCATTAAAGGCAGCCTACGAGTGTGATGATTGGGTTGACGAACTGTTGAAATATCTTGAAGCAAACAGAGATTTCGCTTACCAGTACATCAAGACTAATATGCCCGCACTTGTTCCTTCTCATCCTGAAGGCACTTACCTTATGTGGATCGATTGTTCGGAGCTGAACGTGGAGTCACCGGCAAAGTTGTTCCTGGAGAAAGGACGAGTGTATTTGAACGATGGTGCGGATTTCGGCGCACCCAATTGTGTCAGGCTGAACTTTGCCTGTCCAAAAAGTGTTCTTCGTGAAGGCTTAGAGAGAATGAAAATGGCTTATCACTCCGGTTTCGAGCTGAGAGAATGCAGTATCAATGACGATGAATACTGGATTTGTAGGGAGATCCGCACGCAGGTATTTAACAGGGAGCAGGGCATCCCCCAGGAACTTGATTTTGACGAACATGAAAGAACTGCGCGGCACTTCGTATTGAAATTTTTCTCCCGGCCCGTTGCGACGGCGCGTACACGTGAAATAGAACCCGGGATTTGGAAGATAGAACGAGTTGCGGTAAAAAAACAGGATCGCGGCAAGGGATTTGGGAAAAAACTGATGAACTTAGTTGAAGAGAAACTATTCTCCGAAGGTGCAAAAAAGTTAACACTTAACGCACAAATACAGGTGAAGGATTTCTACACTAAACTTGGGTACAACATCATCGGAGCAGAATTTCTCGAAGCAGGTATTCCTCATGTAAAATGTGAAAAGAGCAAAATGGAGGGCTGATATTTGTGTTTCCAACTCGAAAATTCGTGGCTATCTTCTGGTTACTGTTTCTAACATTCATGTGGGGACTTACGTTCCCGATACAAAAACTGGTCCTAACGGAAACCATCAATCCATTTACCTACAACGCAGTTCGGTTCTGGATTGCGACCGTTCTTTCGTGGTTCATTTTTAAAAAGTCCGACTGGAAGCGTGGAATTATCCTTGGTTTCATCATGGGTATTGCATACGCAACGCAAACATGGGGCTTAACACTAACAACGGCCACCAAGAGCGGGTTTATAACCTCTCTTTACATCGTCATCGTTCCATTCTTTGCCTTCTTGATTGAACATGAGAAACCTACCTTCTCACAACTTTTTGGATTTGTTGGTGCACTCGTTGGAATGTACCTGCTCAGTGGAGGTATAGAGGGGTATAACTTCGGTGACTTCCTCACAACGATTTGCGGCATCGCGTACGCACTCCACGTGGTCTTGATAACGAAGTTCTCAAAAGAAGCTGACGAGTTTTCACTGCTAACCCCTCAATTCCTTACTGTGGCTTTATTAAATACCCTTTTCAGCTTGACAGCTTCGGATAATCCCTGGTCATTTTCAACAAACGCGCTTTACGTCGCCATATTCACAGCGGTAACCGCAACGATACTTGCGATAATAATCCAAGCAAAGTACCAGAAGGTTGTTGGAAACAACGTAACAGCCTTAATATTCGTCGGTGAACCGGTCTTTGCGTTGCTTTTATCAATGCTCATCCTTCGCGAACGTTTGGAATTGCTACAAACAACGGGAGCCTTGTTGATGGTTCTGTCAATTGTTGTGGGTATTATCCAAAGCACGGGACACGAAACGATGGAAAAAAGGAGTGCTGAGAGGGCGTGATTTCAATTAGAAATGTATCGATTGAATTTCCAGGAAAAAGGCTATTCTCAAACTTTAACGCGACCATTTTTCCGAAAGACCGCATCGGGCTCGTGGGCAAAAATGGCTCCGGAAAAAGTACGCTCATGAAAGCCATCGCCGGTGTTTTTAAAGATTTTCAAGGCGAAATAAACATCTCCGGTAAAGTCTTATACATGGATCAGTACAGAACGTTCGACGCAAAAACTCCGTTTGAGTATTACACGAAAGTCGCCGATACCCCGGAGAAAGAGAAACAGGTCCGCAGCATTTTGAAGGGCCTTGGATTCAACGAAGAAGACTGGTACCGTGATATCTCCACGTTTAGTGGAGGGGAACGAACAAAACTCCAACTTGGAAGACTTTTCGTGGAAGAACCGGACTTCTTACTCTTAGACGAACCCACAAACTTCTTGGATATCGAAGCTATAGAGTTTCTCAAAAGGCTACTTTTATCCTTTAAAGGTGGTTACATGATTATCTCCCACGACAGAGATTTTCTAAGGAGTGTTTGCAACAAATTTTGGGAGATAAACAACGAAACGATATGGATGTTCGATATGCCTTACGATAGATACCACGAAGAACGAAAACGTATAATCGAAACCCAACAAAGACAGGTGGCAAGCCTGCAAAGAGAAATCCAAAGATTGAGGGAAATAATCGACCGATACAAGAAATGGGGTAGAGATAAATTCCAAAGACAAGCCAAGAGTCGAGAGAAGATGCTCGAAAGAATGCTTGAGGAACTTGAGAATATGCCAGCAATTTATTTGGAGGAAGAGAAAAAGAAAATCGAAATTCCCGCACCTGAAAGCAGCGGGTACGTGGTACTTGAACTGAAGAACGTCTCTTGGAAGGCACTATTAAGAAACGTCTCGTTTACAATCTACCAGGGCGACAAGGTAGCGTTAATAGGTCCCAACGGTTCTGGAAAAAGCACTATCTTGAAAATAATTTCTGGGGAGTTGCAACACGAGGGAACCGTCATTTTCGGATATAAAGTTAACGTCGCTTACGTGGAACAGTTCGTCGAACAATTGGACTTTGAGAACACTGTTTTCGATGAAATCTTCGAGGAAATGCCGGGCCAACCTGATTATGTAATCAGGGCCTACGCTGGTAGATTTGGGTTCAAAGGAGAAAACGTTTTCAAAACTGTGGCCGAGCTCAGTGGTGGTGAGCGCCAGATTCTGGCACTGGCGAAGGTACTTTTGAGAAAACCAAATCTACTTGTTCTTGACGAACCAACAAACCACATGGACTTGGAAACGGTTGAGGCACTCGAGGATGCTCTTAAGGAATACAAAGGAAGTATCATCCTTGTTTCGCATGACCTAGAACTTATCCGCAACGTTTGCAACAGGTTTTTGAGTATCAGAGATGGAACTTTACTCGAAGTGGACGAACCCCTGTATTTCACTGTGGATAAGGGAAAGGAAGAGAAAAAACGAAATATCGACTTTGAAAGGCGAAAAAGAGTTAAGAATTCTTTGAAAAGTCTCATATCAAAAATCGACCAACTTAAAATCCGTGAGAGAGAGATTTGCTTGATGATTGACGAACTGTCGAGGACGATTAATAGAACGAACGACTACTTGGAGCTTTTAAATTTGCAGAGGGTGAAAGATGAATTAGAAGCTGAACTTTTAAATATAATGGAAGAAATTGAGAACTCGGAGCGGATGGTTAACGAACTCAAGAATGAAATTAAGAGCGAACCCAACGAAGTTAATTGGTAAGTTATCATAAAAGGAGTGGGGATGAAACTATGGATATTATGAATTTTTTATGGTTGATCACCATACCGCTCGTATCGCTTTTTGCTCATTTAATATACACTGACAGCTATTCCGTTCCAAAACACTTTTTTCTTTCGTTTAGCGCTTTAATCACGTTCATAGTCCTCTACGCTCGCGCGTTGAGGAGAAAAAACATTACAATGTACTGTACCATATTTCACTTATTTTTTATACTGTTCTGGACAGCATCCCTTTTGTCGATAATCAATACCGCACGTGTAAACCCATATTTAATTAAAGGCTCCTTGGACGTAAGCTTGTATCTATTAGTATATGTTTTTCTGTCTGTATTTTTCTCCAATTATCTAGAACAAAAGGAAAAAATTGAAAACATGTTGTTTGCTTTCCTCATCGCCGGCGTTATAGTGGCCGCAAACGGACTACTGAATTACTACACAGGCTACGACATTTTCGTTGGCCTGTCACCGGGCCTTTTTTACAGAGAACGAATCAGAAGTACCATAGGTAACGTTATTTTTGTTGCAAATTTTCTAAACATGTTGATGCCAATTGCACTGTATTTCTACTTCAGAAAAACTTCTTCTAATCTAATGAAATCATTCGCTTTCGTATCAGTCACACTGTTTTATCTTGTTCTGTTGGTAGGTAACGTCAGGTCAGAGTACCTTTCGTGGATAGTCCAGCTAATCTTTATGACTTTATTCGGTCTTTTGGAGTTTGGAAAAAGAAAACGATCACTAAAGTTCGTGTTATCAAGAGAAATTTTCAAAGAGAAGCTGACCCAAATACTGTTAATCACAGTTGTTTTTGTGATTGCAGGAATCCTATTTGTAGGTTTTCCAAACATTCTTAATCATAACAAACGAATGGGAGAATTTATCCTGACCTCGTTGAGTAGCAGGTTCGAAACCAAGGTGATTAATGAAGACTTGATGCGAAGAAAAGTAGCATGGCTATCCGCGATTGAGATTTGGAAAGACCACAAAGTCTTTGGGCAAGGTGTAGGTACTTACCGATTTTTCGGTGGTCCTACTGTTGCGAAGGTATGCAACAAAGTTCCCAAATACAGAGCAGCATGGCAACTTTTCGATACTGTTCACAACGACTACCTGCAAGTCCTCGCCGAAACAGGATTAGTTGGGTTTGGATTAATGATAACCACTTTTGTTTTGCTTGTGATTTACGTTTTCAAAAATTACGAGAAACTTCCGGCTGAGAAGAAAGCTGTTTTTATGACGCTTGTATTAACGTTCGTACCTTTTGCCGTCCAAATGTTCTTTTGCTACCCCGTTCAAATTCTGCCAAACAGTTTATTAGCATTATTTTCAATTTCCGCGGGTGTAGGTAGATACTTAAACGAGCGAGAAGGCACAAAATTCAACGTGAAAATGTCTTTGAAATCATTGGTACCACTTGGAATTCTTCTTTTGATCCTACTTACAAGTAGCGTTTACCTTAGGGCCTCAAGATTTTTATCAGCTGTCTACCTGAGACAAGGAAAGGTGGCCTTAAACTCGGTAATGAATCTTTACGACATCAAACGGTACAAAGATAGAGAAAATTCCAAGGCGAAGAAAGCTGATAACATAGAAACTTCAAGTTCTGTTGACGATGAAATACGTAACGACCTGCTAACAGCCTTAGTATCCTTGTACAACAGCATCAAGTTTGACCACTCAAACGGGCTTTCGTACTATTTTCTGTCACACCTGCTCGGTAATGATGAAACCTTCGCATCTGTTCGCAAGGTCAAAAAAGATTTCGTTGAAGTTATTCTCAAAGAATATAACGGTAAATTTGATCTTCTGAAAAGACTGGAGGAGGTTTTAACAGAAAATGAAATCGTCGATTTACAACGTCTTTACAGTAGCTTGGATCTGCTGAACCACTCTGAAAGGTTTTTCGCCGATCCTGTTGTACAGCTTGCCAAAGTCGAGAAACTCTCAAAAATCATTAAAAAGCTTTCTGAAGTGCAGATTAAGCAAGGTGTGAGCAGTGAATTGAGGTCTATTTTAAAAGCCGAAATCGAAGTTCTGTACACGGCTCTAAGTCGCTCGGCGTTGAGAACGATATACGAATATTCAGGTGGTTGGGTTTTATATTTTCGTATTAAGAATCCTGATATTGAAATTGCCACACGAATTGGTGGAGATGTCTACAGAGAACTGATCTACTATATTGGAACTTCCGGGCAGTTAGACAGTAGGAAGATTGATCTTATCAAACAAATATCGGATTTTGAAAGGGAAGTTTGTCTTGACTTGGAAAGCAACGGTTACTGGGGTATTCCCGACGCAGGACTTATTTTCTTCACTGTGCTTGCAGAAAAACAAGCCAGTACGAATAAAGAATGGTCTAAACAGATTTTAAGAAGCGTTCTCGATGACTATCACAAGATTTATGATAAAATTGCTAAAAAGCTAAGAGAAGGAGAAGAGTTCTTCTTGCGAAGGACCACAGACTTGCGCGAAAGCGTTTCTACTTTGCTTTGGGAAAGTTTACATAAAAGTCAACTTGGCATCGAAGATAAAACTGTGCAGTCTTTCAGAAAAGCGTTCGACGAAGCCATAAGAAAGTTCATTAGTTACGATTTCTCAAGGTACGTTCATTTGTACATCTCCGAGCTTAGTAAAGCGGAAATTTCTGACTGGAATTCGCTTTATGCCACAAGTCCTTGGAAGTATTTCACCAGTCCTGTTGTTTTCTCTGCCTTGAACCACTTGCAAAGCGTTGGTGACATGAGCATTGTTGGCAGAATTTTTAAAATCTCTCAGCTTATGGTTGATCCTTTCTATGCAACTTGGCCCTTTCTCTACGAACGCTACCAAATTTTCAAAAGTACCTATGAATATGCTCAAAAACTTTATGAATCACTTCTTAAATCAGATACTAAAGAAGTTTTTACACGGTAATCGATTCCGCCTTTTTTCAAAGCTCTGATCATTTTTCGTGCACTTTGACTAAGCAAGCTACGGTCCCACATAAGGTTCTGAGAAACATCTATTCGAAAAGCAAATGAATCTGTTATTCTCAAGGAAAGCGTCGGTTGAAAATAAAAAGCAGGGACAACAACTGCCCCTGCTTTTTCTTTTTGTATTCCTTTATATTTCTTTACCACCATTTCTGAACTCGGAATGTCAGCGTCGTTCCACTAACCTCTGGATAGTATTGTTGTAATTTGCTTGTATCAACGTCTCCAGCAGTGTAGGTTATCGTAACGTTGTAAACACCAGGCTCACTTGCAACAGAAGTAACGGTTATCGTATCACTGAATCCTGCTGGAATTTTGCTCAAATAGCCACTGTCTTTCAGTTTCGTTATCGTGGTGTTCTCTGGGGTTGGCCTTTCCGTGTTCCACCAGTTTTCAAATGCCGCTTTGATGTTTCTGAAGTTCTGCGCCACTTGGCTTGCTTTCGCGTTTCTCACAGCGTTCAGCGCCAGTGGTGCTGCAACAGCCATGAGAGCTGCGATAACTGCAAGGACAATCAAAAGTTCAACAAGCGTGAAACCTTTTCTCATGAAAACAACCTCCTTTTCCAAAATTTATTTGGGCATATTTTTTAGCCCTCGTACATATTATAGCACAAGATATGAAAAACTTTAGAGCTTTTTCCCAGAAAGCATCCGCACCAGACTGAATGAATCATCTCCTGAACCGCACAGTTTAAAAGTTCTACTGAATGCAAAATATTTTCGGGTGGTATAATTAATTTTGAATCAGAATTTTGGGGGGACTGGCGTGCGCTTCATACTCTCGCTCCAAGTAGTCGGTGGTCTTATTTTTCTATATACAGCTTTTCTGATACCATCAAATCTCTACTTTGCCGCATTACTGTCAATCTTTATGTTAGTTAACACTGTCGGAGTAGCGTATTACGTGACAAGAAACGTTCTTAAATCAAGAATTGGAAGGAGCAAAGTTTCAAAAAGGTTTACACTCCCGATTGTAGTACTCGTTGCGGGATTTGGAATAGTAATTGGTCTTACTGTAAGAATTTACAAGGTTTGGTCTGAAATTTATTCTCCCGAACTTTTTGCACTATTTGTTAACACGTTCGCTGGTGTTTCCGCGTTGTTGGTTGCTACATTTGGTTTTGCGTATCTTAGCTTAAAAAGAGAACTCGAAGAAAAGTTATTGAAAATCGAAGAACTTGAAAACTTAAGAATCAAAGCAGAACTCGAGGCGCTTAAATCAAAGCTGAATCCACACTTCCTCTTCAACGCGCTCGGTGGAGCAATTTCTATGATCGAACTCGACGCACCCAAAGCGGAAGTAATCAAGTACCTCAACTCCCTTGCAGACCTTCTCAGAACAGCTGTGGAAGCTCCAACCCTATGGAACCTTGAGCTCGAATGTGATACTGCAAGAAAGTACTTGGAAGTTCAAAAACTGCGTTTTCAAGATAAGCTCTCTTATGAGATAGTCTTACCGCAAGAAATCTCGAAGTTTAAAGTCCCTGCCCTGATTATCCAACCCCTCGTGGAGAATGCGGTGGTACACAACGTCGGCAAGGTCGATAGAACTGTGCATGTAAGGATAGGCTGCGAGATGGTAAACGATGGAATCGTGATCTCAATCTCAGATAATGGACAAGGCATTAAAAATGTGGAGAAAGGCTCGGGGTTCAGGATTGTGGAGGAACGATTAAAACATTTATCACCTTGGGCAAAATTGATGGTGGAGAGTGATTCTAAATTTGGAACGGTAGTTAGGGTGGTGATACCACGTGACAAAGGAAATTAGGTGCGTAATCGTCGAGGATGAAAAGCTCCAAGCCCTCGTGCTGGAAAAGATACTTAAGGAATTCGATGTTAAAGTTGAAGCCATTGCAACGAACGCAAAGGAAGCTATAGAAGTTATTGAGAATTTAAAACCAAACGTCGTATTCCTGGACATTAACCTGGGAGACGCGGATGGTTTTTATGTGCTCGAGCGTGTAGCTCATACACCCTACGTTGTCTTCACAACGGCCTACTCTGAATACGCATTGAAAGCCTTTGAAGTATACGCTATAGACTACATAGTCAAACCCGTTACTCGAGAGAGGCTTTCGAAGACCATTGAAAGACTTAAGGGTTTGTTGGGGAAAGGCGAACAATATCTTGCAGAAAATCTAGAGAAACAGTTTAAAATGGCCATCGAAAAGTTGCGCGAGGAATTGTTGGGTATCAGGAGGCCAAGGTTTTCCGTCGAAATAGCCG
>JAUQPP010000033.1 GCA_030550315.1 Thermotogota bacterium | reverse complement strand
ATACTGGACGAGAGTTTGAAAGCAAGTGAGGCAACACGGGAGACCGTGGATATAGTGAACAGGGCAACAGAGCAAGCGAATTTGGTGAGTGGACAGTTCCAGGAGATACTGGACAGTATAGTCAGGGTGTCGCAGATGGTGGAGAATCTAGCAGCTAGTGCGCAAGAGCAGAGTGCGGCAGCGGAAGAGATGAGCAGTGCGATGGACAGTGCAAGTAAATCAATGGTGAGCGTGGTGGAGCAGATGTCCGAGGTAACGTCGGCTATAAAACAGCAAGCGGACGCGATTAGCACGGTGGCGAGGACAGCTGGTAACTTAGATGACTTGGCCGAGAAGCTGGTTGAAACTGTGAGAAGGTTCAAAGTGTAATGTGCTATGAAGAAGGAAAAACCGACCGCTCGGCGCGGTCGGTTTTTTGTTTTAAATTCACACCATGGATTTTTCAACGTACAGATCAACTACAAGTGGTACGCGAAGCTTCACAGCATTTTCCATCTCTTCCTTAACGATTTTCTTGACCTTTTCTACCTCATAATCCGGTACTTCAAAGACAAGTTCATCGTGAACCTGGAGGATCATCATGCTGCTGAGTTTCTCAGTTTTAAAGCGTTCGTGTATGCGTATCATTGCAATTTTCATAATATCCGCAGCCGTGCCCTGTATCGGGGTGTTTACCGCAATTCTCTCACCCTCACTTCTAATGTTTTGGTCTTTTGAAAGAATCTGTGGTATATCTCGCTTTCTTCCAAACAATGTTCTAACGTGCCCGTTTTTCCTCGCAAATTCCTTGATTTCGGAAACATATCTTTGAACTCCTTTGTAATACTCGAAGTAATTTTCAATCATCTTTCGTGTTTCTTTAACGTCCATCCCGATTCTTTTTGCAAGCCCATACGGGGAGACACCGTATATGATTGCAAAATTTACCATTTTTCCAATCCTACGCATGCCCTCGGTTATAAATTCATCGCTCACGTTGAAAATACGTTTTGCCGTTTCAAGGTGAATATCTTTGCCCTCGGAAAAAGCCTTGATCAGCTCTTCATCTTCGGACATGTGCGCGAGTACACGCAGTTCTATTTGCGAGTAATCGGCACCTATGATCCACCAATCAGGTTTCTGAGGTTTCACGGCGTTTCGTATTTCCCTTCCTTCTTCCGTTCTGCTCGGTAAGTTCTGGAGGTTGGGTTCTGAACTGCTCAATCTGCCAGTGGCAGTACCCGTTTGGTTGAACGAAGCATGAACTCTGTTTGTAACAGGGTTTATCATTGTTGGAATTGTATCCACGTACGTGCTCTTAAGTTTCTGTATTTTTCTGTACTCAAGGATGAGTCTTGCGATCTCGTGATCCTGCGCGAGCGTTTCAAGGACCTCAACATCCGTTGAAAAAGCTCCCGTCTCCGTTTCTTTAACTGTCGGAAGTTTGAGTCTTTCGAACAATACGTACGCGATTTGCTTCGGAGAGTTCAGATTGAAACTTTCCCCAGCTATTTGAAAGATTCTTTGTGAAAGTAAGTTCATTTTCCTTTCCATCTCAGCTGAGAGCTTAGATAAGTACTCTAGATCAAAGTAGACACCGTTGAGTTCCATTTGTGCGAGGACTTCGACGACAGGTAACTCTATCTTCTCGTACAGTTCCACCAATTCGTTCGAGTACAGGAGCGGATAAAAGCGGTTGTGAAGCCTCAAACTTACGTCCGCATCTTCGCAAGCGTATTTTGTAGCTGCCTCGAGTGAAACATAAGAGAAATCTCCAGCAAATAGCGGTAGAGATGACTGAACGACTTCCTCGTAGGAAATCATTTTGTGACCAAGTATCTTTACCGATAGTTCATCAAGGTTAAAGCGTTTCTCGTTCGGGTTAAGGAGGTACGCTTCAATCATGGTGTCAAAGCTTGGTGTGAAGAGAGGAAATCCAAGCCTGTGAATAAATTTCAGGTCAAACTTCAGGTTGTGCCCACCAATCTTGAAGTTTTTCGTCAGCAGGGTATTCAAAAACTCTTTAATTGTTGAATGGTCGATGTTTTTTGAGCTTTTGTGACCGACTGGAATGTAGTACGCCTCACCCTCATCAACGGCAATCGAGATACCGACTATCGAACCAGTGTAAGGATCAAGCGATGTTGTTTCTAAATCGAGGGTAATTTTCTTGGTTTGTTCAATTCGTTCTAAGAGCTTTTTGAGGTCCTTTCCGTCTGAGATCCAAGAATACTTTGCTTCTTTCGTCAAATCAGTAGTTAGCTGTAACTCCTTTATGATACTCGAAAATTCGAATTTTTTTAGGACTTCAAGTAATCTTGTTTTTTCGTAACCTTTATAAATTAGCTCATCGAGCTCGATTTGCAATTCCACGTTGGAATCGAGCTCGACCAACTTCCTGCTCAGTTCCAATTCTTCGTAGTGTTCTTCTAAGGCCGAGCGTACCTTTTCTGGTAATCGTTGTTTAAATTTAAGTGCATTCTCGATGGTTCCAAATTCCCGTAGTATTCTTTGTGCAGTTTTCTCACCTATACCAGGAACGCCAGGCACGTTATCAGAGGCGTCGCCCACGAGTGCAAGGTAATCTTTTATCTGTTCTGGCATTATACCGTATTTTTCCTTTACGTCGAGCGGAGTGTATTTCTTTATGTCGGTCACGCCTCGCTCAACGCGCCAAACGC
The DNA here is from genome assembly GCA_030550315.1 of Thermotogota bacterium. Classification (GTDB taxonomy): domain Bacteria; phylum Thermotogota; class Thermotogae; order Thermotogales; family Fervidobacteriaceae; genus Fervidobacterium_A. Next base: position 14,171 of record JAUQPP010000033.1, on the reverse strand, counting down.
TGACGCTCCTGTCCACAAGTTGTAGAAGATCTTTATCACTGGTAACGACATTTATTTCGTTGATCTTTCTTTTCTCCAACTCATTTTTAAATCTTTTCACCAGTGTTGCGATGATGTCATCTGCCTCGTAACCTGGTTGTTTGAGTAGCCTTACTCCGAAAGCTTCCACGATTTCACCGACGTGTTTGATCTGTTCAAGCAAAAGTTCAGGGGTCTCCGGCCTGTGTGCTTTGTACTGTTCATAGAGTTGTTTTCGGTACGTGCTACCGCCTTTAACGTCAATAACGAACGCACAGTAGTCTTCACCAACCACTACGTTTTCCTTCAGGAACTTAACAAGCATTTTCGTCAAACCGTACAGCGCGCCGGTAGGGATACCGGTTGTTGTACTCAAGGACTGATCAATAGCGAAAAAAGCCCTGTAAATCAGGCCAGTGCCGTCAAATAGAAACACTTTCGCCACTTGCCTGAAGCCTCCGTATTTCCAAGAGTGTACTAACAGCTCTTCTCACGTGCGGAATGGTAATTGAACCACCGACGATTAGCGCGATATCGAATGTCTCAAAAAATTCTTGGTCAGTCACACCAAGCTGAGCACAACGGATCATATGGTACGTGATACAATCATCACATCTGAGTACCAATGACGCTACAAGTCCCATAAGTTCTTTCGTCTTTGAATCGAGTGCACCGTCTTTATAAACTGCTCCATCCAGTGCCCAGAAACGTTTCGTGTTCAAAGTTCCCCGCTCAAGAATCTCTTTATTCATCTCTTCCCTGAATTTTTTGAATTCTTCGAGGGACGTGTATTTTGTTTCCGCCATTCGAAATCCTCCTAACGTTATGGCACCGCTTGTTGTAAGCTATCAGAGCTTTTCAATGCCAAACCCTGCTTGTCCCGGACCCACGTGCAAGGAGATGACCTTTCCCGTGGGAGTGTAGTAAACATTTCTGACCTTGAAGACTTCGAGAAGGACTTTTTCAATCTCCTTAGCTTCCTCCATGTTGTCGCAGCTCACCATGTACAAATCAACCGTGTCACCTTGCCTGAAGCCTTCTTCTTCAGCCTTTTTGACGAGCTCGTCGATGATTGCTTTCAAACCTCTGGCTTTCGCAAACGGTACCATGTTACCCTCCTCATTTATGTATATTCCTACCCTTATTTTGAGCAGTGAACCGACGAAACCGGCGAACCTGCTAACCCTACCACCCTTTACCAGGAAGTTGAAATCTTGCACAAAGAAGAACGCTCCAAACCCTTTCGCAGCAATTTTTTTCTCGAGTTCTTCTGCTACTTTTTCAAGGTTAACACCGAGTTCGAAAAGCTTTCGTGCATACCTTGCCATTGGTGATATGGCTGTGGATGCCATTTTCGAGTCCACAACGCGCACTGGAATGGAAACTTCTTGTGCTGCCAAGCGTGCCGAATTATACGTTCCGGACATAGCGCTGGAGATTGTTATTACCAAAATACCATCGTAACCCTGCTTCTGAATCTCCGTGTATTTTTGTTTCCAATCTTCTACACTTGGTTGCGAGCTTTTGGGTAATTCTCGTGCGTTTCTGAGCTTATTGTAAAATTTTTTAAGTTCCTCTATGTCCCTTGTGCCATCCTTTTCAACCTCACCGTTCGGCCAATTTACGTACAACGGAACAATATCGACATCCCACTCTTTCAAGAGCTCTTTCGGAAAATCCGAGGTGCTATCCAGCAGTATCTTGTACTTTGCCATGAGCCACTACCTCCCGCACCTAAATTTTCTTTCTCAGCTCTTTTGCCCATCTTTGCGCTCGATGATTAGCTCGAACAGTTCCCTCACATTTCCTATTTTGATCAATTTTGAGGTATTATCCCGAGTAACACTTTTCCATTCTGGACTCGAGGCTTTCGGTACAACGATAGTTGAAATTTTCAAACTTTTGGCATTTTCCACTCTTTTCGGTACGTTCAACGCGGATCTTACACTACCATCGAGTCCAATTTCTCCTATCATGAGCGTGTCTCCCACGTATACGTCTAGAAACGAGGATATTATAGCGCCCGCGATTGCTAATTCACATCCAGGATCGGTTATGTTTAAACCTCCAGACACGTTTAGATAAATATCGTGGAAGTCAAGAGGTAGGTTCAGGTGTTTCGAGAGCACGGCGGATATGATGATTAATTTTCTTATATCGATACCATGTGCTATTCTTCTGCCGGATGCCAGTTTCACCCTCGAAACCAAAGCTTGTATTTGCACGTTAATTGGCCTCAATCCCTCAAAAACACTCGTGAATACATTTCCAGATGCGTCTGTGTACGTGATAAGAGAATCTTCAGAGAGACCTTCCAGCCCTTGCTGGGTCATTTGGAAGACCGTTAACTCACCACTTGGACCGTAACGGTTCTTTTGAACCCTAAGGATGCGGAAGTCCGTCGTACGTTCCCCTTCGAAATAGATTACTGTATCGACAACGTGTTCGACGAGTTTAGGGCCAGCTATGATTCCTTCCTTTGTTACATGCGCGATGAGCAACGCGGGGATACCGTACCTTTTGGAAAATAAACGCACCTTTTCCACAACTGCGCGTATCTGTACAATGCCACCAACTGGTGAATCGATATCTTCACTACTCAATGTCTGGATCGAGTCTATAACCAACAGCGCGGTTCTATCGACCTCGATGGCTTCCAAAATTTTCTCAATTCTTGTCTCTGAAGAGAGGACTATGCCGGGATTTGAGATGTTCAGCCTCTTTGCTCTAAGGGCAACTTGTTGGACACTTTCTTCTCCGGACACGTAATAAGCACGCCTGTCCTCAGAAGCGACACGTTCGCAGATTTGAAGCGCTAAAGTACTCTTTCCGACACCAGGTTCACCACCAAGGAGGATTACCTGACCCGGTACGATTCCACCGTTTAGTAATGTATCGAGGTTTTCGATACCGATCTTCGTTCGCCTGGTTTCTACTCGACCGAGTGCGGATGTTAAATCAAAAAAACGGGGAATGGGTTGCCCGTTCCCCGCTGGTTCGATTACTTCCTGGGATATCGATTCAGCCGACGTATTCTTCAACTTGAATTCTTTGGCACTGTTCCACTCTCCGCACACTGGACACCGGCCAAACCATTTAGGAGATTCGTAACCACATTTATCACAAACGTAAACAATTTTCTGCTTTGGCATTCTAACTTCACCCTGGTTTGTCAGGTCTTTTTAACCTTTGTTTTTTCACCTTTTTTTCTCCGCACCTTCTCGAACACGAGTTTGTCGTCTGCGGGAACGACTAAAACGTCTGTGTCCGGTTCGATCTCACCACTGAGCAACTTCTCGGCAAGAGGATCCTCAATGTACCTTTGAATGGCACGTTTCAGAGGTCGTGCACCGTACACTTGGTCAAACCCAACTTTGATGAGGAATTCCTTCGCTTCTGGAGAGAGCTCAAGGTCAATATTCTTCTCCGCAAGTCGCTTCCTAACGTCCTTCAGCAGTATGTCGATAATTTTTTCTATGTGTTCCTTTGACAGTTTATGGAACACGATAATTTCGTCAATTCTGTTTATAAACTCTGGTTTGAAGACGCGTTTGACTTCTTCAAGGACTTTATCTTTCATCTCGCTGAATTCTCTTTGCTTTTCTTCTCCCTCGACGAATCCGAGAGACTTTCTACCAGCAACGATTTCGGTACTACCAATATTACTGGTCATTATGATTATCGTATTTCTAAAGTCTACAACGTGACCTTGCGAATCTGTAAGCCTGCCATCATCCATGATTTGGAGCAGTATATTGAACACATCCGGGTGTGCCTTTTCGATTTCATCGAAAAGTATGACCGAGAATGGTCGTCTTCTGACGCGTTCGGTAAGCTCTCCACCTTCTTCATAACCTACGTATCCCGGGGGAGCTCCAATGAGCCTGGAAACGGCAAACTTTTCCATATATTCACTCATATCGAAACGCAATAGCGCTTTCTCATCGCCGAACAAGTATTCAGCGAGGGCCTTTGCCAGTTCCGTCTTACCTACCCCAGTTGGTCCGAGGAATAGGAAAACGCCAACAGGTCTTCGCGGATCTTTCAGCCCGCTTCTTGCCCTGCGAATGGCCCTGGCAATTGCACCAATAGCTTCGTCCTGACCTACAATACGCTCGTGAAGTGCATCCTCGAGTTTAAGGAGTTTTTCGCGTTCAGACTCTTCAAGACGTTTCAACGGTATACCAGTCCATCCGGCTACTACTTCTTCGATATCAGGTACATCAACCGTGACTACTTTATTTTCAACCTCTCTTCTCCATTCGCTGTATTTTTCGTTGTACTCCTCTCTCAGAGCTTGTTCTCTGGCTTTGAGTTCCGCAGCTCTCTCATAGTCTTGACTTGCAACAGCCGTTTCTTTCTCCGACTTTACGGAATCTATCTGGAGCTTCAAGAGCTGTAACTCACTTGGGATGACAAAGAGTTTCAATCTGGCGCGAGCACCAGCTTCGTCCATCACATCAATGGCTTTGTCTGGCAAAAATTGATCGGGTACGTAGCGCTGCGATAGATAAACAGCTGCTTCGAGTGCCTTTTCGGTGTACACCACTCTATGGTGCATTTCGTACTTCGACTTAAGACCTTTGAGTATTTCGAGAGTCATCTCTGCGTTTGGTTCCTGAACGTATATCTTTTGGAACCTTCTCTCCAACGCAGCATCTTTCTCGATGTACTTTCTGTACTCGTCGGGAGTTGTGGCTCCGATACACCTTAATTCACCACGAGCAAGCGCCGGTTTTAGGATGTTGGCAGCATCGACTGCTCCTTCAGCAGAACCTGCGCCGACAATCATGTGTAGCTCGTCGATGAAAAGAATAATATCCTTATTATTCCTGACCACTTGGAGTAGTTTTTTCATTCGCTTTTCAAATTCACCGCGGTACTTCGTACCCGCAACAATCGCAGCAACGTCGAGTGAAAAAATGGTCTTTCCTTTGAGTGGTTCAGGTACCTCACCGGATACGATTTTCTGGGCTAATCCTTCAACAATCGCACTCTTTCCAACCCCGGGCTCACCAATAAGTACAGGGTTGTTTTTCTTTCGGCGGACAAGAATTTGCATAACTCTTTCTATTTCCGTCTCTCTTCCGATAACCGGGTCGAGTTCTCCTTTCATTGCCAGTGCGGTGAGATCCACACCGAAGCCTTCAAGTTGACGAACGGCAGGGGATGTGAAGACCTCTTCTGAAGTTCCGGGAAGTCCCGGAGTTTCTTCTGCGTAGTCTTCATCGCTCATATTTTCAGAAAGCTCCCTACGCAGGTTTGCAATGTTGACATTCAGTTTTTTGAGTATGTGTATTGCAATACCTTCACCTTCACGCAAAATACCTAGCAAAAGGTGTTCTGGCTCTATCTTATCGCTTCCCGACATTCTGGCTTCCTCAAAAGCGATTTCGGTAACTTTTCTTGCACGTGGTGTCATTTGTGGTGACATTATAAAGCCACGCATACCCATGCCAACTATGGAAATGACTTCATTTTTCACACGCGCATACGTAAGCCCGTAGCGCTCAAGAATGGTTGAAAGAGGTTTATCGTTGAGTTTTAGTATCGCAAGCAACAAATGTTCGGTACCGACATACGAATGACCCAAGTCTTTCGCTTCTTCTTGTGCGGTTACAAAAACCCTTGCAGATCTTTCCGAAAATCTATCGAACATACGTCATCACCTCACATTGAAAGCACCTCTCTGGAGGTTCCCAGAAGGCGTTGGTCCACTTAAAATCAAAAACTTTATGTCTTTCAAAACAATTATACCACGTACACGGAAAAAATCAAATTTTCACGTAGATTACGTGACTCTCGGCAAGTTTTAGCGCGATCTAAAAAGTGATTCTATGAAGGTTATATTTTGGTCAAAGTCGTAGTCGGAGAAAACAGCTTTGCCAAGTACAATGACAGCTCCTTTACCGCGCTTAAAACGGCTTGCCAAAACAACCCTAGAGACCGGTTTTGCGTCTTTCATGCCGTCGGCGTCTACAGATGAGGCTGTCTCGGACCAAATTAGAACTTCGGCGTCAGATCCAACCACAAGTAGCGAGCACGCAGAGTAAAAGCGAACACCACCAGCTAAAACTTTGTAATCCGCGCCGTAATTGTTAACTTTGTCCACCACTTGATCATCGTTGAAGAATACCGGAGAGTTCAGTGCATCGAGGATTAGGTTCAAATCTTCCGTGTTTCCCCCATTCTGGTAGTCACTCTTTGAGGTGATTATAAGAGTGCCACCGTCTAATACGAACTTCACCACGGAATTAATTTCGTCATCGGTGAAATCTTTACCGTTCATGATAATCAAAAATTCCCCGCTCAGTTCGTTTAACTGTGTTAAGTATTTTACTTCCTTCCCAACAGCCTTTAAGTAGGACTCGAGTTTAGTTAAGTGTCGGTTAGTGTAATCGTTTGCATGCCCCTGGTCTATCAGAACTGCTGATGGAAGTTTTCGTTGTTGATGATTTTTTAGCTTGAACTCATCGTACAACAAAGGCACACGTTCAAGAACAATTGCATTTCTGAGAAGTTTTTTGTAAATCTCGAAGTACTCACTGTCTGAACCAGGAACTAGATATACACGACCGGGAAATGAATTGAGCCATTCAACTTCGATGTCCATCAAATCTTTAAAGAAATTCAACCCCTCCCTACTTGGTCCAACTAATATCACAGCGTCGATATTGCCATAACCTGAAAGTATCGTCTCCGGGTAAACGATTTCATGACCGTTCCTTTTCAAAGCCTCGACGAACGATAGAAACTCTTCATTGAAATCGTTTTCATGCAATCTGTCAATTAGAACACGCAGCCCCGTTGTTTCACTTACTTCGAATGTGTAGCTTTGAGCAATGTCTCCGTTTATTTCGAAATCCACTCTGTGCTTACCAGTGACTTGAGGCTCAATAATGATTTGTTTATCGTAAACAATTGCGTAAGCGCCGAGATTGAATATTTCCGTGGATACAATCTTACCATCGATATATACAGTCAGTTTTACCTGTCTTGGTTCGCTGGAAGTGTTGTAAATATCGAACGTGAGTGTTAAGTTGTCTTTTGTTGAAGGTTTCGACGGTCCGAGTCTTACGTAGTTAACTTTAACTGGTTCCTTGGACTCAAACCAAATCGGTGCGGAGACTATTTCGTCACCATCTATTTGCTTTACGTAGAAGAAAAACCACTCGTATCCGTCTTGGAGCTGAATGTTTTGCTCAATTGTAAATCTATCTTTTTCGATGCGCTCAATTTTGAGAAGAATACCGTTCTGTGAGTAAAGAACTACTGTATCAGCTGGATCGGCTGGATCTTCGTAAACGAACTTAAGCGAAACGGTTTCACCGGCGTTTTTTCGAACAATACTTCCCATTATCGAAACTTCACCCCAGAAGAAAATTTTTGCATTTTTATCCTCCGACGCAAACGTTCGGCGGTTCCACAATGCTTCCATGAGCGCTTCGTAGGTTAGTTCTTTCGCAAGTATTCCCGTTCTGGAATCGTTCACGCTTAGCCAGTTTTCACGATGGTTGTCTTGGTTGGCGGTCGGGGAGACATGCCAACCGCGGTTCAGAGCGAGGATGAAATTTTCGAACATTTCTTCGCTTATCGTATCGTTTCGCGAAGAGTTTCCATTTCCGACTTCGATGAGGTTCACATAAAGATCAGCCTCGGGATACAAGATGAAGTCTTGGAAATTTCCAAATGTAACTCCCGGATGATTGAACTGCGCAAGTTTTTTGACTTTAACTATCCAGTTGTAAAAATCATTTAGATCTCCTTTTTCATCCCGAGTTATGAACTCCTCCGTTTCGTAAACGTTGATGTGACCAGAACCTGCTGTCCATTCAAATCCCTGCAAGCCGACGAATTTTCCCGAGATGCTGGAATTTCTCGCCGCTTGACGAGTGCGTAAAACCTTGCTCACACCGTTAACTGGAGTTTTCAAATAATAACAATGGTCCGTGACGGCAAGCACATCACCGTAGCGTTTTGCGTGCTCGAAGGCTTCTTCCGGGGTTCCCCTTCCATCGGAGAAGGCGGTATGGGAGTGGAGATTACCGTAAAATATTTGGAAATCCTGGTCCTGTGCACTTACCGCACCCGGTCTGAGTGTAATCATCATCAAGATAAACAATAACAAAATCAGCTTTTGAGTGGCTTTCTTCATAGGAAGTTCCCTCCTAAGGTTTTGATCCATTCTTAGTTTAACACTATATTATAGCATGACAACTTAGAAAAAATCTACATCTTTAGCAAAACAAAACACAAGAAAGCTTATCGGCAGTTGATGAAGACATATTAAGAACATCATTTAACACCGCTGGAGCTTCATTTACGTGTTCTGAATCGTTACGTTAACTTTCCAAATTTTCATACGTCATCGTTTCAGCGGCTTCCCTGCGGTTTTTTAGTTTTCTCAGTTTGTGGTGTGATGTTTATAGGCCTGTCTTCCGTCTTGGAAAGAATGTGATGGTATTACGTGCTTTAACGATATCAAAAAGGATAGAAGCAATCTGCACTCTTTTTCGTTCAAGAAGTCCAACCCTGCTTGACACGTTAAAGGACGTGTGGTAGAATTTGCAGTGCGGTTGAGTGGCGGCGTAGCTCAGTGGCTAGAGCGGATGATTCATAATCATCGTGTCAAGGGTTCGAGTCCCTTCGCCGCCACCAGCTACTTTCAGCGTGAGCCAGCGTAGCTCAATCGGTAGAGCGACGCATTCGTAATGCGCAGGTTGAGGGTTCGAGTCCCTCCGCTGGCTCCAAATCAAAAAAATATTTTTTTAGCAGATTTTTAGCAGACCGGGCTCTTTGCGAGCCCGATATTTTTTGTTAGAAATTTCCTGAAGTTTTTGGAGAGAGGTGACACGATGAATCCGAAGGTAGAGTTTGTTGATGTTGTGGATATAATAGTCAAAGCCGGAGATGGAGGAAGTGGTGCGGTTTCTTTTAGACGCGAAAAGTACGTTCCTTTTGGTGGACCGGACGGTGGCGATGGTGGAGATGGTGGCTTCGTCTTTCTTATAGCGGATCCTACGCTTTCCACACTGTACCATCTCACGGAGAAGAAGCGATACGTTGCTCATAACGGGGAGAACGGCCGGGGAAAGAAGCAGAATGGTAGAAACGGTGATGACTTAATCATACGGGTGCCGGTTGGAACTATTGTCAAAGATTATCGTACGGGAGTATTCATAGCTGACCTGGACGAACCTGGTAAATATTGCTGCGTGGCGCGTGGAGGAAAGGGAGGGCGTGGAAATACGCATTTTAAATCCTCCACAAATCAGGCACCAAAGTTTGCAGAACACGGTGTCAAAGGTGAAGAAAGGCACATACTTCTTGAGCTGAAGTTGCTTGCTGACGCAGGATTAATCGGTTATCCAAACGTTGGAAAGAGTTCGATAATCTCCCGGATTAGCAACGCGCGGCCAAAGATCGCGAATTATCACTTCACAACACTTGTTCCAAACCTCGGGGTGGTATCTATCAACGACACACCTGAGACTTCATTTGTGGTTGCTGATGTTCCCGGACTGATAAAAGGTGCAAGCGAAGGTCGAGGGCTTGGAAACGTCTTTCTAAAACATGTTGAACGCTGTAGTGTGATTGTTCACATTTTGGATATTGCCGGTAGCGAAGGAAGGGACCCCCTGCAGGATTACTACGATATAAGAAAGGAACTGGAATTTTTCAACCCAGAACTTGCGGCTAAGCCAGAAATCGTTGTAGGTAACAAGTCGGACCTCTTAAGTCAGGAAAAAGCAGAAGAGAAGGCCCGCGAGGTTGAAAAAGCTATCGGAAAACCAGTTTTACTAGTATCCGCGGTAACTGGTGCGAATTTGGATAAGCTGAAACTTGCAATTTGGGAAGTTGTCAAGGAAAGTAAAAAGCTCTTCACAGGCACAGTTGATTTGAAAACAGTAGAGTTGAAGAAACCTGAACCTGTGAAACTTGTATTGCCCGACAGGGTTGATATAATTGTTACGAAGAATGACCAAGGAGAATTTGAAGTTATCAGCGAGTACGTAAAGACCTACATGGAAAAATACAAAAAGGAAGCCAGATTTATGCTTGATGACATACTCGAGATTCTTCAGAAACACGGACTTGAGGAAAAATTGAAGGCGGCGGGTGCAAAGGATGGAGATACTGTCTGGATTGAAGGCGTTGAGTTCATTTTCAAGGAGTAAAAGGGCGTTAGTATTCGGTGGTTCTTTCAATCCACCTCACGTAGGCCACGTGATCATACTCAACTACGCAACCGAGACATTTGATGGAGACGTGTTTGTTTTACCAACGCATGTTCCTCCTCATAAGTTGGTTGACATACCTTTCGAAAAACGATTTTGTTGGGCAGTTGAGACGTTTAAAATGCTCAAAAACCCAAGGTTATACGTCTACGACCTGGAACGACATATCGAAGGCGTGAACTACGCAATCAAGAACGTTGAACATTTTTTGGAATACTACGACGAGGTTGTATTACTTGTTGGCGAGGATGCGTTTGGGAACATCGAAAAATGGTTTGAATACGAAAAACTCTTTTCTTTGTGTCAATTCTTGGTTTATCCAAGAACTAGAGACGGTGCGCTTTATACCAGGGGTAGGAAAATTCTTGGTCAGTTATACGATAAATCCGTTATTAGGCTAAACGCCCCATTAGTAGAGTTATCTTCCTCCGAAATACGTGAACGAGTGAAACTGGGTAAGTCGATCGCCGGAATGGTTCCGTCAAACCTCCAGGACGACATAGAGGAGACTTTCAAAAGATGGTACTCCAATGGAGTCGAGCGAATATGAACGATTTCAAATTGCCTGGGCGAATTGGCTTGGCACCGATGGCCGGTATCACGGACTATCCGTTCCGAAAAATCTGCCTGGAACTTGGTGCAGAATTTGCATTCACGGAAATGATAAGTGCAAAAAGCATCCTGATGAACCTGAAGATTAATCGTCGGTACTTACCCAAGCCTGAAGAAAAGAATAAAGTGATTATCCAGTTATTCGGTAGTGACCCCTTTGAAATTGCCGAGGCTGCCAAGATAGTGGAGGAGCTCGGGTTGTGGGTGGACTTAAACGCTGGATGTCCTGTTACAAAAGTCGTGAAACGAGGTGCCGGAAGTGGACTTTTACGCGACATGGAACATTTCAGAAAAGTAATTAGGGCTCTGAGAGGTGCCGTGAAGAGGTGCTCTGTGAAAACGAGACTCGGGTGGGATAAAGACGAATTCGAAAGAATTTACAGCATACTGGTTGAGGAAGGTGTTGATGTTATTTTTGTTCATGGACGAACAGCTAAGCAAATGTACGCTGGGAGAGCGAAATGGAAGATTTACAATCCTGGGGTTGTACCACTGTACATTAGCGGTGACGTGTACACGTGGGATGACGTTAAAATAGCGATAGAACAGTCTGGTGCCACGGGTGTTATCGTTGCCCGTGGTGCGATCGGAAATCCTTGGATCTTTGTTCGGGGAAAAAGTCCAACTACCGAAGAGAGATTGGCAGTTGTTAAACGGCATCTTGATTATCTTTACGAGGAGTACGGTAATTATGGTGCTGTTATCTTCAGGAAGTTTGTTGCGGGTTATACAAGAAACTTACCGTATGCCCGTGAAATTCGCGAGAAAGTTATGAAAGTAAAAACGGTAGATGAGTTAAAAAGAGAATTTGAATTCTACTTTTACTTTTTGAACACTGAAAACCTTCGCACGGCTTTTTAATAATAGAGGAGGAAAAAGAATGAAGATTTACTTGGTAAGGCACGCAAGCACACCTTGGAACGAGCTTGGACTTTGGCAGGGTGTGGTTGATACCGAGCTTTCAGAGAAGGGAATAAGAGAAGCAAAGAGCGTGGCGGAGTTTTTTAAGTCCAAGAAAGTTGACCTAATCTTTTCAAGTCCAATGAAACGTGCACTCCAAACTGCGCAAATAATAGCACAAGAAATTGATTACAAAGGAGAGTTGTTGATCGATAATCGCCTGCGAGAGTGTGAGATTCAACTTTGGAACGGCATGACAACCGAAGAGTTGCTGAAGATTTATCATAACGAATTTCTTGAATGGTTTAACAACTTGGATTCAAACCTGAATGGGGTTGAATCGTTGAAAAGCGTTCAGAAGAGGATGTACGATTTCGTCGAACATCTTATACTTCAATTTCCGGTCGATGGTGTTATAATTGTTTCGCATGCGATAGCACTCAGGATGTTGGTCTCTAAAGTCCTTGGTATCACGCCTCCGAATCATGTCAATTTTAGCTTGGATAATGCTTCCGTTACGATTCTGGAGAACAATTCTCAAAAATTCAGGGTGACATTGCTTAACTGGAAAACGTAGAACTCTTGGGGGTATGCTTTTTGGTTTTGCGGTTAATTCTGGTAGTCGTAGGGTATGTTTTGCTTCTCGGTTATATTCGAACGAAGGTTCTTCCTTTGAAACTCAAATACGCGAATGCGTTTTTCGTGCTTGGGTTGTTATTCCACACGTTCGCCGCCTTTACATTATCGATTACACTTCTTACTATTTCACTCATTTCAATTATTGTGTTTTTCTTGGCCTTACTTTACATGTTCGGGTGGTAAGAATCATCTTTATCAGGAGTGGTTACGTTGGCCGGAGGAGCTGTTTCTATAAAGAACGTTGATAAGTACTTTGGTGATTTTCACGTTTTGAAGAACATTAACTTGGAAATTAAGGAGAACGAATTTTTCTCGATTTTGGGGCCTTCAGGTTGTGGAAAGACCACGTTGCTGAGGATCATCGCTGGACTTGAAGAGGTTGACAGTGGTGATGTTCTTCTAGACGGTGAGAGTATCGTCCATCTTCCACCCAACAAAAGGCCAGTTAACACTATTTTTCAAAATTACGCACTCTTTCCACATCTGACTGTTTACGAAAATATCGCATTTCCGCTCCGCCTGAAGAAACTATCCGAGAGTGAGATCAAAGAGCGTGTAGGATGGTTGCTCAATCTTGTCAGACTGGAAGAACACGCGAAGAAAAAGCCACACCAACTTTCTGGCGGTCAGAAACAAAGAGTTTCGCTTGCACGCGCGCTTGCGAACGAGCCACGGGTACTTCTTTTGGATGAACCTGTTAGTGCGTTGGACGCGAAGTTGAGACAGGAACTACTTATTGAGCTTGATAACCTCCATGATAAAGTCGGAATCACATTCATCTACGTAACTCACGATCAAGCGGAAGCGATTAGTATTTCCGACCACGTTGCAGTCATGAACAATGGTGAAATCGTTCAGTACGGGACACCTTTTGAAATATACGAAAGCCCAGCGAACAGCTTTGTTGCAACCTTCATTGGTGAAACTAACCTTATGAAAGGGGATGTTGTTGACCTTCCATCGGAAAATTACGTGGTTGTTGAGTTTCCGCTACTTGGACGCATAGTGTGTTACAGGGACAAACCGGTTAACGTTGGGGATACCGTGCTTGTCACTTTGAGACCTGAGAAGATAAGGATAACCCATAATAGGCCCACGTTTATTGACTCAACGCCGGTAAATATCTTGCACGGGAAGGTTGACGAGGCGATCTATATGGGTTATCAAACAAAATACTTCATCAGAACCGACGGAGGGTACATCCTCAGGGTCTACAAGCAACATGCAAGCTATCTTCTGGATGAAAAAATCATTCAATGGAAGGACGAGGTCTTCCTATTCTGGAACCCAGATGACAGCTTCATCGTGGAGGTTGAACGAAGTTGAAAAAAACTTCTGCAATTAACGAGGGGTACAGAAAATATGGCCTGGTTTATTTGTTATGGCTCTTCGTGTTCTTTGTAATACCAGTGTTTTCCATTCTGACCTACAGCTTCCTCAGTCGGGACTACATGGGAGGAGTCGTTTTCAAATTCTCTCTTCAAGGTTATAAAGATGTTTTTGTCAAGAGTTATCTTGTGGTTTTTTTTAGAACCGTTCTACTTTCCATACTGGCAGCGGCAATATCAATAGTTTTGGCTATACCCGTGGCTTACTATATATCTAATCACAGGTGGAAAAATTTTTTGCTCTTATTGGTTATCATACCGTTTTGGACGAATTCGCTTATTCGAATCTATGCGTGGATCTTTGTGCTGGGAAACAACGGTCTGATCAACCAATTCCTCCTCCGAATAGGACTTGTCAAGACCTACATCCAATTCA
>JAUQPP010000032.1 GCA_030550315.1 Thermotogota bacterium | reverse complement strand
TGAGTTTAGTGCATATAATTTATCATCCTCACAGCCAAAGTACATTTCTCCCGCAGGACCGATTGCGGGACTCGAATTGATAGCGTAAGGTTTTGCAGCGGTAGGAACAGCGTAATGCCAAAGCTCGACACCAGATAGTGCAATTGCGTAGAGCCTACCGTTTGCGGTTCCAATGTATATCGCTCTGTTGTTTCCGATGGCAGGACTAGACCAGTTAATAGCGCTTTCAGTGTCGAATTCCCATTTCTTCGTTCCGTCTGAATCGATGGCAAAAAGTATTCCATCCCTATTTGCTTGGTATACAGTACCGTCGTTTCCTATAGCTGGACTCGATCAGGTAGTTTGCCTCAGGTTGAACGTCCAAAGAACGTTTCCATCAATGTTGAAAGCGTACAGATAACCGTTAGAAGTAGAAACGTAAATGTGGTTTTCTGAGTCAATTGCTGGACTGGTAAATTCCCTACCTAGTGGATAGGACCAAACCGGTGTACCTACCACGGCGAAGGTATTTCTTGTTTCGAAGTACCACAAGTCGCTCGAAGCTACACCACCGTTGGGGTCCTTGACAATGACTTTCCAATAGTAGTCGGTATTGAAAGACATCGTCTGCGGAAAGTAATTTTGTGTTGGAGAGTTCTCTTTGGCAAGAAGTGGATTCGAAGTCGTTACAAAGTAAATATCTTAAACCAGTATATCACCATCTGGATCAGAACAGTCCCAACTAAGTGATGCGTTGAGGTCGACATCTACAGCATTGTTAGGTGGTTTTGGGTTAACCGGTTTACTCGGAGCAGTGTTCGATGTTTTAAAGCGCCAGACATCTCCGGAAGTGAAGGCTCCTTTGCTATCCTTTGCTACAATCCTCCAGTAGTATGTTCTGTTACCCAGCAAGAGTTCAGGCACGTAGTTTGAAGTTGTATGGTTGGCTTTTACTAAAGGTGGTGTGCTCGCTGTACCAAAATAGATGTCGTATCTCAATATATCTCCTTCCGGATCCGAGCATTGCCAGTAAGGCGTGACGTTAGTCAGTACCTCTGTTGAGTCGTGGGAGGGACTCGGTGTATGAGGTTTTACCGGTGCCTGGTTGAAGAATGAAAAGATGGCGCACCATGAAAAGATTAGCATCATCAAAAAAGTCAAAGACCACAAAAATCTTACTTTTCTCATTGTTTCACCTCCACGTTTTAGGCACTGCACTGTCCGTAAACCAAGCTCTTAAAGCATCCTTCTAGAAAGAAAAAAGGGATGCCCCTATGAAAAGTTGCATCCCCATTCACAACGTGTGCAACTTTTTTCATGATGATATACGTTCTTATTCTAAGCTTAATTTCGAGGTTCTCAAAGACGATTTTCCGGGAATATCAGCCCTTCATAGCACGCCTGCTTTTTCATGCGTATTAGGACTTCTTCTTTGTCAAACTATCGACGTTGGTTGGATTTCAAGTCCCACTCTTTGTGTCCTAACTTGGAAAGCGTGGTATAATGGATTTAAAACCGAAATCTGAAAGCTCGGAGGTTTACAGCATGTGTGCGCTTAGGTGTATTAAAATTTATCTGATACTTTTCCTTTTGATTGTACTTTTCAGCTCGTTAGAGTTTGGCTGGTCTGGACATGGTGCTTTCACGTTTTTGGTTATAGCAAACTCAGGTGTCAATCTCAATTTCAGAGTTTCAATTCGGTCGAAAGACTTTTCCGAGAATAGGATTTACAGAATTGGTGGTAATTTGGCAAATTTCCTTGAGCAAGACATCCTGGGACAAAATCACAGGTTAATCGAAAGTTATTTAAAGAACTCTTTTGGTTTCTTAAACAATCCACCCATCGACGGAACCGTTCCTGCATGGCAAATTGTAGCTTTTTACAGTATGTTTCCCGACATAGGAATAGATGACGTCAAAGGGTTTTCTTGGATTCAGGATAATGTTTTGGGTGATGGTCACGGTTTGCGACATGGAAAGATAAAAGTTGGACCGATTGAGGTTTTTGAAGCTGACAGGTCTTTCCTTTATTTTATGAACTTATCCCGCTTGCTTCTGATTTCTGGAAATTTGTACTGGGGCCTAAGATTTTTTGGATATGCACTCCACTACCTCCAAGACATCTCGCAACCCTATCATGTCAGACCTGGAACGGTTTTGGAGCTGTTCTTGTATCCTTTTGATACTAACACGAGGAACCTGCTCAGAAACGCACATACGGCAGGTGATAGACTACTTGCGTACTTGATTCTTTACGAACGCGAAAGACTTGAATCACTCATACGTGAGTCTAAGCCGACCTTCTTTGATAGTCAAAACCAACTTATCCTTGAAGCTTTTATGTACTCTTACTACAAATTTCCGAAATTTCACACCATGGTGAAAGATACGTTTGGAAACCTACTCTTCACCCGCGCACCAAGTGTGGAAGAGATGGCCTATATGAAGAATAATACCAAGTTCAACGAGCTCGTCTCTTATACGCTAGAAATGCTCTCTACAATTTCGGGTGTAATAAAAGGCCTGTTGATAGAACTTGCGAAAGAATTGGAAGCTGCCTATCAAATTGGTTTCTAAGGTTTTTTTTAGCTAGGACGTATATAATAAAAATTGCATAAGTTCCCATTTCGACTGTGGTGGAGGTGTTGTTCATGAAGAGAAGTTTTCTTTTAATGATTTTAACACTGGTGTTCGTTACTTTTGTTGTCTCCAGCTGTAACCAGTTAACTCAACTTTTTGAACCAAGGAAGCACGAAGTTACAGTGCTTCTCAATGCATTCTCGGAAAGCCAACCCAACCTCGCAAATACTGACAATCCTGAGCCCTTAGCACAAAGAACCAAACCTTGGGTATCGGATATAGAATCCTTAAAGGTCAAGGTTTCGAAGTTTTCCTATAAGTACTCAACTGACCTCGGAGAGAACAAGTGGGCAACACCAACAACTCTGGACGTGGTTGTTGACCTTGTAAAGCTTACCACTGAAGAGCAAGAATGGTTGAAGTTCGAGGTACCTGACGGAGCTGTCATTCTCGAAATCGCGTTGGAAATTGAGGAAGCTACAGTGACGATAAATGAATTGGAATATCCCGTTACGATTCCAGGTGACAAGAAAATCATCAGGATTCCCAACATGAACTGGAAAATTGGAGAGGACTTGATTCTCGAGTTGAGATTCGACCTTTCGCGCAGTATTTCCAGAAGAGTGAAAGGTAACGACGGAAGGGGAGAGTACGAATACATCTTGATTCCAAACCTCGGTTGGCGTTGGAGAAGCGATTTGAAAAACTTGTGGGCTATCTTGGGAACGATCACGATTAACAATCAGAAACCTCAAGAACCACTTTACGTTGTTCTGTTCGAAGGCGAGACACCAACCTCCACACCGTTGGTAGCACAGTTCTTGCCTGTGAGAAAGGAAGGGCAGTTTTACCTTGGTAAACACAAGAAAGGAAAGTACACAATTATAGTTTACGACGATTTGGACTTCGAGTACACCGAAACGGGAGTGAAGGTATCCGGCAGAAAGGCCTATCAAGATACATTTGAGCACGGAGCAACGTCTGCCACTACGAATCTGAGGATCGAAATTAACAAATAGAGAACAAGGCATTAGAGTTAAGAATAAAAAAAGCGGGGAGTTCCCCGCTTTTTTATTTCTTCTGTCGCTCCCCAATTCTATAGTCCATAGGAACATAACCTATCGATGGTTTCCCGCCTGCCGGATTTTTGTATAAATCCATCAGATCGTAAATTTCCCTAGGCATATCTGTGGATACTCTCAGTCCGAGTTCCCTTGCCTTTTCAACAGTGATTGGGTAGTCATGTGTCCAGTACCCACTTACAAGTTTATCGGCAAGTTCCTCAGCTTTATCAGGGTACTTTTCCCTGAGTAGATCGGTGACATACTCCTTCATCTGATTCATTGCCTTCTCGGCCACGTCGGCAAGTATCAACGTTTGGTCATCTACCTCATCGATATTCTTCTTTAAAACAGAGAGTATTGATGCGGCAGGAAACTGACCTATTTGCGGATCCACTGGTCCGAGAACGGCGTTTTCGTCTATGACGATTTCATCAGCAGCCAGCGCGATTAACGTTCCCCCAGACATGGCATAATGGGGAACGAAAACAGTCACCTTTCCTCTGTGCTTTCTGAGAGCGTTTGCTATTTGCTCTGCTGCGAGAACCAGACCACCAGGCGTGTGGATTATGAAATCTATAGGCATATCCGCAGGGGTCATCTTTATTGCTCTGAGCAATTCCTCGGAATCTTCGATATCTATAAACTTTCTGATACCAAATCCAAGAAAACTTATCGACTCTTGTCTATGTATTAGAGTGATCACACGATTTTTACGTTTCTCTTCGATGGTGCGCATCAGCGTTTCTCGGGAGGAATTCAACGACAGGTTCTTGAAAAGAGAAGTCAGGGATGAAAAGATGAGAATCATCCAGAATAACTGAAATATGATGGTAAAGAAATCGAGCATACTTTCTACCTCCTCATTGAAGCAGTCTACGGTTGCGATTATATAACGAAAATTCGATTTTTTACAAATCTTCTTTATCTTTTCCATTTTCCTCTGACTTTTACAGGAGGGAGGCAGAGGGAGTATGAAAAAGTACTTTGTGGTTTCCACTAAAATGGTCGTTGTCTCTTGATTAGGTGCTGCTATACCCACACTCCTTTTTATGTTTGTGAAGATTCCATCTCCAGCTCCACACACAAGTTTCATGACTGCTTACAGTTTTGTGGGATTTCTCGGCACGTTGTACAGACTCGTAGCTGCTGGAATTTCGGCGTTCATTTGCCATGCTATTTGCGATACACTTAGGTATGGTTCACGATGAGTGAGTATTTACATTTAAAGACGGACTGAAGTTCAATCCGAAACAGATTCTTGGAAACGCCTTCTTATGGCTCGTTGTAACGTCCGTGCTCGACATAGTTATTTACGCGGAACCTGCCAACAAAGTGTCTATCTAAGATATTGCAGCGAGTATTATGAACATCTTAGGCACTGGCGTAATAAGTACGGCGCTGTTGATTATTTACGCTTCTGCTCGTCCAAAGAAAGGTGCTCTAAGAAGGGAGAAGTAATTTTTTGGAAATACACTCTAAAGAGAAGAGAATGGAAAAACGCCCGAACCATTTATCGAGTTCACAGATTTTACGTTCCAGTATTACACACAGTTCAAACCAAAACTATGCCGAATAATGTAAACCTTCAGGTCTATCCTGGTGAAAAGGTCGTTGTTTTCATTTGTGCAGAATTTCATTGGTTAAGACCTGTTGGTAAGGGTTACCTACGATAGAAAAATTAATTTTTTGAAAAGTTTTTGATCCATCGGTTATCCTGGTTTCTGAAAACTTGTTTGTGTTATCGTACTGACCTTAGCGGTGATATAAACTTGCGAGACATGTATGACCACTGCAATCGTTATGCTCTCGTTTTGTACTACTTAGAATTGCAAAGATTAAGTACAACCAAATCAAGCTCAAGTTGCTTTACATGCTTGTGTTGCTGGCCCTCAATGAAGCTATTACGTTTTTCTTCTCATCGCTGGAAGGTGTCGAATCCTACGGTACGTACCACAAAATTATAAGGCTTTCCGAAATGTTCATCCTAACTTTGGAACAACTCTTTTGGCAGACCACAAAGTTCCTAAAAATACATTTCTGTCATCCCACTTGGTATGATATTCTCCTTTACGACAAACCCGAACGATAAACCTAAGCGAACTTCCCTCTTTGCTTAACAAAATAGACATCAACTACAAAATTGCTTACGCACTAGCCTTAACGTAAGGATATTTTCCCGATGTCCAGCATGCACGTTGTAACATAAGCTTAGCACAACAAGTGCAAGGAGTAGATTTATCCCGTAAAGCAAGGTTCTTTAAGAGATTCGAAAACGCACCGGTAATATTCGTTCCTCTCATTTTCCCACGATGGAACAAGTCGAAAAAATCATCAATACAATGGACATGAGGGAATTCGGAAAGCATAAGACGCGTACATGGTGCGCTGTTAAGAAACTTGAAATTCCAGACTACGTAGCGATGTTCTTAAGTATTGACATACTTGCACTTACACTCATGATTTCGCTTAAGGTAAATGGTGATAGGTTTAATCTATTCAGATAACAAAAGTAAAACCGCCCAGGACTTCCTGGGCGGTGTTGTTTTAAATTTCACGGAAAGCTCTTCAGAAACTCTCAATTTTTAACTTTACCGGTTTCAAGTCCATAAGCACGTTCAGTACACCGTACGTTTCCACTTCGTTGATCTTTCCCCAGTAACCTCTTGTATTTTTGTCTTTGTAAAACCTAAGAAGAAACGCTGTATCTGGCTTTGTAACATCTTCAACGGCGAGCACTATCACTTCTGGCCGGGTGTTGTCCACCACGTCGTACGTGATTATGTTCTTTATCTCCATGAAGTTTGTCACAGAGTGCCATTGAGACTCATAATATTCGTTTGCTCGTATTAACTTTCTGTACGGATTACTTGTGTAGCGTCCCGTGGATAGTTCAAATTTATCCCCCTTTTCAAAGTATGAGATCCTTACACGTTCAAAACTCCAAGTACCACCAACTTTTTCAGCACTTGCTTCGGACAAATCCAGCAGGAAGACTCCTCCCATACCAACTACTTCTATCTCTTCCATTCTTTTGACGATCAATGCTGTATTCTCGTCTATTCCAAATCCCTTCTTTATATTTTGATCTGCCATGGCCACAAGTAATCGAGCAAATCGGCCACGTCTTGAAAAATGTTGATCTACTATGTAACCTTTGAAGAACCCTAAACCCTTAGTGATGAAAAGTCGAGGACTACCATCGTCTTCATAGGTTATTCCTCTCAGAAGTGCGTCAAAGCTCGTACCGCCGGAAATCATCGGATCCGTCATAATCGCAGCCCCAGCACTCGACCCACCCAGAACAGCTCCCTCCTCGTAAATTTTCCAAATGGCTCTTAGGACAGGGGTCTCCTTACCATCTTTTAGGAGCGTATTCACATATCTGGTTTGATCACCACCAACAAACCAAATCCCGTCTAGTTTTTCAATCTCTCGTGCCACTGCTTCGCTGTTAGCATTGTCACGCCACAACGATTCATCAACTTTTTCTGTGCTATCATCGTTAAACAGCGCAATTGGGATAATATACATATTTTCTTCTTTTACGCCAAATTTCTTGAAGTCCTCCATGAACGAGCGAGCACTCTGGATAGGTCTTGACGAAGCAGTTGGCATGATACCAATCTTGACAGTGTCTACTGTTTTCTTTCTTCCTTCGCAAGCCAGTTCGATAAACCTCTGGAATATAAGTCGGCATTCTTCGATAACTTGTGGAATATTTCCCCCGCCGACAATCACAAGGCTGCCTTTGATTTGCTGGCCAAAGGCCATCACTACAAGTACCAAAAACACGAAAGCGAATAATCTTCTCATGATTGCGCACCTCCCGTCTGCATGCTTTCGTAAAGGTAACACTTCACAAAGTGCCCTGCCTCGACTTCGTAAAACGTTGGTTCTGAAACTTCGCACTTTTTCGCCCGATACGGGCATCGGTCAAAAAATTTACAACCGTCGAATTTTTTTAAGAGTGAAGGGACTTCGGAAGTATCAATCCTTAATTCCATCCGTTTGCGTATATCGGGAAGTGGTACCGACGATATCAAAAGTTTCGTGTATGGGTGAAATCTGTTGCAGAAAACTGAATCTGTGGGTCCGATTTCAACAATGTTGCCCAGGTACATCACTGCAATTCGATTCGAAACGTGCTTTATTATTGATATGTCGTGCGAGATGAAAAGGTAAGTCAACTTGTACTGCTCTCGTAGTTCACACAGTAGGTTTATAATTTGAGCTTGAACTGAAACGTCGAGTGCTGAAGTTGGCTCATCGAGGACTATGAATTGTGGTTTGGAGATGAGTGCTCTGGCTATCGCTATCCTCTGACGTTGACCACCCGAGAATTCGTGAGGGTATCTGAGAAGATGCTGCTTATCCAGGCCAACACTTCTTAGCGTGTTGAGAATTAGCTCTGGTTCATTGTCCTTATCGCAGAGTTTAAATATCCTTATAGGCCGCTTGAGCGTGTCATAAATTGTCATTCTCGGGTTGAGTGAGGAGTACGGGTCTTGAAAAACGATTTGCATGTGCTTTCTGAAGCTTCGCAGTTCACTGTGCGGAAGGTTAGTAATGTCTTTCCCGTCGAAGTATATCTTACCGTCGTTAGGCTCCAGCAAGCGTAGAATTGTTCTTCCTAAAGTTGTCTTGCCACAACCGGACTCTCCAACTACGCCAAGTGTTTCTCCACGAAAGATGCGCAGAGAAATTCTGTCTACAGGATATATCCATTTGGCTTCACTGAAAAAAGATTTTTTTACTTTGAAAGCCTTGACTAAACCTTCCGTTTCGACCAGTGTTTCCTTTTTAACCAGATCTTTGTCTTGAGAATTAATTTTCGAGTTCATACGTTCACCTCTTCAACAACACCTTCAGGTAAGTAAGGGTTGTAACACATGTACGTGTGTGTTTCCGTAAGTTGCCTTAAACTTGGCGCTTGGGCGTTGCACACCCCATCCTTGTAGCGCTCACAACGTGGATGGAATCGGCAACCTGATGGTGGCGTAATCAGGTTTGGTACATTGCCAGGAATCACGTTCAGTCTTTCGACTTTTTCTTCGATGGGGGGTATAGCCTTTAGGAGTCCACGAGTGTAAGGATGTACGGCATGCTGGAATATTTCGGCAACCGTGCCGGTTTCTATGACGTATCCTGAGTACATCACAGCCACACGATCGCAGATTTGTGCTACAACTCCGAGGTTGTGCGTTATTATTAGTATTGAGACACCGAGCTGTTCCTTTAAGTGCTTAAGAATGCCAAGAATCTGGGCCTGGATAGTAACGTCAAGAGCTGTCGTAGGCTCGTCGGCGATTATCAATTTCGGCTCACAGGAAATTGCCATTGCAATCATCACACGCTGACGCATACCACCGGAAAGTTCATGCGGGTATTTGTTGACGATATAATCGGGATCCGGTAGTTTCACAAGTTTAAGAACCTCGATGGCACGCTCTAGTGCTCTTTTCTTATCTAGGTTCATATGTAGCTGGATTACATCCATCAATTGTTGACCGACCGTAAAAACCGGATTTAAGGATGTCATGGGCTCTTGGAAAATCATGGTAATCTCTTTTCCTCGAATTTTCAGCATCTCCTTCTCGCTTAGCTTCAATAAATCTTGACCTTCAAAGAGTACCTGGCCAGATATTGTGCTTGCGTTGCTTAGTAACCTTAGCACCGTCAGTACCGTCACAGATTTACCGCAACCTGTCTCTCCCACTAAACCAAGGATTTCACCCTTATCAATTTCCAAGTTAACATCTTCGAGCGCCTTAACAATACCTTCCTCAGTGTTGAAATAAACCTTGAGATTCCTAATTTCCAACAGTTTCAACTTTATCACCCTTTGCTCCAGTTTACCTATCCTTGAGTCTTGGGTTGAGCGCATCGTTGAGTGCGTCACCCAAGAAGTTGAAACCAAGGACGACAAGAACTATTGCAATCCCGGGGAATATACTTAGCCAAGGTGCAGACTCCAAATAGCTTCTGGCCATCGCAAGCTCCGTTCCCCACTCCGCTTCCGGTGCTTTAACGCCGAGCCCCAAGAATCCGAGGCTGGAAATCGTCAGTATCGCAGTTCCCATTCGCAGGGTTGCTTGAACAACGACGGGTGATAACGCGTTTGGAAGAATGTACCTGAGCATAATAGACATGTCTGACTCACCTATGGCCTTTGCTGCTTCAACATAATCGTTACTTTTCACAGAAATTACGGAGGCTCGTGTTATCCTGGCAAAGCTGGGAAACGAGAAGACCGCAATTGCGATAACTATGTTTATTTTTCCAGGGCCAAGAATAGCAACGATGGCAATTGCCAATAAGATCTCTGGAAAAGCCATGAATATATCGAGGAATCTCATAAGTACTTCATCAACCCAACCACCAACATAACCAGCGATTGTACCGATGACGAGTCCTATGAACACAGTTAGCGCAACTGCGAAGATCGAAATTGTGAACGAAGTTCGCGCGCCGGCAATAACACGACTCAAAACGTCTCTACCAAACAAGTCAGTGCCGAAAGGATGCTTTGGATTTGGAGGCATTAAGGCACTTTCAAAATCGGGCTCGTCTGGATGGTATGGGACAATCCAAAGCCCAATAACAGCGATAACAAAGTAAATTAACACAACTATAAGGCCCGCAATACCACCTTTGTTTCGTTTCATCCTTCTAAGAACGACCCTAAGAGTTGAGTATCTCTCAAGTTTTTCATTCTTGTTTTCGTCCATTATCGTTGTTACACTTCCCATACAATCACCCTTTTCTAAGTCTCGGGTCCAGTACTGCGTAAAGAAGATCGACACTCGTATTGACTAAGACAAACGTCATTGCGGTAATCAGTATACCCACCTCGATAACAACATAGTCCCTACTGAATACCGCATCCACAATATACCTACCCACACCAGGCCAACCAAAAACACTCTCGGTTAACACCGCACCACTGAGCAAGAAACCGAACTGCAAACCAATCACAGTTACCACCGGAATAAGCGCATTCTTCAAGGCATACTTGAAGATCACCTTCCTCTTAGGAATCCCGTAAGCCAGTGCTGTGCGTATGTAATCTTGCGAAAGGGCATCGAGCATACTAGCGCGAGTTAGACGAGCAACAATCGCTGATGATGGTAACCCAAGTGTCAGTGCTGGAAGAATTATGGATTTAAAACCCTCGCGTCCTCCAGATGGCAGAACTTTCAGGTAAACCGCAAAGACCAATATCAACAAAAGTCCAAGCCAAAAAACTGGAGTTGAAGCACCGATGAGAGCAAACGCCATGGCTAAATTGTCTATCCAACTATTTTTATAAACTGCAGCCAATACCCCTAGAAGAATTCCAAGAGTCGAGGAAATAATTATACTTGAAAATGCCAACTGAATTGTACCCACGTAGCGCGGTGCAATTTCTTTTAAAATCGATTCTCCAGACTTTATGGATCTTAATTCCCCGGTGAATATTCCACGCAGAAACCTTAAGTACTGCACGTAGAGTGGTTTATCCAAGCCGAAAACTACTCTTATGTTTTCAATGTCCTCTTTTGTGGCACCTTCACCTGCAATGATTTTTGCCGGAACACCCGGGATAAAGTACAAAATGAGGAAGCACAGTACTGAAACACCAAAAAATATCGGAATTAAAAGAAGCAATCTTTTAATAATAAAGGAACGCATCTCAGCACCCCTCAGGTTTCAAAATTTTTAAAAAACACCGCAGGTGCCCCTTTACGGCACCGCGGTGGACTATTCGATGTAGTTTATTTCTTTTCAATGTAAGCGAATTTCACGTGCAGTGGTCTAAAGTTGACACCTTTAACTTCCTTCCTAACAACAGTGATGTCGTTTGGAACGTAGAGGAAAATCCACGGAGCATCTTGCTTAATGATTTCCTGAACCTCTCGGTAGTATTCCTTTGCTTTGTTCCAATCTGGTTCCCGCGCAATCATTTCTATCAGCTCGTCAACCCTCTTGTTTATGTAGCTTCCATTGTTATCCCCCGTTCCATCGGGGTTGCGGAGCGCGTTATCCGAGTGAAAGAGCGGATACAGAACCCAATGACCTTCACCCGTCGATGGTGACCAACCAATCAGGAAGAGTTCGAATTTAGCTGAAGGATCGTACGTGTAGTCCAGGAAGGTACCCCATTCCATCGGCTTTACATCGGCCTGTATACCAACCGCTTTCAGCATGGCTTGCACAGCCAAGGCGGTTTCGTAATCGTTCAAATACCTTCCCTTGGGTGTTGCAAGCTCAACACGCAAATTCGTCACACCAGCTTCTCTTAAGAGTTGCTTTGCCTTCTCCGGATTGTACTCGTACACACCAACCGGATAATAACCGGGTACCAGAGGAGAAAGTGGTGAATCCGAGGGTGTTGCATAACCTCTCATTATTACTTGGCAGAGTTTTTGACGGTCTATTGCGTAATTGAGAGCCTGGCGAACCCTTATGTCTTTAAACTTGTCGCTCAGCAAGTTGATACCTATGTAAATCACCCTCATACCGGGACGGACAACGACGTTCAAATTCGGGTCTTTCTTGAGGACGTCGGCCATTACCGGGGGTGGGTTGAACATGATATGTGCGCTACCTGACCTAACGGCAGTAGCCCTTGCCACGTCATCGGGAATAACTTGGAAAATGATACTATCAAGATACGGTTTTCCCTTCTGCCAATAGTTCGGGTTCTTCCTGAGAATGATCCTTCCCCAACTTTCCATTCTTGGAAAATGAACGGGCCAGTTCCTACTGGGTTCTTTCCGAGTGTGGCCGGTTCTTTTCCAAAACGATCGATAGAGGCAGGTGACGGAATCATTGCAGCTTCGTGGGCAAGGTAGTAGAGGAACGGGGCAAACGGTTCATGCAAGATAAACTGGACCGTGTAATCGTTGATAACCTTCACTTCTTTCAAAACAGCTCTGAACATACCGCTCCTTCGGAATTTGTTTGCCAGCAGATAATCAAAGTGTTTCTTCACAGCAGCTGCGGTAAAATCCGTTCCGTCGTGAAATTTGATACCTCTTCTTAAGTAAAAAGTGTAAACATCTGCCTTCGGTGAAACTTCCCATCTTTCTGCT
Organism: Thermotogota bacterium; assembly: GCA_030550315.1. Lineage (GTDB taxonomy): Bacteria > Thermotogota > Thermotogae > Thermotogales > Fervidobacteriaceae > Fervidobacterium_A. The sequence continues at coordinate 4,246 of JAUQPP010000032.1, read as the reverse complement.
AGTAGCGGCTGAATTTGGTTCTTCTCATCCAATTCGACAAGTCCTTCAAAGATGTGACTGGCTACGAGCGCACTCGCACCGTCAGAAAAGTTTCCAGGCAGTAGCGTAACAGCATCAGCACCAACAACGAATCTGAGTGTTCCACCAGTTGTCGTGGCGAATATTAGAGCACACAACAAAGCCAAAATAGAAACAGTAAGTTTCCTCATGAGCGACCCCTCCTAAGAACCAGTTTGGGGGTCCCCCCGACTTCAAGTACTCTTCTCTGAACCACTTTTTACAGAAAATTCATCAATATTCAAAGTTTGAAATATGGAATTTATTGAAAACAGTTCCAAATTTTACGAAAGCTTCCGTGAAAATTCTGAAGTATGCTAAATTATGCTGCAAAATCCTGTGTTATGCTTGCGCGTATAATCTTAAAGTTATATGAAACTAAGATTCTATATTTGATTGAACCTTCCTTTTTCGCATTAATTTTGGAGGTGAAACCATCTCTTCTGTCTTGAGAAGTTTTAGAGTTCTACCATCAAAGATGTTGTGCCATCGTGCCAGGGTGAGCGCAGGATAAGGGCGAATTTTGTAAATATGTATGACCTTTCCACATTTAGGCGGCAAGCAGTTCAGAGTTCCCTTTTGTTACCGCTCATTGACAAGACTAAAACGCCGTACCACTTTCGGCTGTCTGACCTAACAGTTACAACTGAAAATCCCGATATTAAGCTGAGGATAAGGATGGCGTTTGTGGTTTTGCCCAAAAGGAAGTGGCTTGAACGTTGGAAGCGGCACTGGAAGGTCAAGTGTTTACCTGAGATGTTGCACCGTCTATCTAGTTCTGACCAATCGGGATAGAATTTTCTCGAGGTCTGGAGTTCGTATATTCCTCTGATATGAACGAAAATTAGAAATTCCTGAAAGATTTAATACTGAACGCTCATTACGGTACTATGATTGAGAAAGGTTTATTCCTAACGGGATTTTTTATTTTAAGGGTTTTTCAACATGTGCGATATCAAAAAATATAGTAATGGTGCAAAAGATACAAAAAGAAGCAAATAACTTGTCGAGAAATCAATAAGCTTCCAGTAAAAGGATTTATTCAATTTTGACAGCCTTTCCAACGAGAGTAGAATTAGCTTGTACATTCCGAAGTTTGCGTAAGTACTAATTAATGTATTTTTCTTGTTTTAAAGTCAGGTTTGAAAAAGTACTCTTGACAAACTTCGACTTGATGTGGTATAATATTTAGTGATGTTACAAAGGTCCCGAAAAAGTGGGACCTTTTTTTGTTTCACAACATATATCATTACGCTTTTCGCGGTTAAAAAAGCCCGGGATGAACATCCCGGGTTTTGGTTTTTTTGGATTATTTTACTTTGAAAAAATAACATTTTCAGCCGCCTTCAGCACAGGATAGACTGTTGGTGCTGCGGTTAGAAGTGGATGTGCATGGTATAAAGCTCAGTTACCGTCATTCGCTTTTGGATTGCAAGTCCAAAGCGGAGTCCCCTCCGCCAACCTCTCCGCCAACTATTGTGCCGCATTCTTTGGCGACTACGAGTTTCACTACCTGTTTTTTTTGCATTCGGCAGTGTGCCGGGGTGCTTATCGACCGCTTCGGCGTATCACGCAACTACATCAAATCCGTTTTTTTGCTTCTTCTTCAATTAAACCGGCAGAGCCAATCGCCAGTGTCCCGACCTTAGTTGAGAAAATTGCAATAGTTCTAAGGAACGTCCTAACCGTTGAAAGTTCGTACAGATTAGCTCCAACTACCCTCGCTTCTGTAATGGCCGTGGACGCAACCATTACGGGGACACTTCTTCTGGTGACAAAGTCAATCTTTTGGGTACAGTCTCCAACGGCAAACACGTCCGGATCCGTTACTGTACGCATGTATGAATCGACCCGAATCATACGATAACGGTTTACTTCGAATCCAGCTTCAATGGCAATTTCGGTATTTGGTACATAGCCCGTTGCCAATACAACCGCATCTGCTTTTACTTCTTCTCCATTTTTTCAAATATTATTGCCTCTACCTTGCTGTTCCCCTTTATCTCAAGAATTTTGGTGTTGACCATTATCTTCACACCCAGCTTTTCAAATTCCTCAGTTGGAAATCTTGCAATATCGCCGTCGAAAGCTTTGGAGAGAATGTGCGGCATAATTTCCACAAGGACAACTTCCTTACCTTCAAGCGCAAGTTGCTCCGAAACTTCAACCCCGATGAAGCCTGCTCCAACAACTACGATTCTCTTCGAGCTGGAAAGTTTTTCTTTCATCTTTGCGAGATAATTTGCATCTTTCGACACCGTGAATACATTCTCCAATTCTACACCTTTGATCGAAGGGATATAGGGTTTTGAACCAAGTGCTAGTACCAACTTTTCGTAAGAAATTTCTCTTCCTGAACGTGTGTGCAGAAGTTTGTTTGTTCTATCGATTCTCACAACCTCGTCGACGAAAAGTTCAATACCCATTTGCTGATATAATTGCCCTGGCATGTAGTTCTTTTCAACAGTACCAAGTTCGAGAAAGATGTAGGGAATGCCACATGGAACTAAAGGATTATCATCTTTTCGTATTACAAGGAAACGCTTGTCAGGATATGCACGCTTCCCCGTTGTGGCTGTCACAATGCCAGCAGCACTACCACCAACAATTACCACGTCAAACTTCTCCATGTTGAAGCATCTCCGGTTAAAATATGTAGAGTACACTTGTCAACAAATTTCATTATGTCGTATTGTGAACAAGAACGCAAGGCTGTGTTATGTCTTACAGAACAGAATCACGCTTCGTGCCGGTATGATAAACTCCCGTCACAGCTCAAGAATAGTCTTCTTTTGGCCAAGGAAAAAATTTTCTCCGTCGAATTATGTTTTCCAAAAGTTTTTTCCTTATATCATCCAACCTGAAAGTTAAATTTCTTCTTAGTTTATGTTTAGAAGAACGAGAATCGTTTCATTTTCGAGGTAGGCCTTCGTATCCGCTGGTACCATCTCTCAATTTTAGATTTTCATAGATTTGCCTGGTCCAAAGTGTTTCTCCTGGACCTTCACCGTCTGCGTACCGTTGCATAGCTCCTCATACACCAATATTCCGAGGTGTTTCAGGAAACTTAAGTCCTTTTAATCAAATTTTGCTCTCATAATAAGTAGCCGCTACACCAGGCATGGTTAATGAGAGAGCACCCAACAACAAATAATGCTTTATAGCACTCTCTTCGTTTCATCTAAAGGTTCCTATCAAGAACGAAATCGGACCCTCACCGATTCCAGCACAGCTTGAGTTCTTGAGGGACCCGATGTAAAACTTTGTACATACCTCCCAGAGTGCTCCGATATTTGTATCCTTGCAGAGGTACGTTATCTCTTCTTTTTTCTAACTATTCTAAGTACTTCCTTGCTATTCAACAGCACTACAATTACATTCGATGCCCCAAAATTCCCCGCATGAATGTTTTCAAGTTTGGCACGTTTCATATATTCTCGCGCAACTTCTTGGGTTTTTAGATAAGACAACGTATTCAAAATGTTCGTGGAATGTTAAAGAAAATCGTATTCGACAGTTACCGGCGCAATGTTCAGTGTGTTTACATTACAAGTCTCGGCACAGCGCATAAGGGAATTTACCAAAGTTCCCTGTCTTTTTTGCTACACTTACGGAATTAAATTGAAAAATTGTGGTAAAATACGCTTGGACCTATACTTTTGAGAAGGGTGATAACAAGGGGATGGTTGCATGATTTCAACAAGTGGTGCACTTGGAAAATATTTCAGGAAGACTCCTGCCACGTTAACCATTCTCTTACTTATAGGTCTCTGGCTACTCTTCCAGTTCGAAGCTGGTGGGGTTGTGACAGATGTAATTGATGGTGATACCATCAAGGTTCGAACTTCAACTGGTGAGGTTACGGTGCGGCTAATAGGTGTTAACACGCCTGAGACGAGACATCCCACCAAAGGAGCTGAACCGTACGGAAAGGAAGCGAAGGAATTCACAAAAAAAGTGCTGCTAGGAAAACGAGTGTATTTAGAGTTCGATGTACAGCGAACTGACAAATACGGCAGAACACTTGCGTATGTGTGGCTCGAAAAACCCAGAAAGTTCACCGAGGATGAAATAAGGGCGAAGATGTTCAACGCGATACTGCTACTGGAAGGCTACGCACAGGTCATGACCTTTCCGCCAAATGTGAAATACGTCAACGTTTTCGTGAAACTCCAACAAGAAGCGAGGC
>JAUQPP010000101.1 GCA_030550315.1 Thermotogota bacterium | reverse complement strand
CAGTATATACTCGCAGCCGACCGGAATAATCCACGCGTTCAGTACGTTTACGATCACCTTGATCCATCTGTTCTAAAGTTGATGAAATTTGCAACGGAAGAAGCACATAAGGTTGGAAAATGGGTGGGAGTTTGTGGTGAACTAGCAAGTGATCCACTGGCTATTCCAGTTTTGGTAGGTCTTGGTGTTGATGAACTAAGCGTGGTACCAAAACTCGTACCAAATGTTAAAGCGATAGTTGCTGATATCTCTTTTAGAGAATGTGAAAAGATAGCAAGTCATGCGTTAGAACTTTCCTCTGGTAGAGAGGTTAGGGAGTTCTTGTCAAAGGCTTTTAATTAGGATGGTTACGGCTTATAATTATTTGATAGTATCGGCCCCAGAAAAAACTGGGGCTTTTTTTTGTGGACATGGTATAATTATGTAAGAGAGGAGTGTGAATCATGTGAGAAAACGCCCGAAAAATCCGTATCTGAGCGAGTTTGAAAAGTTTGTTCTCTTTGAGAAAGGGACCGAACCACCGTTCAGTGGTGAATACGAGGACCACTTTGATAAAGGGATTTACGTGTGCAAAAATTGTGGAATTCCACTGTTCGATTCGAAAGATAAATTCCACTCTGGTTGTGGTTGGCCAGCATTCGACGATGAGATTCCCGGTGCCGTACGCAAGCAACCGGACCGCGATGGTGTGAGAACTGAAATCGTGTGTTCATATTGCAATGCACATCTTGGACATATATTCTACGGTGAAGGCTTCACACCAAAAAACGTCCGTTATTGCGTGAACTCCGTTTCACTTCGTTTCGTTCCTGACGGTGAAAAACCTTTGATAGATCGAATGTTTTTTGCGGGAGGGTGTTTTTGGGGAGTTGAGCACTTATTTAAGCAACTTGATGGGGTGGTCGATACACGGGTTGGATACATGGGGGGTTATGTTAAGAACCCGACTTACGAGCAGGTCTGTACAGGACTTACTGGTCACTACGAAACAGTGGAAGTTATTTTCAAGCCTAGAGTAGTGAATGAGGAAGAACTTGTGAAGTATTTCTTCGAGATACATGACTTCAGTCAAGAGAATGGTCAAGGTCCGGACATCGGTGAGCAGTACAAGAGTGTGATATTTTATACAAACGAAAAGCAACGTGAAGTTGCAGAGAATATTATTTCGGAGCTGAGAAAGAGATTCTCGGTTGCCACCAAGCTGTTAAAAGCAAGCGAGTTTTGGCTTGCTGAGGATTATCATCAGGATTATTACGAACGAACGGGTAAAGTTCCATACTGCCACTATAGAAGAAAAATCTTCTGAGAGACTGTGGGGTGAAAATATGCTTCAGACTGGAACGGAGAATATAACACTCTACGATGATGGTGTTCATAAGTTCATCTTTCTTGCATGGGAAGAGAAAGAGGAGGAAGGAATTGTCCAAACGAACCAATACCTTATCGTGGACGGTAACGAAGCGATGCTATTGGATCCTGGAGGTGCTCACGTCTTTCCAAGGGTCCTTGCGAACGTTTCTGAAATCATCGAACCAAGTAAAATCAAATACATCTTCTTCACACACCAAGACCCGGATGTTACCTCAGGAATCACGTTGTGGCTTTCGATAGCTGAAAACGCGAAAATTTACATCTCGGCTCTATGGACCAGGTTCCTTCCACACTTTGGCATTTATGATCAGCGAAGAGTCATCGCACTTCCGGATAAGGGAGAGAAATTAAGACTACAATCCGGAACTGAACTTGAATTTATCCCAACGCATTATCTCCACTCAACGGGTAATTTCACCTTGTACGATCCGCGCGCGAAGATTCTCTTCTCCGGAGATTTGGGTGTTGCAGTTTTCCCGAAAGGTCAAAGGTACGTATTCGTTGAAAATTTCAATGAACACGTTAAATTGATGGAAGGGTTCCATAAAAGGTACATCACATCAAGCATCGCTTTGAAAAAGTGGCTTAGTATCGTTGAAAAGAGAGAAATTGAAATCGTCGCTCCTCAGCATGGAGCTATATTTAAGGGAGAGAATGTAAAAAAACTATTTGATTGGTTCAGAACGTTGAAATGCGGAATAGATATTATAGATGAGATATACGGTAGGTGATTGTATCATGCCAAAACTTGATAATGAAGCTTTAGAAAGAATGGCTTCGGCGTTTTTTGCGGAAAATCTGATGACCTCTTTCATGGCTCAGCTCGATGAAGCGTTGATTTCTAGAGTGAGGGAAGTTCAAAAAAGTATTGCGGAACTTGAGCAGAAATTCGAAGAAATGCATAGGAGGATTGTTCAAATCTCGGAACGCTTCGGAATGGAAAGTGCTGAACTCGACAAGTCGGTGATCTCTTCCCAGAATGTAACAAACGAGATAATTGCAGAGCTGAGAAAGTCAGGTGCAGATTTAGAGCGTATAAACGATATCGTTCAGAATTCTGTGCACCAAACGTCAGAGACGTTAAGCAAATTTTCCGCTATCGAAGATATGGTTACACAAATAACAAAAATTGCGAAACAAACGAACCTCCTCGCGCTGAACGCTTCGATCGAAGCGGCGAGAGCTGGCGAATTTGGCAAAGGGTTTGCGGTTGTCGCAAGCGAAGTCCAAAAGCTTGCAAACGAATCAAACAACGTTGCAAAAGGCATAACTAATCAGGTTAAAGAATTGTCTTCGTCGGTAAAGCAAGCCTTGGAAAGCATACAACTCGTGGGTGAGATATTCGTTACCGTTCAAAATTCCCTCCAGCAACTCCTTGCTTTCTTGCAAACAAACTCTTCGCTCCTATCACACGCCTCCAGATTACTAATAGAAACGCGTGATGAACTAAAAGAGGAAGCTCAAAGTTGCACAGTGGCTTTAGAAGTGATGAGAACTGCTATCGATAAATTTGAAACACTCTCAAGGGTTATTTCTTCTATTGTAAAGGCGCAGACTAAACTGAAGGATCTCAAAATTTAACCTTCTCCGAGTACGATAGTTAGAGGATTCTTCCTGTGGTTTGTTATGTTGTTGGCTTTATAAACGCGCCTGGTTGTTTATTATAAAAATCTCAGTCGGTAGAGAAATCGGTAAATCCGTGGTGATAATCTGAATAAAGTGAGTTTTATTATTTCATTACAAGTACGTTTCGAGACTAATTTTCCATGCTGGGAAATTTGTTTGTGCACCAAATTCACAAGTTCCTCAATCTCCATATCCACATT
>JAUQPP010000005.1 GCA_030550315.1 Thermotogota bacterium | reverse complement strand
GAAGCTGTTAAAGCTTCAGCGGGTGTGGATACCCCCTCCACGCCCGTTACTTGTACCTTCTCTTTCAGTAGATCCCGGGAGTGATAGACATGAGAAGACTTGGCTGGAAGGAAAGAGCTTTCGGTTAGGCGATTGTTCCATACTTATTCTACACCGCGGTCTTCTGGGGATACCCGTTTGTCTGGATGATTGTGCTTGCATTCACTAAGTGGAACTATTTTACAAAACCTCAGTTCGTGGGTGTTATGAATTTCGTAAACACGTTCACTGACCACATGTTTTGGCGAATAGTCCTAAATACACTGAATTTTCTTGCTTTTCTTATACCCATGGTCTTGACCGCATCCTTGCTTTTTGCTTTGGCACTAACGAAAATCAAGTTCGGAAAAACCTTCATAATGCTCAGCTTTTTGCTTGCGAACGTTTCGTCGGGAGTTGCGTACTCGTTGTTGTTCTCGAACTTGTTCGCTGTTAACGGACCCATCAATCGGTTCTTGGACTCCGTTTTTGGATTCACGATTCCTTGGTTCAGCAACCCTGAGTTTGCAGTGTTTTCGATATGTCTAATAATCACGTGGAAGTTTATGGGATACTACGGACTTATACTGTACGCCGGGCTTTTAAGTATTCCGCAGTCGATCTACGAAGCAGCACAGCTCGATGGAGCAACTAAGAGGACGATTTTCTGGAAAATCACGTTACCGTTGCTCAACCCTTCCCTTATAACGGTCACAATCTTGGCCACAACACTCACGTTCGGCATCTTCACCGAACCGTACATGATTACCGGTGGTGGACCGATGAATAGGACTATGACGTTCTTGGTGTACATGTACGACACCGCTTTCAAGCGTATAAATCCATCTTACGCAACAACCATCGCCATTGTGACAGCGGCAATGAGCTACGGTCTTGTGATGCTGATCAGAAAACTCTTCGAAAAGGAAGTGACCTTCGTATGAAAAGGGACAAAATCAATTCGATTATCATCACCGTCGTAATGTTGGCGCTTGCCATCGTTTGGATTTATCCGTATGTATGGCTTGTACTTTCATCCTTTAAACCTGTAGAAGATATTTACACAAGGTTTTGGCCAAGGAAATTGACTCTCGAACACTACAGGTTCATCTTGGAAGCATCCGAACGTCTGCACAGACCCTTTGTCAGAGCCTTCTTGAACAGCTTGTTCGTCACGGTAACAGTAACATTTTCGGTTGTTTTCACCTCTGCGTTGTTAGGATATGTGATCTCAAAGATAGAGTTTGGACTCGGAAAGGCAATTTTCAATTTTATTTTGTATCAAATGCTCTTTCCTGGGTTCATGTTCATAATTCCAATGTTCGTGCTAATGCGGAACCTGGGCTGGCTCAATACGTACAAGGCTTTGATTGTACCGTCACTCATTAGTTCTTGGGGTATGTTTATGTTTGCTCAATCCTACAAATCCATTCCAAAGGACTACATAGAAGCTGCGAGAATTGACGGAGCAAACGAACTATGGATAGCTTTTAAGGTGATGTTTCCACTTGCAAGTTCAACTGCATCAATCGTCGGTTTATTCACCTTTATAGGTACCTGGGACAACTTCATGTGGCCCTTGATGGTTATTAGAGACTACAACAAGATGCCACTTTCAGTCTTACTTGCAAGCTTCAACCACGAATACGCCGGTTACGTGGGACCCGTTTTGGCCGGTGCAGTGATCCAAACACTGCCAATGCTCATAATTTTCCTTGCTTTGAGAAAATTCTTCCTGCAAGGTATTTCGATTACGCTTAAATAACAAAAGCTTTAATTTAAACCAAGGAGGTCTGAAAAATGACTAATCTGCGCATCAGTATCGTTGGAGCTGGAAGCGCTGTGTTTTCATTGCGAATCATCTCAGACCTTTGTAAGATGCCCAAACTCTCTGGCACAGAAGTTGTCCTCATGGATATCAACGAAGAGAGGCTTGAAAATGTCCTAGTTCTTGCAAGAGAACTCACCGAGTTCTTCGGAGCGAACTTAAAATTTGAAAAGACCTTATCGCTCCGAAAAGCTATAGAAGGCGCCAACTTCGTAATTAACACGGCACTCGCTGGTGGACACGAATACCTCAACAAAGTAAGGACGATAGGTGAGAAGTACGGATATTACAGGGGCATCGATGCGCAAAATTATAACTTTGTAACCGACTACCTTAACCTGACAAACTGGAACCAGATGACCTTGTTTTTAAAGATAGCGAACCTTATCAAAGAACTGGCTCCAGACGCCTGGTACCTTCAAGCCGCAAATCCTGTTTTGGAAGGTACAACACTTGTATCGACGGAAACAGGTATAAAGATGGTAGGATTTTGTCATGGGCATTTTTCGGTGGAAACGCTAGCCGAGGTGGTCGGTGCTAAAGATTACAAATGGCAGGTTGCCGGTGTGAACCACGGCATCTGGCTGACAAAATTTGAATCACCCGATGGAAAGAATTTGTACGAAGAATTGGTAAAGTACGCGGATAAACCGCATAAACCGTCAACGCCCTTCGACGATCAACTCTCTCCGGTAGCGTGGGATATGTACCGCACGTACGGTCTTTTCCCAATAGGAGACACCGTTCGCAACTCAACATGGAAGTACCACAGGAACCTTGAAACTAAGAAACGATGGTACGGAGAACCATGGGGAGGAGCGGATTCGGAACTCGGTTGGGAATGGTACGTTGGTCAGCTAAACGCTGTGGTGAGCGTAATAGAACTCTTTGCGAAGGCAGTCAAAAACGGTCAAAAATTGACGAAGGCAAAAGATGAGGTAATCAAGGCAATTCCACATGTAAGTGAAGAATGGAAGACTCTGATAGCGGATTTACTCGATCCTTCTAAGCTTAGTCGCGAGCAACATGTACCATTCATAGACAGCGTAGTCAACGGCGAACGTAGAAGATTTGTGGTTAACGTTCTAAACAATGGAAAAATCAAGGGACTTGATGATGATATTGCCGTGGAAATCTGTGCGTACGTTGAAGGTGAAAAATTCGAGTTTGAAGATGTCTCACTGCCCAAGAGGATTCTTGATTGGTATCTGAAACCCAGGACACTTCTTGCGAAACAAGCACTTGAGATCTTTAAAACTAAAAATTTGAAACTTCTTGAAGACATTCTTGAAAGAGACCCAAGAACGAAGAGCAGTGAACAGGTGCGTAAGGTAATGGATGAGCTTTATCCGCTTATGCTGAGTGAGCAGAAAAAAGTTGAACAACAAGAGTGAAGGAGGTCAGAGAGCATGGAGTTGAAACTCGAGAAGCACCCACTTAATCCGATACTTGCACCCGTACCCGGTCACATCTGGGAGGACAAGTTTGTCTTCAACTGTGCTGTCGTTTACGACGGAGAACTCTTTCACATGCTCTACAGAGCACAAGGGCAGGATATGGTCTCTCGCATCGGGTACGCGGTGAGCACAGATGGTGTGAGATTTAACAGGTTGGAAAAACCGGTCTTTAGTCCAGCCTCCCAGGATGAACTCTACGGTGTTGAGGACCCACGAATCACAAAAATAGGTGATAGATATTACATGCTCTACACCGCCTACTCTCCAAAAGGACCAAGGGTGGCAATGGCATCAACAAAGAATTTCATAACCTGGGAGCGCTATGGAGTCGTCATCAAAGATGAAATAGACAACAAAGATGCCGCATTTTTCCCCGAAAAGATAAACGGCCGGTACGTCATGATCCACAGATTTCCACCCGACATCTGGTTTGCGTACTCCGACGATTTGATTCACTGGGGAGATTATGTAAAAGTTGCTGGACCAAGGCAGGGGTACTGGGATAACCTGAAAATCGGTGCCGGCGCACCACCGATTAAAACTCCTTACGGCTGGCTTTTGCTTTACCACGGTGTTGAAGATGCACCAAGGCCCATCTACAGACTCGGATTTATGTTACTCGATTTGAACGATCCAACTAAGGTGCTCAAACGCAGTGAAGAACCAATCCTTGAACCGGAGGAAGAATGGGAAATTTTCGGAGGCGTACCGAACGTAGTCTTTAGCGACGCGATGGTGGAGTACAAAGGAAAATATTACGTCTACTACGGAGCAGCCGATAATTACATCGCACTTGCTACAATAGATGTGGAAAAAGTGCTCCAGTGGTGTAGAAAGTAATGGTACGAATCCTGCGGTTCCGGTGATTGGTGCGCCGGAACCGTTTCGAATTTTTAGAGATTGGATGAAATAAGCCTTCAACTAGATTAAAATTGAGACCTGGCCCAATATTTCGACCAAAAATTTCAAACTTCTATGTGATATACTTGTTTTTGATAAGCACTGATGTTGTTCTATTCAGAAGGGTCGGGTGAGAACTTGAAGGAATTGAAAAATCGGGTTGGTTTTTCCGATTTCGCGAAACGAAAGATTTACTACATACTCCTTCCTCTGATTATTGCTTTGGTTGTATTCAATGTATTGATATACGCATACTTCCAGAGTGTTTTCAAACAGACCATAGTTGCCCAAAAACTATCTATGGCTAAAGAAAAAGTTTTGGCCCTGCTCCAGGAAGCAAACCACACCATTTCCAAAAAGTTCGAGCAGTTGATACAATATGCGACGGATATTAGCAACGTTATCGAGAGTATGGGGCTGAGCGCTATCTCAAATGAAGAGGTTCTGTTGAAAACCATAGAACCAATGCTGATGAAGAAACCTTGGGAATGGGACGTGGGATATTTTGTCATCGAGCCATCCGGTAGATGTGTCATTTCCACTCGCACAAAAAGTATAGTCGGTCTGGACTTTTCAAAAATCCGGGTGGGTGAAACGAATTACGTCACTTTTATCAAATCTCTTATGGAACACCGTGGTTTTGCCCAAGGAAAATTGTTTGAAGCTGATGAAAGACGCCTAACGTTTGTTGTTTTTACTCCGCTCTTTCAGGACTATATATTTGGAACGGTGTTCTATTTTCCTAAAGATTTCGTGGAAAAGTATCTCTTAGAATTCGTAAGAGTGGATCGTTACGTTTTAAAACAAGGAGTATACACCGTATCCAAAGAAAAACTCTTAGATCAGTTCGACGATTTTCCCACGGACTTGAAAAAAACGTTATTATATGAAGATTTCATTATAGATATGAACGTGGAATTTCCCGAAAAGGGGCAAACGCTCTATTTGTGGGTCAGACTAAGCTACATCGGTATCCTGATACACGTGTTCTTCTGGTTGGCAGCTTTTGTGCTTTCCGCGCTGCTTGTGTTTTTGGTGAACAAATCGACGTTTGAATTCTTGAGCAAAGAATTGAAAACATTAAAAGCAATGGTGTCCGAATTCCGAAACAACCTTTCCATTTCCCCAAGTTATGACGATAGTATCATCGAAGAAATAGCTGATGTCCAAGATGCACTGTACGATGCCAGCAGTATCATTTCAGCGGACGTTGAAGAACTCGAAGCGATGAACGAGGAACTCGAGGAGAACTACAGAAACATTCAAAGGCTTTCACAAGAAATTAGAAACGCATTCTTCGATTTTTCCGAAAAGCTCGTTGATATCGTCGAAGGTATCGAAGGCGAAACGGGTCAACATGTAAAACGAACGAAGGAATTGGTACGCCTCATAGTAAATGAAATTGAAATCGATGAGGAATACAAAGAAAAAATTGTCAACTTCTCCCCACTTCACGATATTGGAAAAATCTACGTTCCGAAAGAAATTTTGCTCAAACCCGATAAACTGACACCCGAAGAATTTGAGGAAGTAAAGAAGCACACAATTTACGCGAAAAGGTTATTAACGCATCCATACTTCGCTGTGGCTCTGAATATAGCACTCTATCACCACGAAAACTACGACGGCACAGGCTATCCTGAAGGACTTAAGGGTGAAGATATTCCCCTCGAGGCAAGGATCGTGAAGATTGTGGATGTTTACGATGCACTTAGGAGCTGTCGTCCATACAAACGAGCGCTTTCACATGAAGAAGCGATGAAAATTATCCTTGAAGGTGACGGCCGAGTGGGGCCATCGCACTTCGATCCAAAGTTGCTCGAGATATTCAAATCAAAATCAGAGGAATTAATAAAGCTTTACGAAAATACAGACGCAGAAAGGAGTGAATAGACCAATGATTCTCTTTGGAACCGGTGGCATTCGCGGGATAATGAGGGAAGGAGAATTCGACGACAAAGCTGTTATGGTCGCCTCAAAGGGCGTGGCCGAGTATATGAAGGCCAACGGACTAAAGAGCGTAGTAATCGCCTACGACACGAGGTTAAACTCGGAGCATTATGCTAAACTTTCAGCATCAGTTTTTTCAGGAGAGGGTTTGGAAGCTCATGTTTTCGATCAACCAGTTCCAACACCTGTTTTATCGTTTGCTGTACGAAAACTGGGAATGGACATGGGAGTCGTCATCACAGCCAGTCACAACCCTCCCCAGTACAACGGTTACAAAGTTTACACTTCAAACGGCGTACAAGCGATTCCAGAGGTTACTGATATACTTTCAGAGCTTGTGTTGAAGGCGTGGGAACAACCTATTCAGGTCAACGAGAAGTACCACGTTTTAGATTCAAAATTGCTTGACGATTACGTGGAGGAAGTCGCAAAACTGCTGAATACATCATTAAGTGGTCTGTCCATTGTTTACTCACCACTTCACGGAACCGGGGCCAGGTTTGTCCCCAAATTACTGCGGAACCTGGGGGCAAACGTTATCGAAGTGGAAGAACAGATGGCACACGATGGTAACTTTCCTACGGCCAAGACACCCAACCCGGAAGATGACCGTGCCCTGGAGTTGCTCAGAGAATACATGAAAAAGAACAAAGTGGACCTCGGGCTGGCAACGGATCCTGATGCAGACAGGGTGGGGGTCATGTACAAGAACATCCGGCTAACGGGTAACCAGGTAGGAGTGATACTCTCCCACGCACTCGGGAAAGAGTACTACGATTCGGGAAAGCGTGACGGTATGATAATAAAGACCATTGTTTCAACAGACATGGTTAAGCCTATTTGCGAAGAGTTCGGTCTGAAACTTTTCGAGGTACCAACGGGGTTCAAATTCATTGGTGATCTTGCCGAAAAAAGAAAGGATTTAGATTTCGTACTGGGATTCGAGGAAAGTTGTGGATACCTCACCGGTAACTTAGCTCGGGATAAAGACGCCGTTCTTGCGTGTGGACTTGTCGCGAAAGTTGCAGCAAAGAACCACCTTGCAGAATATATGGAAACGCTTTATAAAAAGTACGGCTACTATCTCGAACGGCTTCTCAACTTCGAACTTGGAAGTGTGGAACATGCAAGAGAAATTTACGAGAAATTGAAAGACTTGCACTTGCCAAACGTCAAGGAAGTAATCGATTATTCAAGTGGCTATGATGGTGTAATACCAAACGAAACAATCAGGTTGAATTTTGACGAAGGAGTTGTTTACGTAAGACCCTCGGGTACCGAACCCAAACTGAAAGCGTACGTTATGGTTAAGGGAGATTCCGAAGGTGCCGCGAGAGATTCTCTTCAAAAGCTAGAGCGCGAGATGAGAAACATCATCAATAATATCCAGTGACTAACAAGGGCTCCTTACAATTTCATTTTGCAGATTCGAGAAACCATTGAAAAAACACCGCGCTCATCGCGGTGTTTTTTTACTCCGATAATGAGTACTAGCTTCACGTAGTATAATTGTTTCGGTAAAAATTCATCAAACGACATCTGATGAGCGATATGTTTGGAGAAAATTGCTTCTTAGATTAGGAACTCCGTGGAATTACACCTTTGATGCGGAGGTGTCTTATGAACAGCAAAACAACTGTAATTCAAAAACATGCCATTTTCCTTACACTTTTAACCATCGGAATATCCATTTTGGGCACATTCCTAATCAACGTACAATTGAAACAGCAGAGACTTGAGATAGTTAGGCGCTTGTTCATTGAACAAACAGAGTTTTTTGCAACATCACTCAGTCTCAGTTTTTTCCAATGGGATGATATGTACTATGCCGTTCTAAATGGAAGGGACGATTTTCTCAAAAATTACTTTTTACAGATACGAGAGCACTTCAAAGTTACAGACGTTAAAATACTTAACGAAGAACCCCCAGAAGGCGTATACGAAATTCGTGGAGAGTTTGACCGGCTGATAATCAGATTCAAAATTTTCAACTCCGAAACGTCAAAATTCTTACCGTTTAAAACGGCGGTGGTAGAGATTCCAACTTCCACAATAGCAAAAAACATCCTAAGGATGGGCTTAAGATTTACAACAGACGGTGAACCCCTTGCCTACGGACTAAAGGTCAAACTCGCAATCTCGCGTGTACAAATCCTGATATCGCTCCTACTTTTCTCAACACTTGCCACCGGGTTACTCGTAATTCTTGTCATCGACAAAACAAAATCTGCGAGAGAACACCTCGAGTTGGCCCGTACGTTGGAAATTCAAAAGAAATCGCTCAGTGCAATAAATGAATTTACAAACGAAATTCTGAAAGGCGTACTCGAACCCTCCTACCAATACCTGATTGAGCGAGCCGTGGAAATAGTCCCCGGAGCACAAGCTGGGAGCATTCTTGTAAGGAACGGTGAGGAATTTGTCTTTGCCGGGTGCGTTGGATATGATTTTGAAAAACTACGATACGTGAAATTCAAACCACACCAGCTTGCGCAGGGAATGGATAAGAAAGTGAAGATAATCACCAACCTTGGAGATTTCGATGCGCAACACTTAAATGACGAGAGGCAACTTGAAACACTGAAAAATGCTGGCCAGATAAACAGGATAAAGGCGATGCTTTCAATCCCTATAATCATAAGGGACGAAATCGTCGGTTTTATGACACTGGACAACTTCGAAGATGTCAATGCTTTCTCCAACGTCTCAATTCAGATAGCGAATATATTCGCAAACCAGGTAGGGGTACTCTTTGAGAGGATATCCCTGGAGAGGGAGCTTCAAAAGCAGAAGGAGAAATTTGAATACCTTTCCACCCACGATGAACTGACCGGATTGCCAAACCGGAGGCTTCTCGAGGAACATGCTGAGAAAATACTTGCACTCGCCAGGAGGGAGCGTAAGCAAGTTTGTGTACTTTATCTAGACCTTCGAAAGTTTAAGCCCGTCAACGACACATACGGACACAAGGTTGGCGATTACGTGCTTAAGATCGTGGCAAAACGCCTCGAAAATGCGCTTAGAAAGAGTGATATTGTTGCAAGAATAGGTGGAGATGAATTTGGGTTTGTCTTGTACGACTGCAAAGAACATATCTCATTTGTTGAAAGGTTAATTTCCGAGATAGAGAAAGACATATACTATGAGTACTTTAAGATAAACATCTCCGGAAATTTTGGAATTGCCACCTTCCCGGAAGATGGTGATAAGTTTGAGGAACTAATTATAAAGGCCGATAAGGCCATGTACTACGCCAAGTCTAACAACCTGAAGTACTTTTTCTATCGGAACTTACCGAAAACTTCCTAAAACTTAATCAAGACTCCAGCCAACGGGTTAACACACTGGAATGTGAGTGTTTCGGTAATGAACAAATTCACCCTCTCATTTGTATGGCCTTCGTATCCTATCGAAAGGTCCTGCCCGATGTAAAGCTTGAAGTGTCCTCCTTGCGCTAAAACCAGTGCTTCAGGTATCCTTGGCGTGGGAATTACGGAACCTCCATCGAGCAATCGCTCAATCACCTTTTGGCGCTGAGCGAAGTCCGATGACGATATAACAGCACTCCAAATATCTCTGTTCACAAGCAGATTATACGGTCCTGCTATACCGTCCTCTTTAAGAATGTTAACAGCGCTGAACAAGCTAACGGTAAACTTTTCCACCTGTTTTTCAGCGGTAACGTATCGAGTTCTTACCACATCCAGTATCCCCGTTATACCGAACTCCGGACAACCGTAGAAAACAATCTCATCCTCGAAAGCAGCAACATTTCTGGCCGCTTCTTCAAGCTCAGCCAAATCAACATTTTTGACACCTCTTTCAACATCGTCAAGTTTCGATATCTCCAACGAAAACGACGCTCTCAATTCGATAACTGGTAGAACTCTCCGGATTCCCCACTGAACTTTTTCACCGGTCGAAGATTTGATCGCCACCTCTCCTAGTGGCAAGGCGGAGAATTCCCAGCCCATGGGGCCGTAAAGGTCAACTACCCTTCGTGCGTAGAGGTTCGACTTCATTACCTCGAAGAATCTCCTATCGATTTCCATCCAACTCCGTTGCGTAATGGGCGCAAATTTTCTCTTTAAGAATTCCATGGTTCCACCTCCATCTACGGCCTGAGTAGCTGGTTTTCACTATCGCTTGAATTCTCTTGACTTTCCGCTTCAATTTCAGTAACCGGACCATCGGTGAACAGGTAAGTTCGTAACGCTTTATCGAACTCTGGAACTCTACGCCGAATTATCTCTAGTACCATCGCCGCATGTTCCATTTCTTCATCCCTATTGTGTTTGACAACGGCCCTCACATCCGGATCACTTGATACGGACATCCTTTGATTGTACCAATCGATCGCCTCGAGTTCCTCAATGAGACTTCTAAGCAGCCGCGACAGATCTCGAGCATCACCCCCGAGGAGTTCATAAGGTTCATGATACGTCATACTCCAGCCTCCTTTCATTCAAGCTTTCATCCGACTTCTTGACTTGAGCTTCTTGACATAGAAAAACCTCGATACTATTATACCACACCGGCGGTTCAAAAATTCTAAGCTTTTTCAAAGCTGGAAAAAAGGATTTTTTAAGCTTGCACTGGTATACTCGTTCCGTCCTTCGCGCGAAGGAAAGGTTGGCAAGTCAAGAAGACAGAGTAAGCTGCAAAAAAGGAGGTAAGATTTATGAAAAGACTTCTGACACTTCTTACAGCGGTTGTTTTATTCGCAAGTGTTTCGTTCGCCTTCGGTCCTGGCAGACTAAACGCTCCCGCTCCTGGCAGATGGAACTATCCTATGACAAGTTCGCAAATTCAGACACAAACCCAAGGACAAGTACAGCAGCAAATCAGAGCCGTTCAAACAACGACGGCACGCTATAGGAATCTTCAGATACCCGAAGATGCAACGATTAGCGAAGTGAGAACCTTCAAAGGAACTATAAGGGATATTTCGTGGGATCCAAACGACGGCTTCAGACTCACAATCCAAGTTGACAACGATTCTTACACTGTTCACGCTGGTCCACTCTTCAAGCAGGTCTCACTCAAAACCGGAGAAGAAATAGAAGTTAAAGGCAGACTTGTCACCTCAAGTTCTGGAAAGTTCATCCTAGCCGACAGCGTCACGACCGGCGGAAAGACCATCGCATTTGAAGAGCTGATTCAGAACAGGCAAGCAAACAGATTCGCTCAGAAGCGTGTAGCCTGCGGCTGGAGAAGGTAATGCATAGCGCAGAAAGATTCAAGTCAAGAAGGCATGCCATTTGAGGCATGCCTTCTTTTTTTCGTGAATTTTCCAAAGCATGCGTATCCACAGTTGACAAGCCAGAGCGTGTGTGGTAGTATTTTATTGCAAATGAAAATGATTTGCATTTTTAGTACGTTACGAGCGGGAGGAAAGGGTATGGAGCGTCTTACAAAAAACAGAGAGAGGGTCAGAGAGGTACTGTTCAGTTCCGAGCACCCACTGACCGCTTACGATATAAGCAAAGAGTGTCCAGAGATGAGCCTGACCACTATATACCGAGCGCTTGATTATCTGGTAAGAAAGGGTCAAGTAAAGAGTTTCACCTTCAACCAGTACACGTATTTTTTACCAAGCGAGCGCCACGAAGATTTTTTTCTTTGCACTTCGTGTGGGAAGTTCTTCCAGCTCGAGTGTCTTGCGGGTTCGTACGAACAAAACTTGCGTGAGAGAGGCATGATTCCTAGTGACCATTTAATACTTATCACTGGGCTGTGCAATGAGTGTAACGAGAAATTACGCGTTCGGATTTAAGGGAGGGCGAGAAGATGAGGAATGCACTACTGTTTCTATTAGTTCTTCTACTCAATCTGTTCCTATTATTCTTGAATACGAACACATTTGCAACGAAAAAAGTCGTTTGCACACTGAATCCGTACTTTCTGATAGTGAAAGAGATTTCCGCTGGCAAATTGGACGTTGGCCTTCTGATAAAACCCGGAGCAAACCCTCACACGTTCAGCCCTACCGTTAGCGATGCAAAGATGCTAAGTAATGCTGATCTTATTGTGGCCAATGGACTGGGCCTGGACAACGCTTACCTAAAGAACTACAAAAACGTGCTCTACGTGGCAGAGAAAATTCCAAAAAAGTTTCTCAAGACCGACAAAGTGCATCAGGATGACGAACATGGAAATGTCAATCCACATGTGTGGCTGTACCCGCAATTCCTGGCAAACTACATAATTCCGGCCATAAGGGACGAATTAAGTCGCATCGATCCGTCAAACGCTACACTTTACAGAAGGAACGCTGAGAAACTAATTGGAGAGCTAAACAATCTGGATAGACGCTTTTCAAAACTCTTGAGCTCGTTCAGAGGATCCGTTGTCATACTCGAACATCCATCGTACTTCTACCTTTTCGAACTCAGTGGCATACAACTTCTTTCACTCGAAGAAGGTCACGGAAAACAACCATCTCCAGAGAAGATAAAGTCTATAATCAAAACGGTGAAAGAGAAGAATTTACTCGGGATATTCGTCGGCCCTCAGTTCAACAAATCGGCCATAGAAATTATCTCGCGAGAACTTGGCAGGAACTACCACATCCTTGATCCGCTCGGGTACAATGTTTCAACTATAGGAGAGCTTTTCCAAAATGCCTACAAAACTTTGGAACAAGCCGTAAAGGAAGAGAAGTGAAAAGGAATGACTCGGGAAGTCGTATTGAAAGTTGAGGATCTAACAGTCAAGCTTGGAGAAGTTGATGTGCTCAAAGACATTTCTTTCAGTGTAACCAAAGGTGAGTTCGTTGGTATAATAGGTCCGAACGGGGCGGGGAAGTCTACGCTCATACGTGCCATCCTTGGCCGAGTACCTTACAGCGGGCTCGTTGAAATTTACGGTTCCGTCGGCTACGTTCCGCAGCTGCCTACTTTCAACAGGGAGTTTCCTCTAACGGTGTACGAATTTGTGAAGCTACCAGTTAGGAAAGAGCATAAGTGGAAGGAGAAAGTCGAAAAAGCACTAGAAAGTGTTGGTATGAAGGGATTTGGTCACAAATTGGTAGGCCAGCTCTCCGGTGGGCAATTTCAGAGGATCGCTTTGGCAAGGGCTATCGTATCGCAACCTGATATACTTCTCCTTGATGAACCGGAGTCGGGAATAGACGAGATGGGAAAAGCGAAATTTTACGAGCTCATAGACGAACTTCGAGAAACGCGTGGCGTGACAATAGTAATGGTTAGCCACGACATCGGCCTTATATTCAAGAAGTGCACAACGATCATGTGCTTGAACAAAACCCTGCACTGCCATGGTCCATCGAAAGAGATATCTCCGTTAGAAGTCAAGAAGCTTTTCGGTGAATTCGATATTTGGATCAGGTCCGATGATCACTTCGAAATAGAACATGGAACTCATTGAAGCAGCTTGGGGAGTTGAGAAACGAATGGGGTTTCTTAAGGATTTGGTAAAGTACGAATTTCTGAGAAACGCACTGATGATAGTCGTACTTAGTTCCACTCTTTCCGGAATTGTATCTCCCGTGATTGTGTACAAGAGGATGGAATTCATAGGTGATGGGCTTGCACACGCAATCTTTGCTGGTGTAGCTCTCTCCGTGTTGCTGAATTTTGACGTTTTGACGGGAGCATTTTTGGCCACATTCCTTTTTGCCTTTTTGATTTACCAACTGAACAAGGAAAAATTCGTGTCTGAAAGCACAGCCATAGGACTTTTATTACCAGTCTTCATGTCTGTTGGTGTTGTACTATTTTCCAAGACCGACAGGTACACCACAGATGTGACGTCTTACCTTTTCGGTAACTTACTTCTTGTAACAAAGCAGGATATTCTTTTAATTCTTCTGACAGCTATCGCCACGGCCCTTATTTCTTACAACCTCAGATACGAAATTGCCTACTGGATTTTCGACGAAGAAATGGCGAGTTTCTACGGTGTGAATGTCAAAAGAATCAAGTTGCTTGTGTTTATACTAATTTCCTTCACCGTTGTCGCAACGTTGAAAGTGGCTGGTGTCGTCGTGATGGGAGCATTTCTCGTCATTCCTGGGGTTTTCGCCAAAAGTTGTGCACGTAGTTTTCAAAATTCTATCATGAGATCCGTGATATTCAACGTAATAAATTCCGTTTTCGGTTTTCTTATCGCTTACTACCTTGACCTACCACCGGGACCTACCATCGTTTTACTATCCTTCTTGAGCTTGATTTTTTCACTAGCAATCCGGCGATGTTAAGTATGGTATAATCGACCTGGACAAGTCTATAAAATTTCAAACAAAGGGGAGAAACGCGGTGAAAGCAATAGTTTACTTGCCACTGAGACCTGAAGTGGCGAAATCACTCAATCTTCCAGTCAAGCTTCCTGTACTCGCTGAAGACCTTCTGTTGATAACTGACCAAAACAACATTCCATTGGATGTGATACTTCGCGGCCTCGAAGCACAGTACGAGGTCACACCGGATGACTACTGGAAGTCTTATCTTGTTTTCTTTTATTACGAAAAATTCAAAGACCTCATCAACAAAGCTGAATACACTATGGCTGGAGAGTACCTGAACAAAGCTAAGGCTTTGACCTATGACTACAGATTCCATTTCTATAACGCCCTGCTCCAAGCAAAATTAAGCAATTACGAGCTTGCGGAGATTGAGTTCAAGCAAGCTATCACACTGAATCCAACATTTTCTCTTGCACACTACGAATTGGGCAATGTGTTATTTGCAAGAAAGGACTACGATGAAGCTCTTGAATATTACAAGCGGGCTTACGAATTGAACCCTGAGTTTTTGTTGCCGTTGATGAAGATCGGAGATATTTATACCGAACTCGGCCAACTCGACGACGCCGAGATCGTTTACAACATGGTAATCCAGAAGTTCAAAGGTGCTCATCTTGAAGGATTCAATCTCCAACCGATTCCTGAGGTCTACCTAAGACTTGGCGTGGTGTACAACATCCGGCAACAACACGAGAAAGCCGAGAAAATCTTCAAAGAGGGACTAAAATTATCCAAGAAGCCGGAGATTATTTACAATCTTTCTTACACACTCATGAAGCTTGGCAAACATTTCGAAGCTTACGGGCTGTTGCTCGAGTTGTCGAAAGAATACCCTGTTCCAGAGGTTCTCAATGAACTGGGAATCATTCAGCGTAGACTTGGACTCTACGAAGAGGCTTACGAAACCTTCCAGAAAGTCCAGGATGATTTCAGGGAAAATTACGAACGAATACAATACTTCGTTGGTAAAAAGTCCTTTGAAGAAGACTTTGTAAACGAACTTAAAGATGCGGAAAGGGTTCTCGAACATGTAGAATTTCCGTTCCCCGAGGCTCTTGAAGTC
Organism: Thermotogota bacterium; assembly: GCA_030550315.1. Taxonomy (GTDB): domain Bacteria; phylum Thermotogota; class Thermotogae; order Thermotogales; family Fervidobacteriaceae; genus Fervidobacterium_A. The sequence continues at coordinate 40,913 of JAUQPP010000005.1, read as the reverse complement.
ATATTGAAAACAACCGATGACGAGGGAAACTTGCTTGTTGATAAATTTGCTGAAGAGCTCGGTCTTACGCCAAAGAGCATGGACAATCAAGAACCAGACTTGACTTGGATTCCGTATGTTTTAGCCGCTATGTACATTGCAGGTACGGATCCTATCATGATGGAAAAGAACACAACCTTAGCTACAATAGCAACCTACGGTGCAGGTCTCGCATTGGCCTGCAGTACCACACTACTTAGGTTGTATCAGTTTATACTTTCGAAAGGAAGAGATATTGATGACTTCATTGAAAGCGTGGTGCCGGAACTTGAAGAACTTCATTTTAACTTTTCTCGCGCATTAGCTTCGTTAACGGAAAAACCATTAGATGATTTCTTTGAAGAGGAAAGCAACAGATATGACGAGTTAATCTTGAACTTAGTAAAACTGATCGGATACACCCCGACTGATGATGAGCTGGAAAGCATTTCATGCACTACCCTAAAGACCATAGGTAAATTTTTCCTGGAGTTAACGAAAAAGTAAAGGTGGTCGATTTTATCGACCACCTTTTTTCTTTTTGCAATTTATCTTTCTACATTGTTTCCCCACTAGTTCCACCTTGCGCTTGTTGTTTGTACAGGTATTCACCTATCTTGAGACTTTCCCTCTGGAGATCGTCGTAGAGGATCTTCACGCGTGCGATATCGTCCTTGTTTATTGCATCTCTCAAATCTCTGATGAGGTCTTCGAGCCTGGTCTTGATGTCGGCTGGAACTTTGTCGCCGTTTTCCTTGAGCACCTTGTCGATATGGTAAGCAAGGTCGTCGGCACGGTTTTTGAGTTCGACCTCTTCCCTCTTTCTCTTATCTTGTTCCTCGTACATCTGTGCCTCGCGTATCATTCTCTCAATTTCTTCGCTACTTAGCTGATGCCTACCAGTAACGACCATCGACTGTTCTTTACCGGTGCTCAACTCTTTCGCGGATACATGCACAATACCGTCGCTGTCTATGTCAAACGTGACTTCGATCTGAGGAACTCCACGTGGTGCTGGTGGAATACCAATGAGCCTAAAGCTACCGAGGAATATGTTGTCTCGTGCCATCGCGCGTTCACCTTGATAGACCCTGACTTCGACCTCGGTTTGACCATCCTCTGCGGTGGTGAAAATCTTGCTCTTTCTAACCGGTATAGTGGTGTTTCTCGGAATAATTGGCTCCATTAATCCACCTTTAACTTCAACACCGAGCGTAAGGGGTGTAACGTCAACAAGTACAACGTCCTTATCTTTTGCGCCTTCGGTACCGGCAAGGATTGCCGCCTGGATTGCTGCACCTATTGCAACCGCTTCGTCAGGGTTAACACTCTTGTTCGGCTCTTTACCAAAGATGTCCCTTATGAATCTCTGAACCATCGGTACTCTGGTCATTCCACCAACAAGGATGATCTCATCAATGTCTTGTGGTCTAAGCTTAGCATCACTAAGAGCCCTTTCTATTGGTTCCCTAGTCTTCTCAACAAGGTCCCTTGTGAGTGATTCAAACATTGCCCTCGTGAGTTTCATCTCCAGGTGGAGTGGTCCCTCGGCCGTTGCCGTAATATATGGTAAGCTGATATCCGTTTCAAGCTTCGATGAAAGCTCGATCTTCGCCTTCTCCGCCGCGTCTCTTAGTCTCTGAAGTGCCTGCCTGTCGTTTCTCAGGTCTACACCGTACTGCTTTTTGAATTCCTCTGCGAGGAAATCTATGATTCTTTGGTCGAAATCGTCACCACCAAGGTGGTTGTTACCACTAGTTGCAATGACTTGGATGACACCACCACCGATTTCGAGAATTGATACGTCAAACGTACCACCACCGAGGTCATAAACAAGAACCTTACGCTCGCCTTCCATCTTATCGAGTCCATAAGCCAAAGCCGCAGCCGTCGGCTCGTTGATAATCCTGAGAACCTCAAGACCTGCTATGATACCAGCCTCTTTGGTGGCTTGTCGTTGAGCATCATTGAAATAAGCTGGACAAGTAATGACCGCCTTTTTAATCTCACCACCGAGGTACTCTTCGGCATCTTTTTTGAGCTTTTTGAGTATGAATGCACTGATCTGTTGTGGAGTGTACTCCTTATCATCGATCCTCACCTTGTAGTCGCTTCCCATCTTTCTTTTGATGGACTTTATCGTTCTATCTGGGTTAAGTATCAACTGCCTCTTAGCTGGCTCACCAACGATAACCTCGCCAGTTTTGGTGAACGAAACGACGGACGGTGTCGTCCTACTACCTTCCGCGTTCGGAACGACCTCGATAGTTCCATCGGGCTTCATCCAAGCAATCACAGAGTTTGTCGTACCCAGGTCAATACCAACTACAAACTCCTTTTTAGCCATGAATCTCACCTCCACACTTTATTTTTTACCCTTTTATCCTTAAAAGATTTTCATCAGTCCTCACGGTTTCATTATACTATATTAGCACTCTTTTGTCAAGAGTGATAATAAAATTATTTTGGGAGACTTGTTAAATGTGGTTGAAAGGTGGTATAATAAATTTTGATAAACGGGTGAAGGAGGAATACTTTTGAAAAAAATAGCGTTGGTAATTTTTGCTTTCTTTCTCATGGAAGTGGCGTTTTCCCAGACGGTTCTCTATACGTACGTGCAAGCTGCTGAACCAAAGTACATAGTGGAAAAAGGAACGGTAAAGGGAATCTGCGGTGACATTGTCGAGGCGCTCAACAGAGAACTTTCAAAACAAAGGATAAGGATCGTATACCGCGATCTAAAGGCAAAAACAAACGCAGAGATACTCGAGGATCTGAAAAAAGGAAAGATCCAGATATTCGTTGGACTGGGATTGAACGAAGAGCGTGTCAAGGAATACAAGTACATAAGCGTACCACTCTACGGCCTTAATGAAGCTCTTCTCGTGCTTAAAGGAAATGCAACGCAAGTTCTTACCAAGAGTAACCCAAAAGTTGGTGTAATAGGCTCCACACTTACATCACTTAACGTTGAACGCATTTTTCCGCATGGCAAAACGTTTACATACAGCACGATTATAGAAGCGCTGGATGCTCTTTCCAAACGTTCCATAGACGCAATTTTCTACACAAGTCTGAGCTTGGGATACTACGCTTCCAAGTTCGAAAATTTCGAACTCGTACCGTTAATAGCCGAAAAGTATTATCATTACATTCTCTTTTCAAAAGATGTGCCCGACAAAATCGTACAAGCTGTGGAGAGTGCTCTCAGAAGTATAATTTCTCGGAATGAGGTAACGCGTATTTTGAGTTTTTATGGTGTTGACCGTTACGTTAAGCAGGGAAACCTCGTCGAACTTGTAACTGTCAACTGGCCACCTTACCATTACCTAGAAGACAACAAAGTTCGCGGCGTTGATGTAGAGGTAATCGAGAAGGTTTTCATTAACCTTGGATTCGTAGTTTCAATACAGGTTCTACCTCCACCGAGAGCCCTTCAGATGATGGTCCAAAAGACCGTTGACGGTATTTTTTCCGTTTGGAAAACAGCGGAAAGGGAAGAAATACTCGAGTACTCCACTGAACCTTTGAGCTTTACAAGGGAAGGTTTCTGGTACTTAAAAGAGAACGAGATGATCATCCACGACCTACTAAACAATCGCAATTTCATTTGCGCCTTTGTCAACGGCTACGGCTATGATAGAACATTCGAAACGTTCAAGTGTTCACGGTTGCAAGTCGATTCTGATGAGCAAGGAATCAAGTTGGTTTACAGAGGAAAAGTTGGAGCTTTCGCAACAGATTACAGAAGTGGGCTCTACTGGGTGGAGAAACTCGGTTACAATCAAAAGCTTTCATTCATCCCTGTTTCGAAGGAAAAAAGACCGCAGTACCTAGCTTTTAGTAAGACCATTCATGGAAAAATCCTCTCCCAGCTCTTTTCACAGGGTCTAAAGAAATTCAAATCCTCGAGTGAGTACAGCACAGTCCTCGGAAAATACGGAATCGTAAACTGGTAACTATTTAAACGGACTCTAGATGGTTTTTCCACCTTCGCTTGATGAAGTTACCAGTGGAGAGGTGGGCGAATGAGCGCCAAGATGAGTTCATTTTCCGCTTGGAAGATAATAAGCTTTATTTTGCTAATCGTTTTATTTTATTTAATCTCGAAGATTTATCTAACCGACTGGGAAAACAACCTTTACACTACCCTCGAGTCGTTTTCAAAAACTCTATCTCACGCCGTCTGGACATTGAACAAGGAATTGATAGAAGCCTCAATAAGGAACATGATTTACGTAGATGACATATTGGAGATCTTGGTGCTTGATGATAAAGGTGAAGTGCTCGCGCATGTGACCCATGATGAGAGGTTGAGCACCAATATTGAAAAGTTCATGAATTTGAAGAAAAGTGTGAAGAGGTTTCCAATTTACTACAAAGATTTCTTTGCAGGGCAAGTGTACTTTAGGTACTATTATTACAGTGCCACTACCTTTCTCTTACTCCTCACCGTTGTTTTCGTATCTTTCTTAACCTCAGCATATTTTGCTATAGACAATCTTGAAAAGAACAGCAAGCTTAAATCCACTCTTCAGGAACTAAGTGATGCGAACGCCGAGCTGGAATTAACACTTAACGAACTTGAGGCAACTCAGCAAAAGGTGATAAACTCCGAAAAGATGGCGGCGCTTGGAAAATTAATGGTGAACATTGCACACGATGTTAACACACCGACGGGGGTTATATACGGCTCGTCAACGGAGTTATTAACGCGTTTGGAAAGAATCCATGAGAAATACCTCAATGATGAGCTCACCGAAAAAGACTTCGAAGAATTCATCGCCACCTGTAGGGAACTGCTGGACATTATCGTGCGCAATTCTGAAAAGATAAAACAACTTGTGCAAAGCTTAAAAAGGGTCGCCATGCAGGAAGTTACACAGGTTCACTCGACGGTAAAGCTTAAAGACCTTATTGATGATGTTCTTAGAACGATGCATCCAAGGCTGAGAAAAACCAAGGTACAGATCCACGTGAACGTCCCCGACAATCTGACCGTCCGAACAATTCCCGGTGCGTGGGTTCAAATCCTCATGAATCTTATAGATAATTCTGTGATACACGGTTTTGAGTACGATAATCCAGGAAATATATACATTTCGTTGTACGAGAAAAGCGGTAAACTGATTCTGGAGTACAGAGATGACGGCAAAGGAATGGACAAAGAAACAAAGGCCCGTGCTTTCGAACCATTCTTTACAACAGATCCTCTACATGGCACGGGCCTAGGGTTGAGCATTGTTCACCAACTCGCTGTGGAGGTACTTCATGGCGACATCGAACTTTACAGCGAACCTGGAAAGGGAATAACGATCGTCATTTCTGCCCCACTTAATCACGAGTAGCGGTGAGTTCGTTAGCCAGAGTTTTGAGGATTTTGGTTTCATTGTAAAACATCAGGAGCACATAACCAAGCACCATAAAAGTGAGTGATATAACGGCACTTAGTCTTAAGCCGAACTCGTTGATTTCATTCCTTCCAAGAATGAATATCGATGGGTATACCAAACCGGCGACCGTTTGTCCCATCTTCTGCATGAAAGTCCTCGCACCAAAGAAGACTGCAGCTTTGTAATTTCCAGTCTCCCTCCCATGGGCTTCTGCGATATCCGCCACCATTGCGTTAGGTAGTATGCCAAAGATGGCCAGTGGAATGGAAGAAAGAACCGCAACGATGTAGCTCTGTACCTGAGGAGACAAAGGCAAGCGTCCTAGCAACGCAGTAAATACAAAGTCTACCGAAAAGACGATGAATCCCACCATCAGGAGTTTCTTCTTACCTATCTTACGCGCTAATATGTTTATGGGCACGTAGAAAAGGAAAGAAAGCAAGAACATCATCAACTGGACGCTGGAGGCTTGTTCTTTGGGTAACCTTAGGAGAACAGTGACATAGTAAACAAGTCCTAAGCTTATTCCAGTAAGCCCTACCCAATAAAGTAAGTCTTGAAGCACGAACACAAGAAAATTCTTATCCTTAAACGCGTTAACTATGGCTTCGAGGCCACCCTCGTTTACCGAATGCTTTTCACAGTACCTATTTTCGTCTATGAACATCACCGGGAGTAACATCAGGAAAAAGCCAACAACACCGTACGCTACGGTTACAAGTTGGAAGGCCCTCACAGAACTAAAACCAGTGTTCTCAAGTAGCGTTTGAAAGAGATAAATCTGCGTTCCTGCTACGTATCCAATGGCCCAAGTCACGGAGATTAGGGTACTTAACAAAAGCCTTTCGTTCGGGTCGTGTCCTAGCTCGCTCATCCAAGCGAAAAACGGGGTTACGTACATGGTCATAAACCAGTAGAACGCTATGACCGTAACAAAGAGCCAAATCGTATTGACAGTGTAGTTTTGCGATGGTGGGAAGAACGGCAGGAAAGAGAAAACAGCGAATGGTAAAACACTGATGGCCAAAAAGCCCCTGCGTCGCCCGAGTTTCATCTTGCTTCTGTCCGAAAGTGTGGCAACGATGGGGTCCGTTACAGCATCAAATAACCTCGAAGTGCCAAGCACAAGACCGATTATCGTGAGTCCAAGGAAAACAGCTCCCCTCTGAATATACTGTGGTATTTCAACCCCTTCTGGGGGCATATAGAAATAAACAAGCGTGTTCCCCACAGCAAAACTCGCCAATGACCAACCCAGTTGGCCTAGTGCGTACATCCACTTCTTCCACATTGGTAATCTTTCTGGCATGGAGCATCCCCCTCGTCTTTCAATTATGCTCATCTTCGGTAACGTTACCAATCACTATGATAAATATAACATGGGAATCTCGTTTTCGCTGAAACCCAAAAACAACGAAAAACGGGGATTAACATCAAAAACTTAGGTATTTCGTCTTCGCACATCACGGAAAACAAAAAAAGAGGCCCGTAGTAGGCCTCTTTTTTCATGTTCAGTTTTTAGCGTTTTTTGTAAGGAATCTCAGAAGAATAATTTTGCGAGTTGCTTTGCGTAGTAATCAACGGGTCTTACGTTGAGAAGCGTTTCGCTGTATGGCACTTCGGTTACAACAAATCCTTTGATACCAACAGCGTGGTAGAACTTGCCCATTTTTACAAGTTCCACAGCCCTTGCACTCATCTGGGTTGCAATTATTCTATCGAGAGCTGCGGGTGTTCCACCTCGCTGGATGTATCCAAGGTTCGTGTATCTCCATTCCAAGTTGAGTTTCTTGCCAATGTATATTCCTATCACTTCGGCGGGGTCGGTTTCGTAAGAACATTTGCATTCATCGATAATTTCTTGAGGAAGTTGCACACCGGATTCAACGACAACGATTGAGAATCTCTTTCCAGATTCGTACCTGTGTTTTATAACCCTCAAGAGTTCTTCCGGTTCCAAAGCATCCGAACTCGTAATGACAAAGTCCGCACCTCCAGCTAGTCCTCCGAACGTTGCGAGCCACCCACCTGGAGCTCCCATTGTTTCAACAATCATCACTCTATGGTGAGATTCCGCTGTCGAGTGTATAATATCAAGTGCTTGGGTAACATGCTCAAGTGCGGTGATGAAACCTATCGAGAAATCCGTAAACGATAAATCGTTGTCTATTGTTGCAGGGACGATGATACTGGGTATACCGTATCTCTGAAGGTTCAACGCTGCCCTAACAGCGTGTCTACCGCCTAGTAAGATGAGCCCGGAGATACCATATTGGGTGATTTTATTTTTCACAAGTACTAGGTCTTCATCTTTCTCAGGTATCTGTAATGATGTCCCAAGTATCGTACCTCCCTGGTGGAGGATTCCTGAAACGTTGTTTCTAACGAGTATGTCCACCTTATCGTTTTTCAGTCCCTCGAACCCGTCGTGAATTCCCATGACTTCGATTTCACGCTCGATCGCGTTAACAACTATTGACCTTATCGCAGCATTCAACCCGGGACAGTCGTTTCCAACCGAGAGGACACCTATTCTACGCATGACTTTACCCCCCTCTTTCTAAGAAAAATTTATTCTTTTCATTTTCCAGCCAAATGGTAAAAAACTATCGCGGTGATAGCCATGAGTTTGATGAGAATGTTGAGAGACGGACCAGCGGTGTCCTTAAAAGGATCTCCAACGGTGTCTCCAACAACTGTGGCCTTGTGTGTGAACGAACCTTTGCCACCCAGATGACCTTCCTCAACGTATTTTTTCGCGTTGTCCCACGCACCTCCAGAGTTCGCCATGAAGATCGCAAGTGCGACACCGGATACCGTAGATCCAATGAGAAGTCCCGCAACAGCTTGAACGCCAAGGAATTTCATAAGCACAATCGGTGAAATTATTGCAAGCAATGCGGGAGTAACCATTCTCTTAAGCGCACCCTTTGTGGCAATGCGAATACAGCTTTCGTAATCAGGTTCGGCTGTGCCCAGAAGTATGCCGGGAATCTCACGAATTTGTCTTCTTATTTCTTCCACCATATCGTTTGCAGCATCACCAACAGCGTTCATCGTAAGCGCGGAGAAGTAAAAAGTTAACATCGAACCTATCAACGCTCCAATGAATGTACTTGGATCCCTAAGCAAGACCTGTTCAACGCGCGCTGTTGCACCAAAGTTCGCAAACAACGCGATTGCGGTGAGTGCCGCGGAACCGATTGCAAATCCCTTTCCCATTGCCGCTGTTGTGTTACCGAGTGCATCAAGCTTGTCGGTTATTTCTCGCACGTGTTTTTCAAGGCCAGCCATTTGTGCAATACCACCGGCGTTATCCGCTATTGGACCATAGGCGTCAACCGAAAGGTTCATAGCCAAAGTGGCGAGCATTCCTACACCAGCGATGGCAATACCGTAGAGCTGGTTGATTTTGTAAGAAAGCAAGGTTCCGATTGCGATTAAAATCGTTATCATTGCGGTAGATTCCATCCCAAGTGCCGTACCACTGATGATCACGTTAGCCGGCCCCATGGCAGCCGAATGTGCTAGCTTTTCGACTCGCTTGCCTGATGTGTACCACTCAGTTATAAGGCCTATCAAGACGCCGACTATGTTACCGATAAGAACGGTCCAAAAGAGTTTAAGATCTTTCTCCACAAAGGAAAAAGCGAACGACAGTATCAAGAACACAGTACTCGAGATTATCGTACCACTTCTCAACGCAACGGCCGGTTCCACGTTCAACTTCGAAAGTACTTTGACAAATACGATTCCTATGATAGAAGCGATCAAACCGAACGAAACTATGGAAAGCGTGTTGCCAATTCCGCGTTGACCAAGGATTACGTGACCTAACGATATCGCGGAGAATATGGAACCAACGTAAGATTCGTAGAGGTCAGCTCCCATGCCGGCAACGTCCCCAACGTTGTCCCCAACGTTATCCGCGATGACAGCTGGATTTCGCGGATCATCTTCGGGCAGGTTTGCCTCCACCTTACCAACAATGTCGGCACCCACGTCCGCCGCTTTCGTGTAAATTCCTCCACCTACTCTTGCAAAGAGAGCAACAAAAGACGCACCAAGAGAGTAGAAACTAACAGCCTCTAAACCGAAAGATTTGTAAACGGTAAAAAGACCCAGTAATCCTAAAACAGAGACTGTAAGTCCCATCACCGCACCACCGGAGAATGCTATGTCGAGCGCCTCGCCGACACCTTTCATTGCTCCCCACGCGGTGCGCGCGTTGGACTTGGTTGCAATGGTCATCCCAAAGAAGCCGGAGAGCACGGAGAATACGGAACCAATGATAAAGGAGATGGCCGATTTGTAGCCCATTGTCAAAAAGAATAAAATTGCAAGTGCGAGCACTATAGGAAAGAATACGACGTACTCCTGAAAAAGGAACGACCTTGCACCACGCTGGATTATACGCGACAGCTTTTCCATTCTCTCGTCACCAGGACTTTTATCCAAAACTGCGAGTGTTAGGTACAGTAAAGTGGCAAAACCCGCAGTAAGCGAGATTATAAGTAACACCAACGAAAACACCTCCCTTTTATCAGTGTTGAACACTTAAGAGCCCTTCAGGATAAAAAACAGGACCCGCCAGCTACTCCAAACGCCAGGCGGTGTCCTCCTTCAAAGTGTGCGATAGTTTTCTTGAGTCTATTAAATGGACTTAACCCATTTGATGACAACAGGTGAAGCAATAAAAATTGATGAATACGTTCCGACAACAACTCCAACGGTCATACCAAACGCAAAGGATTTGATACTACCAGTTGCAAACAGTAAGAGCATCAACACAACAAAGAAGGTCGTCAACGAGGTGTTGATCGTCCTAACTATAACTGAGTTTATACTGTCGTTTACGATCGAAGCCATATCTTTACCTTTGAATTTCCTTCCGAACTCTCTTATCCGGTCAAACACGATGATGGTGTCGTTAACCGAGTAACCGACGAGTGTCAAAAGTGCCGCAACAGCCGCCACGTTTAGTTCAATTCCAAATATCGAAAAGAATCCCAAAGTTATGATCACATCATGAACAATTGCAAGAATTGCACCGACACCAAACGCAAACTTGAACCTCAGTGCAACGTAGACGAGTATTCCAAGTAGTGTGAAAACTATCGCTTTCCACGTTAAACTCTTTATCTCGTCCGCAGCCTCTCCGCTTATTTCGCTGAAAGAGACAACTTTCGCCCTCAACACTTCTTCAATTTTGGACGCGATCGTTGTCTTCTCATCTGGCTGATAGTTTCGTAATCTTCCCTTCTCATCTCTCGGAGCTACCACAATCGAATAAGTATGTTCATCCCCTGCACCCATTGCCCTTGTCTCAAGGATTCTCGCCTTCTCAAACTCTGGAGCTACGTTTTTGACCTTCGCCCTGATTTCGGAAATGCTCATTGCTTGACTCGTCTTAACAATTATCTCACTTCCACCAAGGAATTCCAACCCAAAATTGAAGCCTCTAACGAGGATGCTCACGATAGAAACGGCTACTAAAACTAGCGAAACTGATATGAAGAAGTACCTTTTTCCGACAAAATCTATCTTCATCTCTGGGCACCCCCTAATTTCTTGACTCTGATAAGGTCGGAAACTCCATCGAGAATGACTTTACTGAAGACCAGGTTCATGAACATTGCCGCAAAGATACCAACAATTGTCGTGATAGCGAAGCCCTTAATTGTTCCCGTACCGAAGTAATAGAGGAAAAGTGCAGCAATGATCGTGGTTAGATTGGCATCGAAAAGTGTCCAGAATGACCTGGAGAACGCCACTTCAATTGCTGCTTTCGTGGTCTTTCCAGTTCTGATTTCTTCTTTGATTCGTTCGTAAATGATTATGTTACCATCCACGAGTGTTCCGATTGTGAAAATAATACCGGCAATACCAGGGAGTGTGAGGATGGTGCCAGTTCCGGAAAGGTAGCCAAAAATAACCGCCAAGGCGTAGAAAATTCCAATCACTGCAACAATTCCCATGATTCCATAAAAGAGAATCATGTACACCATGACTGTGATAGCACCGATAATTCCTGCCCTGAGCGATTGTTCAAGTACGTCCTTTCCAAGCAAAGGCGAAATGAGAATCGCACTGACCTTTTCGAGCCTTGCCGGTAATGCACCGCTCCGGAGAATCGCAGCCAGCTCGCGCGCTTGCTCGAACGTAAAGTTACCCCTAATCTGCCCACGTCCATCTTCAATTGGGCTCACTACGTACCCGACGAACTGAACTTTGTCATCAAGGATGATGGCCAATCTCTTGCGCGCAGCTATCTGGACTTGAGTTGGGTTGCTGAGTAGTTGTTCAGGAACGTAAAGTTCCTTCGTTATATTTTTGAAAACTTCAACAAATGCACGGTCGAGAGTAAACGACACAACGTAATTCGCCACACCTTTTCTATCAATCTCTGGAAGAGCCTGGGCAACTTTTGGACCAACAAGTATCAGGTCTTTCCTGTTGTTGATTTCTTTCTTTATGAGGTACCATTTCTTTCCATCTTTATCCTGATACCATTGTCCACCTTCCCTGAGAGCCAAGTTGACATCATCAGACTTGTCGAGAGGATTGTAATCTCTCTCATCGATCGCCTGGCCGAACCAAAGCAAACCAGTGGAGCCAACAAGCTTTTCCGCTGCTGCTGTATCTGTTGCTTCCGGTATTTCCACAATGATGAACGACTTATCTTCCCTAAAGCTCTTTCTTACAGCAGCTTCCGTGTAGCCAGCTGAGTCCAGCCTGTTGCGAAGAACCGTCCAGACATCGTCAACAACGGCACTCGGATTTTCAGCCGACTTATCGATCTCCACACGGTACTCCAAGCGTACACCGCCGCTGAGGTCCAGGCCAAGTTTGAGCCTGCTGAAAAGCTTTGCTAAACCTTTCGCTGGTTTTCCGCCAGGCAACAGCATCGCAACGACTGCTGCAACCAAAAGAGCTAAGGACACTATGAGTCTTGCCCTGTCACCGCGCATTCACAAAACCCTCCCCTAAAGTATATTCCAAATACTGCTTTCACTGCGAAGAAGTGCTTTCCTCCTCTTTGGACTCTTCCTTCTCGCGTACAACTTTTGCAATATAAGCTTTGTGCACTTCTATTTCCGTGGTGTTTGAACTCTTAATCTTTATCGTGTCCTTCCTAATATCTATAATTTTACCAACGATCCCTCCAGTCGTTATCACTATGTCACCCTTTTTCAAGCTCTCTATCATCTGTTTGTACTCTTTCTCCCGTCTTCTCTGCGGAAGTATAACAAGAAAGTACATCATCGCGAAGAAAATGAGCATCATTATGAGCAGCTGCAACATAGCACCTGCTCCTCCTGAGGCTGCCGTACCCTGCGCGCCCGAGTCCGGAACTCCCGCGTAAATAAGTCTCATGCCTACACCTCCATTTTTTGAATTGAAGAAATATCATTTTCCCAATATTCTTCTTTCAGCGGCCTTCACAACATGTTCCATCAACACAACGGTCGTAATCTTTCCCACACCACCCGGTACTGGCGTTAACTCACAAATTTCCGCAACCGATGGTTCAACGTCACCAACTATCTCGTTTTCCTCCACGTTGATTCCGACATCGACAACAAGCGCTCCAGGTTTAAAGTATTCTTTCGTTAAGTGCTTAGCCTTACCGATCGCCACCACAACGATATCCGCTTCCTTCGTAATCAACTGAATGTCAGGCGTACGTGAGTGGCAGATTGTAACTGTCGCATCCACACCCTTTTGAGCAAGGAGCATGGCAACAGGTTTTCCCACTGTTACGCTCCTACCAACTATGACAACCCGCTTTCCTGCAGGTTCTGTCAGATATTTAATAATCCTAACAACTGCCTCGGCTGTGCACGGTGCAAACGCAAATGCGTCGTACATAAGGCTACCGAGACTGTGGGGATTACGACCCTCAACATCCTTTTCCGGCGAGATTAAAGAAACAAGTTCAAACTCGGAAACACCATTTGGCAACGGGTGTGTGAGGAGTATACCATCGATGTTGATGTCCGTTGAAAGCTTTGAAAGAATCTGCTTTAATTCCGTTACCTTTGGAACCTCAAAAACTGCGTATTCAATCCCGAGTCTTTTAGCCATTTTCTCCTGGCTCTTCAGGTAACTTTGGGTTGATGGGTCCGGTTGAAACGTGACCACCGCCAATTTCGGAGGCCTCGGCAAATTTGACACACGTGTTCGCACATCCTCGACTATTGACGCGTAAAGTGGTTCCACATTCACAAACATGGCCGTTTTCCTCCCAACGCATCCTGAGGTACAAACTTATCCTTGAAAGACAGGTTTTAATCCTGCCTGGTATAGTATTCCGCAAACTTCGTACATGCCTTTCTTTGTAACGCATAAGACAACACCTGAGAGTTCCGCTGCAGTCTTCGTTTCGGGCATAATGTCCCTGTTCCTCACGATAAGTACCACTGGAATTCCCACAACCCCCGCTGTTCTCACGCATTGAGGTGTGGCAAGACCCGTGACCAGTAGCGAGCCTGGTTCGGATAAAGCTAGGACGTCGCTCATTAAATCTGAAGCTGCCACCTTTTCTATCTCTATGTCCACCACATCAGCCCTATCAGCCCCAACAACAATCTCACCATCAACCAACCTTAAGACGTCGATCAACTTCACAGAAGGTCACCTCGATAGCTAAATCTTACAAACGCTTCATACGTCCAAGGGCAACGCTCCTTGAAAATCTGCGCGATGGCCAGCGCGTAGCGTTGAATTTCCCACTGCGCGTGTGAATCCGCTCTCAAGCTCAAAAAGTTCATTAAACTCCGCGCATTGACAGTCCAATAGAATTGCGTGTAGGTCGACAATGGTAACACAATTCGAGCAAGCTCACGGGCCACACCAAGTTCTAGCAATTCTTTGTATACTCTGTACAGATTTTCAAAAGTACTACTAAGCCTTTCCCTTACAAGATTTAAAAGTTGCTCATCTTCAATTTCCACAGCTTTTTGTCGATCTTCGGGTACGTTCACACGAATGTTTTCTGGCAAATAAAACTCTTCCTCTTTAATTTCCGTATACCTTTGGCTTATCTCATTGAAAGAACCTATACGATGCCTAAACCACTGCCTCGCAACAAATATCGGTGCTTTAACGTGGAAGGTAAAGACGATATGCTCAAAAGGTGTTTCGTGCTTGTGCTCCATAAGGTACATGATAAGTGCTTTGTCACGTTCCGGGGTTTTTAAACCTTGGCCGTACGATACGCGCGCTGCCCGCACGACCGTGTAATCATCACCCATGGCATCTACCAGTCTTACAAAACCCCTATCAAGCACTTTAATTTCCCGAATTTCCTTTTCACTTTCCACCACGTGATTTCTGTCTTTTTTTAATCGCGTATTTGGTGTTTCCAAAGAGGTCCACCTCCAAAAGCTTGACCAACTTGTTGTACCTATCAAATGAGATTTCTCTGCTCTCAACCCATATCTTCAACCGTTCAAAAGTGAGTAACTTGAGAACCGGCTCAAAACTTAACCTATGAAAAGGCGTAGGGCCGCACTTTTTCAGCGCTTCAAGATGTTCCGGGGTGGGATAGCCCTTGTTTCGCTCTAATCCGTAATGAGGAAACTTTTCGTGAAATTGTCGCATCAACCTATCTCTGTAAACTTTCGCAACTATGGAAGCAGCTGCTATCTGATATATTTTTGAATCACCGTGGACCACACATCTTGCTGGATACTTCAGTTTTAGATTTTTACCATCTACCAACACCGTTCCAATTTGTACCTTCTCGGCTAACGAGTCCAAGGCACGATTCATGGCCAGCTCTGTAGCGTGGAATATGTTAAGTATATCCACCTCTTCCGGGGTTGCCGTTCCTATTCCGTAAATCGCCTTGTTAACGATTATTTCAAAGAGCCTCTCACGCCTTTCTTCGTCAAGGGCCTTGCTGTCATCGACACCTTCTATCAACTCTCCCCCGGGAAAATAAACCGCCGCAGCTACAACAGGTCCAAATAACGGACCCCTACCAGCCTCGTCTACACCGATTATCGAAAAATCAATCGTTTCGAACATATTTAAAGATCACCATTTTCATCTTTTTATAGTCTTGTATATGTTGTTCACATCCCGCACAAATTTTTCCACGTTATCGCCGTTAACAACTATCAACCAGTCGTCCCTGTACCATACGTATAAATCGCTCTTATCGAGTCTTATTGTGAAAATTCCATAATCTCCCATACTCACTTTGAAGTATTTGAGCTTAAGGGGGTTACCGTACCTTTTCGTTATTACATCCCATTTTTCTTTGGCCTCATCAACCGAATTGTACTTGAACACAAGCAATATCCCATCAACATCCGCGAAGGTTGCGTACCAACCGTCTCCCAAATTTACGTCTCCGAACCCCTCGACAGGTCCAGAGTCTAAAAGATAATACTTCCCTGCAATAACGTTGATGGCTGCCTCCAAAGAGTAGCTGGAAGGCGGTACCTCGGGAATGAAAGGCACAGCACAGCTTGATAAGCTCAGAATCGCTAACAGCGATACGGCGATTATCACAGCCTTTTTCATACCTTTAAAGATTCGTTCATAACGTTCCAGGTACACTTCTTTGTCCCTCCAGGTACCGTCGTATTGTAGTAGATATCTTAATAACTTAGCTTTAGTAAAAGAACCTCGAGTATATCCGACGCATCTTCTGTTCGGTCGACGATGTCCCCAATGTTGATTACAAGTTCCTTGAGCTGTAACTTTTCAGCAAGCGGTAGATCCATCTTGAATATTTCCTCAAGCAACTGGTTCTCAATCAGGTCTTCCTCGTGTTCGTAACGTTCCACTTCGAGTACATAATGATGAACTTCATCAACGTTCTCAAAGAGTAACTCTACCGACTTCGAAAATGCTATGGAAGCATTTATTACACACTCGATTTGCGAAATTATTCCCGTTCTGAATTGAACGGGAATCATCGGCTTTTGCAATTTGATAATTTTACTCACCGACTCGCACTTGTTGATTACCTTATCAATCGATTCGGTTAAAGAATGGATTACTTCCCTTATATCGGGAAGGAATAGTCCTTTGTATATTTCGGATATTATACCTCGCCGAAGTTCGTCAGCCGAACGCTCGACTTCTTTCACACGGTCGAACAACCCGCCTAACCCTTCACAACCTCCATCAAAGTAACATTCGAAAAATTCTCTCAGCGTTTGTGGGGCTTCTATGGATTTTTTTGTCAGTTCGATGAGGTTTTTAATTACTTCCCGTTCTTTTTTTGCGAAAGAAAAAGACATGTAATCACCTCGGAGTAATTATACCACAAAATTAAACTTTTTGCAGAAAAATCAGAAATGTATCGCCATATTCTTTTTCCTTCACAATTTTCAAATGCCAGTTTTCTGGTTGGAAAGGCCTTTCCCTCTTTGAGCACTGTATTATCAACAAGGTATCCTCGTGCATCACTCTGGTAACCCGGGAGATTATATCCAAAACAAGTCCCAACTCATACGGGGGATCCGAATAGATTATGTCAAATTTCTCAACAGACAATTCCAAAAACCTTCGCGCGTCCATCTTCTTCAAAACAACCTTATCCGTTACGTTGAGTCTAAGTGCGTTTCTTTTGACAGTGCTCAACGCACGTTCCGAAACGTCAACGAATGTCACATGGTCTGCTCCGTTACTCAGCATTTCAAATCCCACCACACCACTACCACAACACAAGTCCAAGCACTTTTTACCTTCAAAATCGACCATACTCGAAAGGCTTCGTCTGATAATGGCAGGTGTGTATCTTGTCCTTAAGTCATTAACCGTGTCTATAACACTTCCTTTGAAATTACCAGTTTCAATCCTCAACATCCGAATTATCCCGCCCTGTTTTGAGTACTACCGTGATCTCTCCTAAGGGCTCCTTAAAATGCACAAGCGCCTGTGAAACTGTCCCGCAGAACACCTCTTCGTAAACTTTCGTAAGTTCACGTGCTATGCAAATTTCCACATCACCCAGAATCGATAGAATATCCTCCAATGTTTTCCTTAGCCTTTCTGGACTCTCGAAAAACACTACAGTATGAATTAAGTCACATTCTTTCAATCTTTTAAGAAATCTTCTTCGTTTCTTATCCCGCGGCATAAACCCCACAAAATAGAAGTGAGTTCCTGACAAACCACATACCGCCACAGCACTGGTTAATGCACTCGGTCCCGGTATAACTTGCACCTTTAATCCTTGCTCACGACAATTTCGAACAAGCTTCGCACCAGGATCCGACACAATGGGCATTCCCGCATCCGAAACCAATGCCACGGACTTTCCCGATTTCAAAACAGAGATGATTTCTTCAACTTTCTTATTACTTGAATGCTCGTTGAACGTAATTAGTTTTGTGGAGATATTGTAAGATTTCAGCAGTTTTGATGTTCTTCTGGTGTCCTCCGCCAGCACAATATCCACGCTTCGTAAAACTTCGATGGCCCTTATCGTCATGTCCATCAAGTTGCCTATGGGAGTGCCCACTATGTAAAGTGTACCAGGCTCGACAGAATACACGTTGGTTTTTGTGTTCACGATATCCTCCATAAGAACCTCCACGCACGCTCTTTAACCAAATTTTCCGCTTTCACCAGCAAATCTGGTGGTACTAGTTTTGAAGGTCCAAAGTAATCTTCAAAACTCTCCTTTATCGATTTAACAATACTTTCAACAGGTACATCAAAGGCATCGTAAAGTCCCACAAGAGGAATCTCCACATTTTTCGTCGAGTTAAAGCAATACTTTACCTCTTCGTGGGGTTTTAAGATTATTGAACCATGCTGGAGTATGTAATTCCCAGTTCGAGTTTGCGCACTACCAACGACTTTTATACCTTTCAGTACAATCTCATAAGCGGACGGAACTTGGAAGCAAACACTTGTAAGAGCCTTCCTTCGCCCATCAACAATCTCAACAGGATATCCAAGATTTCTTAGACCATCCACGATGAGCTCGGAGATGAGTTTGTACAACTGAAGCACGCCCATTCCAAAAAGTTCAGAGGTGCGCGGTATCAAGAAAGAATACGTTATTTCGTCCCAATGGAGAACAGCCCGTCCTCCAGAAGGCCTTCTCACAACATCAAAACCTTTGATTTTAACGTACTCCCAGTCCAAATCAGAATCATTCTGGTGTTTTCCTAAAGATAGGGTTGGTTTCTTCCAACTGTAAAACCTTAGAGTAACATCTTCCGACAATTCCCCTAAAACACAATCCCAGGCCATATTCTCATGACCTGGTAAATTCATCGTTTGAATGAAATACAATTTTTATCACCTTTCCTTGAGTCTCCGTGTTAACAAGAAGATAGGGTTAGCTACCATGACAATTATAACTTTTATAAGGTATTGTGACAATATCATTGGAAAGAGCCCTTTGTACACTCCCAAAAAAGCGATTACTGTGAATACCACCGTATCAAGTAATTGTGCTATCGCAACGGAAAAAAGATTCATCAAAAGCGGGTTATTCAAAAATTTCAGGTTGAAAATGTAAAAATTCGCAAACTGCGAAACCCCGTAAGCCGATAAACTTGCAAGCGTAAACCTCCAGTTAGTTCCAAGAAGGAGTCTATAAGCTTCTCCACGTTCCACAGAAGCTGATGGCATGAACAATCCCATCAAAATCAACAAACTCGCAACAGCTTGTGCCAAGAAACCCAGGTATACAAGCATCTTCGAGTACTTGCTTTCGAGCACATCTGAAAGCATGTTGATAAGGATGAACGTGAAAGTGTAACTAATAATCGAAGCTGGAAATACAAACACGCCCATCTTGACAATCTTGGCGGCCAATACGTTTGAAATAACTATTCCTGTGATGAACAGAGTGGTGAACACCATCAGCTTTTTCTCGCTTCCACTTACCATTTGCAAATCCTCCTCCGTCAACCGTACCGGATAGATTTTGTCTCTGGTGAGCTGAGAATCTAACAAGCCTAAATATTATACTCGAACCACTCGATTTAACCTGTTTGGTTTTGGGAAATGTATAGCAAAAGTTACACAAGCTTAACCAAAAAGAACCGAATCGGGTTATATAATATGCTTGCGTTACTGACGTAATATGCTCATTTAACTAGACATGTCAATGTAAATGAACTTAGAGTGAGCATAATTTTGAACAAACAGTGTTTGAGAAACTCATCCGCTGTGAAGGTAGCGCAATCCAATGACAAATCATTTGAGGGGAGGGATTAACATGAAAAGTTTGGGTAGGCACATCATAGCAGAGTACTACGACTGTGACAAGAGGATTCTAGATGACATCGATGCAATCGAGTTTCACATGAAACAAGCAGCTTATGAAACAGGCGCTACGATAGTTAATTCCTCGTTTCACCGGTTCCTCCCCTACGGAGTGAGCGGTGTTGTGATTGTAAGCGAATCGCACCTCACAATACACACTTGGCCGGAATATGGTTATGCGGCGGTTGACCTTTTCACCTGCGGTGACCACGTCGACCCGTGGAAAGCTTTCGCTTATCTCAAGAAAATATTTAAATCTCAAAGAGTCCACGTTGTCGAACATTTGAGAGGAAAATACGACGAAGTTGGGATACCAGAGAATGCCCCTCACAAGGCCACGGTCGAGGAATCGAAGAAAAAGGAGTACGCACAGAGCTTCTAAGCTCGGAAAAGGAAATCCTTGAGAAAGGGGGCTAAAGTATGTCTGACAAGGAACTCACACCTGGACGCCATTTGATTTATATGGAATGGTATTCACGCGATGTTGGCGGACTTTTTATGAAAATGAACCGACATTTATTTGCCGCAAAGAGTCCGTATCAAAGAATCGACATTTTCGAATCGGATTTTTACGGTAGGGTATTTTCCCTCGACGGTATCACAATGACCACTGAACGCGATGAGTTCATGTACCATGAGATGCTAGTACACGTTCCCATGTTCATGCATCCAAATCCAAAAAAGGTACTAGTGATCGGTGGTGGAGATGGCGGAAGTGTTAGAGAAGTTTTGAAGCATCCAACCGTTGAAAAAGTTGTCATGTGCGAAATAGACGAACTTGTCGTTAAAGCGGCAAAGGAATACCTCCACTATACTGCAAACAAACTTGACGACCCAAGGGTTGAGTTGGTTTTCGAAGATGGTTCGAAATTTATAAAGCAGTTCAAGAACGAGTTCGACGTCATAATTATTGATTCAACCGACCCGACAGCTGGACAAGGCGGTCACCTTTTCACCTTAGACTTCTACAAAGCTTGCAGCGAAGCGCTGAAGGATGATGGGGTTTTCTGTGCACAAACTGAAGGAATATTCTACGACTACGAGTGGGGTGCAACAGCTTATAGGAGAATTAAGGCCAACTTCCCGGTTGCAAGGATGTACTTGGGATTCATGCCAACTTACCCAGGAGGTATGTGGTCCTACACGTTCGCATCGAAAGCGGGACTTGATCCAGTTAAGGACTTCAACCCAGATAAGGTACGCAAATTTAAGGAGCCGCTAAGGTATTACAACGAAGAGGTACACGTTGCAGCGTTCGCACTTCCGACATTTGTTAAGAAAATGATAGAAGACTAAGTGTTCTGAATTTTGATGAAACGGCAGGTATCACCTGCCGTTTTGTTGTTCAATCTTGTTCACGTGTGCCGAAATTGATCCAGATTGTTTGAAAGGTACCGGCAATTTAGGGGGTGAACCAATGAAACTCGGTTCAAAGATTAAAAGGTTGAGACTCGCAAAAGGTTACACACAAGAAGAGTTAGCTGACAGATGTGATCTTTCAAGAAGCTTCATCTCCCAGCTCGAAAGCGATAAAGTTTCACCATCTGTCGAAACGCTTGAGCGCATTTTAAGAGTCCTGGGAACGGATTTAAAACACTTCTTTTCGGAAGAGCAGAAAAAGATAATATTCAAAAAGAATGAGCGCGTTCCGGTTTACGAACTTCCCAAGGGCGTGAAGATGGAGATCCTGATGGACGCTGTCGAAGATAAAGAATTCGACGCGAAAATCGTTGAGCTTGAGCCTGGAGCACAAACAGAACCTGAAGAGTACCATGATGGAGATGAATTTGGTTACGTGATTCAGGGTGGTGTTGAACTTTACATAGATGGCAAGAAGTACAAAGCCAACGAGGGGGATTGCTTCTACTATTCTGGTGACTGCGTTCATTACCTGAGAAATCCCGGAAAAGAGAAAGCAATTATCCTCTGGATTCAAACGCTCTCCTAATGTGCGTCATCCTCTTTAGTTTCCAGTCTTGGCTCTCCTTTCAACCCATTCTATAAGGGGGATAGCCTATGCGTGCACTGTATTTGGGGTTGTGTCCAAACTGTGGAGGAACCATATCTGATGAACGTTTATCTTCAGGAAACTTGTGTGAAAAATGCCTTCCGGAACCGCTTGAAAATCCTTCCGCCGAACGTATCGCACGAGCACTTGAAGAATCAGGTAACATAAAAGATTGGGCTCGTGTTGTTAAGCTGGAGAAAAAGTGTCGCGAGGCTGAAGAAAAGTTTTTGCGTGCTACAGGGTTTTCCGTTTGGAGTGCGCAACGTTCCTGGATAAAACGCGTATTAAAGAAACAAAGTTTTTCCATCGTTGCACCAACTGGAATGGGAAAAAGTGTCTTTGGCACTTTTGCCAGTCTTTTGATGGCCCTTGAGAACAAAAGATCCTACATCCTCGTACCTACAACTACGCTCGTGACTCAAACACTACGGAGAATTCAAGATTTTGCCGTGAGGTTAAACGCTGATGTTCCTATTGTTGCTTACCACTCGTCCATGAATAGCAGGGAAAAACACACTGCCTTAGAAAAAATCAACAGCGGTCAATATTCCGTTCTAATAACTTCGACGCAATTCCTTGCAAAAAATTTTGAGCTACTTTCAAATCAGAGGTTTCACTTTGTTTTCGTCGACGATGTAGATGCATTTTTAAAAGCGTCAAAAAATGTAGAACGTGTACTCACTTTGATAGGTTTTCCGGACTACATTCTCGAAACTGCCTGGGAACTTTTGAACTTCAGAACACAAATGGCAAGGTATCTACTCGATAATCAAACAGATAAAAAAGGTGGCGCGTCAGGAAGGTCAGAGAAAATAGAAGAAATAATCAAACACATAGAGTACCTTGAAGAGAAAATCGAAAACTTCAAAAAAACCAATGAGACCGGCTTGCTCGTTGTGGCGTCCGCGACGGCGAAGGCCGAGGGTGATAGGGTAAGGCTCCTTAGGGAATTACTCGGATTCGAAATTGGAAGCGGAAAGAGCTCGCTTAGGAACGTCGTTGATACGTATGTTACCATTGAACATGATATTCTCGAACAGTTGAGCTCTATCGTCAGCAAGCTTGGGAAGGGTGGGTTGATATTCGTACCTGTGGACCAGGGAACCGAACTCGCTCAAGAGATTGCCAAACATCTCAATCAAAAAGGTGTGCCGGCAGGTGTCGTGGTTCATTCGGAAAAAAAAGATATCGAGAGATTTGAAAAGGGCGAACTTGACGTACTTGTCGGCGTAGCCACTTACTACGGTCTACTTGTACGCGGCATAGATCTCCCGCACATCGTGAGGTACGTGGTATTCACCGGTGTTCCAAAGTTCAAATTCAATGTGGAACTGGAACGACCCGATATTTTAAAGTTGATGAGCGTTCTTGAAGATCTTATCGACCTACTCACCGGTTCCGAGGAAAAAAAGGCCGAACGATACATCGAATTCCTTAAAGGACTTGCAAGCCGTGAAAGAATTCATCCTAAAGAAGCATTGAAGCTCGAGGAAATTGCGAATTTCATTCTCAAGTTATTCGAAAAACCTGATTTCATCGCCAAACTCGGTGAAAGCAAGTTCTTGTCAGTTGAACGCAACGGCAACAGGTTATGTGTAAAGATACCAGATGTACGTACGTACATCCAAGCCACTGGGAGAGCTTCAAGACTCTTCGTTGGCGGTGTCACAAAAGGATTATCTGTAATCATGCTTGACGATGAGAAGCTTCTGAAGGGATTAACAAGACACATGAGGTGGTATTACCCAGAGTTCAATTTGATACCTCTTGCAGATGTTGATATTGGGTCGTTAATGCACGAAATAGACACGGATCGAAAACGTGTGCGAGACATCATGGAAAGTAAAGTAACTGAACACACGAGGGACCTTGTGAAATCTTCACTCTTCATAGTAGAGTCACCGAACAAAGCACGCACAATTGCAAGTTTCTTTGGTCAGCCAACACGACGTAAGGTGGGAAACGTATTAACCTACGAAGTCACAGCCGGTGACAAAATTATCACAATAGTTGCCACCGGAGGTCACGTGGTCGATTTAGTGACGAATGAAGGTTACCACGGTGTGTTGGTCACAAAAAAGGACGGCATAAGTCGTTTTTATCCAGTGTATGACACAATTAAACGATGCAGGTCTTGTGGATACCAATTTGTTGACGCACAGGACCCTCTAGTCTGTCCTAGATGCGGGGCCGAAAATATCGTGAACAGCGCCGATACGTTAAAAGCGCTGATAGAACTTGCATCAGAAGTAGATGAAGTTCTAATTGGAACGGACCCGGACATAGAAGGTGAAAAGATTGCTTGGGATGTTGCGAACACCTTAAAGCCTTACGCAAAGACCATCAAGAGAACGGAATTTCACGAAGTCACAAGACATGCAATAATTAAGGCTATAAACGAAGCGAGAGAAATAAGCCTGCCAAAGGTCGAAGCACAACTTGTGCGTAGAATTGAGGA
Organism: Thermotogota bacterium; assembly: GCA_030550315.1. Lineage (GTDB taxonomy): Bacteria > Thermotogota > Thermotogae > Thermotogales > Fervidobacteriaceae > Fervidobacterium_A. The sequence continues at coordinate 16,786 of JAUQPP010000005.1, read as the reverse complement.
CCGCTGGATCGGTTTCGGACTCAGCCAAAAGCTTTGGAAAACTTTCAAAAACAACAGGCTATCAACTGGACGAGTACAGACTCCGGTACTCGGTTGGATAATCGAACGGTACAACAAATTTCTCAAAGAGAAGGTCGAAACCGTAGTTGTGTTCCTTGAAAACGGTGTGAAGTTGAGCGCAGAGTTGGAACCGGACTTCAAACCAACATTAGAAGATGGAGAAGTGTTTGTATCGGCTGTCAAATTGGAAGAAAGAGAACTCCAGCCTCCAACACCGTACATAACAGCCACGTTACTCCGAGATGCTTCTCAAATTGGATTTCCCGCAGACTACGCAATGAATCTTGCTCAGGATCTTTTTGAAACAGGCTTGATAACCTACATTCGAACGGACTCAACACACGTAAGTAACGTTGGCGTTGAAATAGCGAAGGAATACATTTCTGAAAAGCACGGAATCGAGTACTTCTTCCCACGAAAGTGGGCTGGAGAGGGAACGCACGAGTGTATAAGACCAACAAGACCGATCGATGCAATAAAGTTACAGCAGCTGCTACAAACAAAAACACTCACCACCAGCCAAAAATTATCACCTGATCACTTAAAGCTGTATGAGATGATATTCAGGAGATTCATTGCCTCACAAATGACCCCAACACAAGTTCTCTTCCAGGAAGCGGTACTCTCAACAAAAGAACTGACTTTTGAATACAAAGGATACTTACAGATAATAAAACACGGTTGGAATCTCATTTTACCACTTAACATCCCAAAGGTTGTGAAACTTTACGAAGGAAACCAAATTAAAATCGCCTCCGTGAAGCGTTGGTTCTCACCAAAATACCAACTCTTTTCGCAGGGAGATGTGGTAGAATTGATGAAGGAAAGGAAAATCGGACGTCCATCCACATACTCGAAAATTGTCAAGGTACTACTTGAACGCTTGTACGTAACGGAGACTAAGAAACGCGGAAAGCTTATACCCACGGAACTCGGTGTCAAGGTTTACGATTACGTTTCAAAAAAGTTTGCTCAACTCGTTTCTGAAGAGAGAACGAGACAACTCGAAGCTGAGATGGATTTGGTGGAAAATGGGGCTGACTACCAAGCAATACTTAATGAGATTTACCTGGAATTGAAAAACATGGTGGAAAGCCAGGGAGATTGAGGAATTTGTATGAAGGTCCTGTTCGATCCAAATTTTGTTTTTAACGAGTTAATAGAATACCACGCACCGGTGATAATACAGTCGAGGGAAAGAAACCTTATAGACTTGCATTCGCTCAGTATTATAAATTTTCTTGGCCTGGCTCCCACGACGAAAGGTAGCTCGGAAGTAAACGATTTAATCCTCTTGTGGCTCGAATTTCCAGATGAACTGGCAACCGACATCGAGCCCAACCCCAACGTTTTTGAATTAAACGACGAGAACTTCGAAAAATTCAAGATTTCCAACCACATTTCTCTGAAACACTTACAACACACGCTCTCAACAAGCAAACGAATGCTCAAGATAGAAAATTCCGTCGACAATCTCTATATGCTCATCTCTCTTTGCACCGAGTACGTGCTGCAAAACAGACAGTTCTTTGAGGACAAAAAGTTCGAAGTGTTACTTGAGATTTTAGTTTTCTTTGAAATCAAGAGGCTTACAGAATCTTACAATTTATCGTTACATATGCCGCAACCTTTCCTTTTTCAAATCGACCTTTCAAAAACGAGATACGAAACGGCGTACAAATTCATCAACGATTTTGAAAAACTGTCGGAATACCTAACTTCGAAAGTGGGAGAACTTTTTTCAATAGCAAAAGAAAAGATAAGAATTCTCGATAGACTCTTCTCCTCAGTCGATCGAAAATCACTTACCAAGCTCATCTACACATTCTCTTCTTTCGAAGAAATAATATCGGACTTGGAATACTTAAAAAACTTGGTCGGGCAACTTGAAAGTTGCATTAGAGAAAAACGCTAAAACAACGAGGTGGAAAAATTGAAGTTTGAAACCAAGTTGGCTTCCAAACTTCCAGTCACCAAGTGAACTTAACTTGCCAGGTAGGGGGGATAGTTGTGAAGAAGTCGTTTTTGACGGTCCTCGCCATCATCGCGGTGATTGGAACGGTATTTGGGAACTACATTGGTTCGAACGCCACAGGTAAAAAAGGTGGAACACTTATTATTCCAACACTCACTGGCCCAAGAACGATGAACTATACGGTTGCAAAAGAAACGAGCTCAACGGACATCATTGCACTATTCATGGGTTACGGTGGGACGCTCATCGAACGTCATGGCGTCGATAAGGAATTCTATCCAGCACTCGCTGAGAGATGGGATGGTCCAAGGCTAACAAAAGATCGTGGAATGGAGATTATATGGTACCTTAGAAAGGACGTCAAGTGGAGCGATGGCAAGCCGTTCACCGCGGACGACGTTGTTTATAGCCTGAACGAGATCTACAACAACCCGGATATCCCAAGCTCGTACAAAGACGTGATTAAGAGTACGAACGGTCATTTGCCAAAAGCTACGAAGATTAACGATTACACCGTTAGGATGTACTATCCAGAACCGTTCAGACTTGCGTTTAGGTATCTTGGTGGTATGTACATTTTCCCGAAACACGTTGCCGAAAAATGGGTAAAGGAAAAGAAATTCGCTGAATTTTGGACAGTCGACTCGATTAACAAGAAAGAACTCGTCGGACTTGGACCGTTCATCCCTGTTGAATACGTTCCAGACCAGTATGTTAAAGCTGTGGCAAACCCGTACTATTGGAAGAAGGATAAGAACGGCGTACAACTGCCGTACCTCAACGAGGTAATCTTCAAGATAATCTCATCGCAAGATGCCCAGAAACTCGCTTTCGAAAAAGGTGAAGTAGATATCTACTCACCGAGGGGAACGGAATTCTCATATTTTAAAGAGAACGAAAAACGCTTAAACATCACCGTTGTATCAGCTGGCCCAGGACTTGGAACAGAGTTCATTTCATTTAATTGGAACAACAAAGACGAGGCAAAGAGGGATTGGTTCAGAAACATTCACTTCAGAAAGGCCGTAGCTTACGCCATTGACAAGAAGAAGATAATCAGCACACTCTTCAACGGACTCGGATACGAACAGTGGTCGCCTGTATCGTTTGCATCTCCTTATTTCAACGACAAGGTAGTGACGAAGTACCCGTACGATTTGAATAAGGCCCGCGCAGAATTAAAACTCGGTGGATTCAGCTGGGATAAGAACGGAAGACTCATCGACAGCAAGGGAAGACCTGTGAAATTCATCATCGAGACGAACGCAGGAAATGTCGTCAGGGAGGGCGTTGGAAACATCGTAACTTCTGCGTTAAAGCAACTCGGAATGGACGTCACATTCGTTGCCACGGACTTCAACACGCTGGTTCACAGAACACTCAACGTTGGTGACTGGGATGCCAGGATCATGGGATTAACAGGTTCCGACGAACCCCAAGGTGGTGCCAATGTTTGGAGGATAGAAGGAACGTTGCACGTGTGGAACCTTTCACCGAAAAACGCAGCATGGGTTGACCCCAGCGCCTACTATGTACCAGACTTTGAAAAGGAAATCGACAGAATTTTTGCCGAAAATGTGAGAATACTCGATGAAGGTGTCGTAAAAGACTACTGGTCAAAGTTCCAGAAACTCGTCTCGGATAACCTCCCTGTGGTCTACACCTGTATCTCCGTCAGACTCTTTGCTTGGAAAAATTCCGTCAAAAACGTAGCAATTGGACTGCTCGGTGGAACAACCTGGAACCTCGACTGGCTGTACAGGGAGTAATTTCCTGAAAATAAAAAGGGCTCCGGTGCTCCGGAGCCCTTTGAGTTTTATATTATTTCATAATCTTCCCCTCGTGTACCGCATAACACGCCACGTAATGGCCCGGTGCAACTTCCTTTAGCGGAGGGTGTTCCTCGACTTTACATCTGTTTCCGAGCACTTCCCTGAACGGGCAGCGGTCGTAGAACCTGCATATCGGTGGTGGATCGATAGGAACGCTGATGTTACCTACGATATTTGGCTCTGAGCGCTTATACTCCGGATCCGGTACTGGAACGGCATCCATTAGCGCTTTCGTGTACGGATGTAGTGGATGACTCAAGAGCTCTTCGGTTTCAGCGAGTTCTACGATCTTTCCCAAGTACATAACCGCTATCCTGTTAACCATGTACCTTGCGACGGCAAGGTCGTGGGTTATGTACAGATACGATACACTGTGCTCCTCCTGAAGTTGCATCATAAGTTGCATAACACCCGTTCGTACAGAAACATCAAGCATTGAAGTTGGTTCGTCGGCAACTATAAGCTTCGGGTTTAAAACAAGTGCTCTTGCGATTGCTACACGTTGTCTCTGGCCACCAGAAAGTTCATGCGGATACCTCCAGAGGAAGCTATCCGGAGGAGTCAAACCAACCTCCGAAAGGAGTTTCATCACTCTTTCCTCTCTCTCTTCAAGAGTACCAACGTTGTGGATGTTTAACGGCTCAGCTATGATGTCAAAAATTGTCATCCTCGGGTTAAGTGATTCGTAAGGGTCTTGGAATATCATCTGTACCATGGAGTGGTATTCCATCCTGTTGTATTCGTTTATATTCTTTTCGTAAACCTTTATTATACCGTCCGTGGGGGTTTCCAGCCTGACAATCATCCTACCCGTTGTGGTCTTTCCACATCCGGATTCACCAACAAGTCCCAAGGATTCACCTTCGATAAGCTCAAATGAAACATCGTCCACCGCGTGTACGAAGTGCTTTGCACGTGCAAAGAGTGCGCGTTCTGCAGGAAAGTACTTTTTGAGATTTTTTACCTCAAGGAGCGTCTTTTTTCCTTTATTTTCTAAGCTCATTCTGTCTCACCTCTTCGGTCAACGGATGCCAACATGCAAGATAATGGCCTTTTTCAACTTCCACGTACTCCGGATCCTGCTCTCGACATCTATTGTCCGCCCATGGACAGCGTGGTGCGAATCGACAGCCTTTCGGTGGATTCAACAGGTTCGGTGGTTCTCCAGGTATTGTAAAGAGCTTCTTCTTCGGTCCCACGTGGCTTGGAAACGCGTTCATAAGGAGGAATGTGTAGGGATGCATTGGACGTTTGAATATCGTCGTTGAGTCCGCTTCTTCGACGAACTTTCCAGCGTACATAACTGCAATTTTATCACTAACCTCGGCAATGACTGCGATGTCATGTGAAATGTATATCATTGCCATGTTGAGCTCTTTTTGTATTTTCTTCAGTTCCCTCAGGATTTTATCCTGAACGATAACGTCAAGAGCCGTTGTTGGTTCATCTGCAATTATAACCTTCGGATCACAAGCAAGGGAAAGTGCAATTACAGCTCTCTGTTTCATACCACCGCTGTACTGGTGTGGATACTGTTCCATTCTCTTAGGGTCAAGCGTGACCAACTCGAAGAGCTTTGCCACTTTCGCTTTCGCTTGGTCGATAGGTGTGTCCGGATAATGGTTCAAAATTGCTTCGACAATTTGGTCTCCCACTTTATAAACTGGATTAAGCGAGTTCATTGCAGCCTGGAAGACCATCGAAATTCCGCGCCATCTGTAATGCCTCATCTCGTCTTCAGGTAGTTGTGTCAAATCAACCATTTTACCGTTGTCATTAAACCACACGTGCCCTCCCATAAAATGGGCATTCTCAGGTAATGTGCGAAGAAGAGTCATAGAAACCGAGGTTTTACCACAACCCGATTCTCCGACTATACCGAGACTTTCACCAGCTTCAAGCTCAAATGAAATACCATCGACCGCTTGGACATAACCCATTTTGGTTTTATAGTACATTTTCAAATTCTCAACCTTTATCACCGGCACAATCATCACCTCTTTCTCAGTCTTGGGTTAACGATTTCTTCAAGGCCTCTACCAAGGAAGTAAAACGCCGAACAAAAGATCGTGATCGCACCACCGGCCGGCACCCAGAGCCACCAATAAGCCCCTATGTTACCCGAGCCAAGGTAACCGGAACTCCATACGGTGTTTATCATCAATCCCCAGGACATTCGTACCTTCATAAGTCCGAAGAAGCTCAGAACAGCTTCGGAGAATACCGCACCGGTGACGTTAAACATCATGTAAAGGAACGAAAGTGGCATAACGTTCGGAATTATGTGGTTGAAAATGATGTATGCGTGACTACCACCGGATACACGTGCCGCATCTATGTAAGGTTTAACCTTAACGGTCAACGCTTGCGCCTTGAGAACAAGCGTGATTCCACCGAAACCTCCGAGCAAACCAAGTATCAGAGCAAGTTTGAACAAGTTCATCGTCATGAATCCGGAGAGAACAATCAGAAACGCAATTGTCGGGAAAAGCATCATGAGGTCTGCAATTCGCATGAAAATTGCATCGACAACTCCTCCGTAGTACGCCGACGCTGTTCCGATGATTGTACCAACTGTAACGGTTATCAACGCCGCAAGAACACCAAGTACGAACTCGCTTGGAGTACTCACCATCAACTGTACAAGCACATCTCTACCTACCGGATCCGTTCCAAGCCAGTGCCACCTGCTTGGTGGAAGTGGATGACCTATACCAATTTTGTTGGTAATAGACATGGTGTTGAATATCTCTATCAATTTCTTTTCGGCAAACGTCTTGTTCCACACTGTTTTTTCTTTCTTTTCTATGTCCGACGGTTTTTTGACATTGTTCCATTCGGAAGGATCCACCAAGTTTCTAACGTGTTCTATTACGAGCGCTTCGTAAATCTCATCGTCTATGTCTCCTTCTCCTATGAGGAACCTCACAGCCTCAACAGGTTCCTGGAGGTTCTTCAGCTTTTCCACAATATCCATCCGTCGGAAATCGTCAAGCTGGGAGTTTTCTATATTACTTATCACCTTTTGCAACTTGCTACTACCAGCGAACGCATAAGCCATCAACGAAACGACCGGATCTGCCAGAGACGCTATGACCTTTGAACCAAGTGTTTCGTACGAACCGGGAACATCTTTCGTCCCAAGGAGGCTTGCCATAAAGGTTCTCGCCATTGCGATTTTGAGGAATATGCTGTTAAGTTGCGCAACATAACCCTTGCGAACTTCTCGCGACACTTCCGCGAGCTTCTCTTCGAGCTTTGCCCTGTACTCCGGACCGATATCAACGGATATTTTGGCAAGCTCCATACCAGAGTATATCTCGAGGAACCTTTCCACATCTTCAACTTTGACATTAAAACCGAGCTCATTCATCTCTTTCAAAATGTTGCTGATACTCGTGCGTGCTTTATCCAACGCCGGTTTCAATATTTCAGGATTATCAATGTTCGAAAGCTTCGATTCGGCAATCGCTATCAAATCCTTAAACCGTGAGTTTTCCAATGCCTTTCTAAGTTCCTCGTCTTCCTTTGAGAGGACGAGAATATCCGATATAAGTGTGAACGCTGCCGCGTTAATCAATCCTGAGACTGGAACACTTTCGGTTGCAATGATCTCCATAAGTTGCGTGTTCGAAGATACGTTGACCTGGCCTCCTTTTGAACTTTCATCAACGATCTTTCTGGCAACCTCTAGAACCTCTTCCTCAGCCCGCTTGACTTCTTCCTCGCTATGGGAGCCGTTAGCAATTCGCTCAAACTCCGCGACAAGTTCTGGATTATTTCTGTTAAGTCCCCTGAACCACAAGAGCACGCGTGAAAACTCGTCCGTATCCTTGTACGGGGATATTGCCAACGCAAGAGTTTTGTAATCAACGTTTTCCAAAAGCCTTGAGAAATCGCCAAATGAAAAACGGTCCCTGTTACCAACGTCCCTAACCGACGTAATCGCGGCTACCTTTATCACACCCTTGTCAACAAGTTCAGAGATGCTCGTTTGGAAATACATTCGTTCTTTTGCCGGTATGTAACTGTCGGCTATTGTATCGAGAAAGTGTCTCATGCTATCCGGAGCGTAAGTGTTCATGATCTCATATTGTGCACTTCTGACTAAGTCCTCCATACGTGCCCTGAAATCTTCGCCTTGGTCCATAAAGGAATAAACCCAGAGTTGCGCAGCAGGTATCTCTATTCCTTTTATTAAATTTTGAGTGGAGAGGAAATCCGTGATGTACTTTGATGAAAGAACGCGATTATCAAGCCCGATAACCGGATCGTAGATACTCGGATCAACTAGGTTGAGTACAATGGGAGACAAGGCCCCGAATATACCAAAGGCAATGATTACCCAGAGGCCGAACATTCCCATCTTGCTCTCTCTAAATAATGCCCAGTTCTTCCTGAAGTTCTTTATAAAAAGCTTAAACTTTATCTTCGCTATTGATTCTCTCTTCAAAGCGGTTTGCACCATTACCTTTCACCTCTTCCTTCAGTATCTTATTCGAGGATCTAAGAACGCGTAGAGTATATCGGCCACAAGGTGTGCGAGAAGAACGAGCACACCGGTGAAAACAAGACAACCTATTGCAAGGGGTGTGTCCTGAGCTGTTGTCGCTTCCAGGAGTGTCAATCCCATACCTTTCCAGGAGAACATCGTCTCGGTGATAACTCCACCACTCACGGTCGACGCAAGTCCAATAACGAAGCTCGTCATAAGAGGTAAGAGTGCCGTCCTTGCTGCGTGTTTGTCTCTGATGACCTTATCTGGGAGTCCTTTTGCACGTGCTGTCGTAATGTAATCTTCCTTAATGACCTCAAGCATTGTATCTCTCATTACCAGCATATCACCCGCAAAGTGCAGCGTAACAAGTGCAATAACTGGCAGTGCCAAGTGATGCACAATATCAAGTGCGTACGTTCCCATACCGTTCGCTGCCCAGTACACGAAAGCAATAATTGCTCCGCCAATTACGAAACCCCAAATTGCAGTTCTCTTCGCTCTTATAGTTTTCAACCTACCAGCAACCACTATACCGATAATCCACATTACGAGCATGAACAATTCTGTGAGGAGTAACCTAATGAACACCGCTTGCGCACTGAACGGTGCATCGAACCATTTCGTTGGTGTAATGAAACCTGAAAGCGGGAAAAGCCTCAGCGTGACAGCGAATAACCAAATGAGTATGAGCATATAGAATGGCGTGAATATCGTCCAGAAAACAATACCTACGAACGTGGCCATTTTATCTGTTAGCCCACCACGCTTCCAGGCTATTCTTTTTCCAAGATCGAACCCTAGTAGGAAGGACAACACGGAACTCGCAAGGAAAAGAAACAAAGTTCGCGGCAATCTCTCGGCAATTATTTCCTCAACGCGCTTTGGGTATTCACTGAAAGATATTCCCAGTTCAAGGTTGAAGAAGTTTTTCATGTGCTTGTAATACTTAACGTACCACGGGTCGTCGACTCCAAAGAGTTGTTTCATACGTTCGTAGACTTCTGGGTTTTGCCTAATCTTTGGATCCTGCAGGAACTTAGTAGTGTAGTCACCTGGCATGGCGAGGAAAATGAAAAATACAACCGTGACGTAAATCACCAGTAACAAAACAATTTGTGCAAGTCTGTTTCGGATGAATTTCGAAAGCCCTGAAAGGTTGAACCCGTAGAAGTAGATAATAGGTGCGAGTATGTAATTAAACCTAGGACTGAAAAGGTAAAGGTATCTAAAATTAGTGAGCGCTCCGTAATAGAGCGCAAGTGAGATGGCTAAAAATATGTAATTTTGCGGAGCTTTTCCTTTATAAATAGCGTAAACAACACCTACTGCCGGTAAAAGACCTGCAAATACGAATATCAGGACCGGATTCGTCATCTTCACCTCTCCTTTTTTCAGACTTCGCCAAGACTTTACCAATTAAACCTCCCCCTTGCGGGGGGAGGACAAGGGGTATTTCGGAAAAATTATTACTGAACCTTCTTGACGTTTTCCGGGAATCCGTAGTAGTTGTTGATTCCTCCGAGAACTGTGTCGTATGGGAACTTGATGTTCGTTCTGTAAGCCTCGATCATCGGGTTTGTGAAGACAACTATGTATGGTAGATCTTCAGCAAGAATCCTCTGAGCTTCAAATATTGCTTTCCTCGCCTGTTCGAAGTTATCGGCAAATTCGAATTCATCGATGAGTGCGTCGAATTCTGGGTTAGCATAACCAGGTGTGTTGTTTCCCTCAGGTGCCATTTCCGCACTGTGGAAGAAGGACCTGAAGTAGGTTGGTATCCTTCCGATACCCCAACCAAGGTAATACATGTCGAAGTTAACCTCTTCAAACGCTCTTGTTACGATTTCGTTGAAGTCGGTCAGTTTTAGTTTGAGTGGAATACCAATGTTCTTTGCCCACTGCTCGATGTACATAGCCGTCTGAGCCCTCATCGGGTCGTAGTCCATACCCGGTGACAGGAATTCGATTTCTGGAACTGGCTTTCCATCCGGGCCCCTCAAACCTTTACCAGGTGTCTTAACCGGGTTCTTCGTATCTTTTGGATCTATGACCGGTTCAACATCCCACTTGAATCCAGCCTTCTTGAGCAAGCTAACGGCGAGCTGGTACCTTTCTCCCATGCTCAAGCCTTCACCAATCGTCTTAACAGCGGAGTTGTACCAGAACGTGTTAGCTGGTGGAACTGGTGTTGCAAGTGGTATAGCCCTTCCCTTGAGCACTTGGTTGCACAGGAAGTCACGGTCAACGAGAGCAGCAATCGCTTGCCTGAACTCCTTAACACTCATTGGGAACTTTCTCATGTTGAACGCGATGTACCTGAAACCGAGCTGCGGGTTGGAGACAACCTTTATGTCCTTCTGACCTCTAAGCTGTTCCGCTTCACCTGCGGTGAGTCCAACGGGGTTGTAGATGTAGTCAATGTCTCCAGCGATCAGGGCTTGGATAGCAACCTGTTTATTACCGTATATCTTGTAAACGATGGTGTTCACGAAAGGCCCATTAGCAACTTCCAGATCAACTGCGCCGGTTGGTTTCGGGTTGTCACTCTGCCACTTGAACCCGGTCTTCGGATTAACGATAGCAAAGCCACCATTTTTGTAGTATATGCTCTTTTCACCGAACGCCCAGTACTTATCGTCAGAAACTTGTTTTGTGACTTGAGCAAACGCACCTTTCTCTATCTTTCCAAGGTTCAGTGCAGCGATGCCCGGATCAATAACTTCCTGAGCAAGGAGCCATTTTACGGGATCTTTCTGCTTTTTCGCTTTTTCGACAATTGGTTTCCAATAGTTGCTACAAACTATGGTGGTCATGAGTGTGTCGTAGAATATTCTAATGGTCCTCTTTTCCTTGAAGTAAAACTTAACTGTCCACTGATCGATTTTCTCAACCTTTTCCGGCTCGTAAGCACCGCTCCAGTTTCCACCAGGAATCTCCAATTCTTTGACAGTCGTGTAAGTGAACACAACATCATCAGCCGTGAACGGTGCACCGTTGGACCAACGCATGTCTTTTCTAAGCTTGACTGTAACAGTCCACATGTTGCCTTCTTTAACAAGTTTCGGGATTTCCGCTGCCGCGGCCGGAATGAGCATGCCGTCTTTGTTCATTCCGAGAATCGACGGGTATTTCCAAATCTGGACAGCGAAGTTCCAGCTCGTCGAACCGGCACCTAGCAAGTTCCACACGTTCGTTGTTGTGATGTCTGCAAAGATACCGTAGTTGACCTGTGTTGCAAGCAAGAAAGCTCCAACTAGCAACAGTCCAAGAAGAACAAGTTTCTTCACGCGAACCCCTCCCTTTTTTAAGATAAGGCCAACGGCCCCCTTGACAACTATGAGTGGAAATTCGACCGTGCAATTATATTATACTACAAAGCCAATTCCACAGACAAGTCCTTCTGAAATTCTATTATCACATTTTTGAAAACAATCCTTATGAAGAAAAAGACGCAAATAACAAGATGCACAAAATCCGAACAAATTTCTGGTATTCGGTCCTTTTCGAAATTGATTGTGATAAAATAGATTTGAAGTTCGGAGAATATCTCTTGAACACCGAATTCCATTATCGAATTTTCATCGCAAACCATCTGGGAGGTGCTTTGGTGTGTACTACAAAGTTTCAAGAGATCCTATATATTCGGAGATAATGCTCTATCCCACCGAGATACTTATAATCGATACAAAAGCCGTGCAGCGTCTGAGATACCTAAGCCAACTTGTTGGCTCAGAGTACGTTTATCCTGGTGCCACACACACCCGGTTTGCACATTCACTCGGTGTGATGCACTTGGCGGGGATATACGCCGAACGGCTATACGAATCACCAGACAAGGTCAGGATACTCCGGCTCGCCGGACTACTCCACGATATCGGTCATGGACCGTTTAGTCATCAATTCGATGATGTTGTTTATAGAAAGCTTGGTTTCATCGACGGCCACGATGAGTACCGGCACAAACTTTTGGAAGAATATCTCCCAAAGGAACTTGCTAGAAAGTTTAAAGAAGCCCCCGACAGGTTGCGTGAAGCAGTGGTCGAGGATTTAAGGTTAACGATTGGCGAGCTTTCCACAGATATGGAGGAAAACTTCGCCATCCTCATGAAAGAGGTTTCGAAAGTTTACGAAGGAGAAACATCCGGTACCATTGACTTTGCCATAGTCCAAGGGCCGCTCGGTGCGGACCGACTCGATTTCGTCCTTAGGGATTCCTACTACGCTGGAACGAGAGGTTTCGGCACAGGCTCGATAGACCGTTTGATACGTAATTCGAGGATTGTGAAAAAGGAAGGGCGTGAGATTCTTGCTTACGACTCAAAGGTTGTCGACGAAATATACACCATCCTTTTTGGTAGGTTTATGATGTACAAAAACGTTTACTTTCATAAGACCTCCCGAGCTGTCGATATGATGATCCAAGAACTTCTTGAACTTTCGTATAAAGCTCTCAAACTCGATGAACGAGTTATGAATATCGAATCATTCATGGATTTAACCGATCAAACTATCATTAACGAAATCATTTTTAAATTTAACGAACTTGTGGAAACGTACGGCGGAGGTGAAGACACAAAAGAGAGCCTTCTTAAGTATGAAATAGATTTACAGCCACTTGAGCTCGATATAGTGATGGCTTACGAAATCGTTGAGAGACTCAAGTCGCGGAACCTGTGGAAGTTGGTACTTGAAACCCCGTTCTCTATCGAAGGTGTGGATCCGACGTTGGTAAGCCAAGGTATTGCAAGTGACCTCTTGCAAAAAATAAGACTGAAACTCGAACGTTCAATTGACGTTGCCGATGAGGAGGATAAGAAGCAAATTTTAAACATACTGAGCAACTTCGATGAAATATTCAAAGTTGACACACCGTACAAACTTACGATCGTGCATCCAGAGGAATTTTTGAGGAGCAATATATACATCATAAAGAAGAATCACCTGATGACTTTTGAAGAATACGTTAAGAACTATCCCGCGTACAATTTTATGAGAAACAATATGATACAGATAATAAGAATATACGTAACGAAAGATATCCGCGACCTGCTGGAAAAATACAAAGTTCTACCGGAAACATCACTTGAACTAACGACAAGGTGGTAACGGTATCACGCTCCGCAAACTAAAACGAAGGAGGTTGGATATGAATATTCTTAAACTACTGCAGATGAAAGGAAAAGAACCTATCGTTATGATAACGGCGTACGATTACCCAACCGCAAGGATTGCAAACGAAGCCGGTGTGGACCTTATACTTGTTGGAGACTCACTAGCCAACGTCGTGCTAGGCTATGACAGCACATTACCCGCAAGCATGGAGGAAATGTTGGAACACATCCGGGCCGTACGACGTGGTGCTCCGGACGCATTCGTCATCGGTGACATGCCTTTCCTCTCGTACGAAATTAGTCCTGAAGAAGCTGTGAAGAATGCCGGACTTATGCTCAAAGCCGGAGCAAACGCAGTTAAACTTGAAGGTGGAAGTGAGCAGATCGAAACGATAAAGAAAATCATCTCCGCTGGTATACCTGTGATGGGGCACCTCGGTTTCACACCACAGTCGGTGAACCTCATTGGAGGTCATCGCGTTCAGGGTAGAACTCCGGAAAGTAGTGAAAAACTTCTCAACGACGCGTTGGCTCTTGAAAGAGCTGGTTGCTTTGCGATAGTGCTCGAACTTGTTGTTGAAAACGTGGCTAAACAGATAACAGAGGCGCTGAAGATCCCAACGATTGGAATCGGCGCGGGACGTTATTGCGATGGTCAAGTACTCGTCTTCCACGATGTAGTCGGGCTGACAGATAAAGAACTCAAATTCGCCAAGAAGTACGCAAACGTTTACAATATAATGCTCGAAGCGGTGAAAAACTACAAAGAAGACGTCAAAGGCCGTAGGTTCCCCGAAGAAAAGAACGTATTTTTGGAATAAATACGTACTATGGAACTTATGAAACTGAATGAACTTCACGCAAAACTACTCGAAATCTATGGCCCTCAGGGCAAATGGTGGCCTGGTTCTTCAGAGGAAATCCTCGTATCAGCTATCCTTACGCAAAACACAAACTGGGTAAACGTTGAAAGGGCGATGGATAATATAAAGCGTGCTTGGAATGAAAATTCCAAAGCACACCCAAGTCTGCTGGAATTTCTATATTACCTGGATGATAAGCAGATGGCAGAACTCATAAAACCCGCTGGTTTTTACAACGTTAAAACCGTTCGCCTAAGACATCTTTTAAGCTGGCTCAAGACCTATAGGTTCGACCTAACGGCAATCGAAAGAAAGGATACGAAAGCCTTAAGGGAAGAGCTCCTGAATATTAAGGGTGTCGGAAAAGAAACTGCTGACTCGATATTGCTTTACGCTCTCGAAAGACCAGTTTTTGTAGTTGATGCCTACACGAAAAGACTGTTGAACAGGATTTTCAACATGAAACTTGAAAGTTACGAACAAATCCAGAATCTCTTCCATCTAATCTACCCCGCGAACACGCAACTTTACCAAGAACTTCACGGATTAATCGTAGAGCACGCAAAATTGTTATGTAGAACAAGACCACTGTGTACCCGCTGCTTAATAAACTCTTGCTGGTATCGTAAAAAGCTCCAACGAGAATAGGTAAAATTGCCTTTAATATCCACTGAAAGTACCACTTGAAATTATCAAAAGCTGTGTTAAAATTTTTATTGTGACCAAATCCAAATACCTAATATTCTTCTGAGCTAAAAAATGAGTCGGGGCGTAGCGCAGGTGGCTAGCGCGCTTGCTTGGGGTGCAAGAGGTCGCTGGTTCAAGTCCAGTCGCCCCGACCATTTTTTATTAACCTTGTGCATAGACATTCGCTTGGGAGGCATATTTGTGAAAAAGATCCTCGTCACCGGAGCCACCGGTCACCTTGGAAACGTGCTCTGCAAGACCTTACTGGAAAGAGGTTTCAAAGTGAAAGCTCTGATTGAACCGAGAACGTCTATACTCCCGTTGGAAGGTTTGGAAACGGAAAAAGTTTTTAGGGATATTCGCGAGGATCTCGAAGATTTAGCAGCTGATGTGGATGTAATAGTTCACCTAGCTTCGGTTATTTCAATCACCCCGAAGAATAAAAAACTGGTTTACTCTGTGAATATTGATGGTACGAAAAACATTCTAAACCAAGCAAGATTTCGCGGTTGTCCAATTGTTTATGCCAGCTCTGTGCATGTTTTTGTTGATAAAGCTCCTGGGAGTGAATACAGCGAAGATGACGAAATCAACGAGGAGAAAGTACACGGTCATTACGCAAAGTCAAAAGCCATCGCAACAAAAGTTGTACTTGACGCATTTAAACAAGGACTCGATGGTTTTGTATTCTTCCCAACTGGAATTTATGGACCTTTCGATTACAGGTTATCGTACTTTTCAAGAGTTTTGATAAACTTCAAGAGTGGCAAACTTCGGTACACAGTTCCAGGTTCCTTCGATTTTGTAGACGTTAGAGATTGCGCCAATGCCGTGGTCGATTTACTCGAACTTTTCTTTTCTGGGAAAATCAACAGAGATAGCTTCATCATTTCCGGGAGGATGGTTGATTTTTCAAAGCTGCCGGTTTTGTGTGGCTCGAAATCATTTAAAGTACTCAGCTGGAGCGCGGCCGAAATTGTCTCATACGGGGGTTTAATACTCAACGCACTTGGTATCGAGAGCGAATTCGTACCTTATGCGGTTCACAACCTGAGAATGGCCTACAGGTATTCGCGTGCAAAGTTGGAGAGTTTCGTCAACTACACACCCAGAATGATACAAGAATCCATAGATGACTTTTTCAAATGGCTGGAGAGCAGAAATTTGGCTCGGAATGAACTCAAAAACTTTGAACGAAATACCACTCCTCAAGGTCTAATAAAATGAAAGATACCTACGAACCGTTTTGAAGAGGCCAAGAAAGGACCAAAAAGGGGCGTGGTAACTGTGAGAATAAATAACAACGTGGGAATGTGGGCAATTAGGTATTTGCAAACACTCCAGCGAACCGGCCAAGAGCAAGCTCGAGCTTTAGCTCAAGGAACGATTCCCTTGGCACAAAACATTTCAGCGGCGGCAATTGCTGAGCGTATGCGAGCACAAATCAGCGGGTACCGCGAAGCGATGCAAAGTACGTACTATGCCATAGGAATGATGAACGTTGCCGAAGGTGGTTTGAGGGCTATTTCAAACAGCTTACAGCGGATGCGTGAGTTGGCAGTAGCAGCCTCGAATGCAACCTTGACAGAAGCTGAGCGCCAAACCCTCCAACAGGAATTTACCAGACTTGCAGAGAGCATTAACAGAACGGTTGAGCACACACGGTACAACAACATCAGAGTACTCGGTGGCGAGGTAAGGAACCTTCGAATTCAAACCGGTCCAAACGAAGGACAGCAGATGACGGTCTCGCTCCCAAG
>JAUQPP010000100.1 GCA_030550315.1 Thermotogota bacterium | reverse complement strand
GATATTGTTCGGGAATATTTTCAAGTTCGAAAAGTTGAGCACCAGCCAAGACCGCTGCATCGACAAGATCATGTTTAGGAACTGCGGCATGTTCGGAAAAAAGTTCTATCTTCCGGCCCAAATTGGGTAAAAAGCTTTCAAGGATCCCGACTCTCATTCTTATTCCCTCGATAGAGTGTTTAGATGGTAACAACCTTCCTGAAAGTTTCAGGAAGCAAACTTCCGGATGCGATTCGATAATTTTCTCCACAAGCCAGTGCTCTGAACGCAAAATAGTATCTACCTCGATTACTTTGGAACGGATATTCCAGAATTGTTTTGAAAAACCTCGTCCTTGAAGCCTTCTATTAATATCCAAAGCCGATTCGTAATTTAACGCGTAAACTGCCTCCCGTACGGGTACGGTGAAAACGGTAGACGCCTTACTTTTTAACATCTTTCGCGCAAGTTGGTCACACTCACGCAATTCGGAAGAGGGTAAACCTATGGGTATGTCTACGAGCATCGAACGAAAATCGATATCGGGGACTGTGAACCTGGGGTAAAGATAAAACTCCAAGTCATTTCCCGGTTCATAAAAGCAATAGATCCAACCGTTCCTTGTCCCATCAACACCAATAAGCAACTCTTCCACCTTCTATAAAAATTGAAGGCAAATTCCTTATCAGTTCAGGTTTCGTTGTTTTCAATTTTTATATGGGAAACAGTTTGGAAATTACTGTCCCTACAGATGACGAGATCTTGAAGATATAAGGTGTGTCCAAACCAGCGGCTTTCAATACATCTTCACGCTGGAGTATTTCGTCAGTTTTGCCATCCACAAGCAAGTTCCCACGATGCAATACTAAAGTCCTTTTGAAGTAATCAAAAACAAAATCCATATCGTGTGTGATAGCTATGACGGTTTTTCCATTTTTCTCCAGTTCGAGTACCAGTTCTCCTATCTTCTTTATGTGATACCTGTCTTGCGCAATTGTTGGTTCGTCGAAGATAACCACCTTTGGATCCATCGCAAGAACAGATGCAATACAAAGCAACTTTCTTTCGGAGAGAGTGAGATCGTACGGATGTTCGTTGACCTTCCCATCAAGTCCAACAAGTTTCAGCGCTTCAATCGCCATTTGATAGGAATATTGCTTATCCCTGAAGATGTTTAGTGGGCCAAACATTACCTCGTCAATCACCTTGCTTTTAAATATTTGCTCGGAAGGATCCTGAAATACCAGTCCAACAACCTTTGCAAGCTGAGCTACCGTTGTTTCTTTAGTATTCACACCATTGATCCATACATCCCCCATAGTGGGTTTCAAAAGCCCTTTTAGAATCTTTACGAACGTTGTTTTTGCAGCACCGTTTTGCCCGACTATTGCCGTCGAGACACCATCAAAGGAAACGTTGATATTCTTCAGAACAAACTTGCCTGACTTGTACGAAAACCACAGATTTTCGACTTTAACGATCAGATCCACAACGTGCCTCCCTCAAGATTCCAACGGCTTCCGAGAATTTCACCGGATAATACCCACGGGAATTTTTCAAGTTTAATTTTTTGCATAACTTTGTGTAGATTGGCTCTCCAACCATGTACTCATCGATCTCGGGTAACGAAAAAATCTTCTCCGCCTCATCGAATGCAATCATCTTACCCTCTTGAAGAAAGATAATCTTGTCAACATATTCGACGAGCATCTCGTACTTGTGTTCAACCAAAACGATCGTGATGCCTTGACTTTTCATTTGGGAGATAATTTCGAAAACTTCTTTTGTCCCCCCGGAATCGAGCTGTGAAGTAGGTTCATCCAGGACCAATACTTCCGGCTGTAATACCAACACACTCGCAATCGCAAGCTTTTGGAGTTGACCACCCGACAGTTCGAATGGATTCTCATCTCTCTTTTCCCACAGGTCCAGCGCCTTTAAAACAGCCTCAACCCTTTGTTTAATTTCGTCCCGAGGAATCCCGAGATTTTCGAGTCCAAAAGCGACTTCTTCGTACACCGTTATCCTTGCCCCCGTAATCTGCGAAAACGGGTTCTGCAACACGAGTCCTATTTTCGTAACGAGCTTTTCGTACGAAATTTGCCGAACATCCTCGCCATCCAACAGCACCTTTCCGGAATATCGACCCTTGAAAAACTTTGGTACGAGACCTGTGAGTGCAAGACAAAGCGTTGATTTTCCCGCCCCGTTCCTGCCAATAATACCAACACACTCCCCGGGCATGATTGAGAAGCTTATATTCTCGAGAGCGTTCTTATCAGAGAATGGATAAGCATACGTAAGGCTCTCAATTTTTATCTTTTCAGTGCTACCCACGATAGAATCCTCCAAACGAGCGAGCCACCTAGCGTTATCTGGAGCAGTCTCACAAAGAGCTTATCGCTTACTCTCAGAAAAATCTTTGAGGAAAGTCCGCTTGGTTCTTGCTTCAAACCACCTTATCTCAAGTGCAAGTGCCCGTTCGCGTGCTTCAAGTAAGGAACCGAGTACAAGAGGACCTATTAACGCAAGGAACGCCTTGAACCTTTTGTGAAAACTTCCATTCATTTCAAGCCCCCTGGAGCGTTGCGCGTCGATTATCCTCGTAGCCGTTGAAAGCATTTGTGGAACGATTTGCAATACCGAGGCAATTACATACCCAACATTCGGGGACAACCCCCTTCGAACAAGGTCGTCAATCAAATCCGAAGGACGTGTCGTCAACATCAGAATACCAAATGCAGATATCATATTGAAGAGCCTAAGCACAAGCACAACCGCACGCAGAAGACCTTCTTTGTAAAAGGTAAGTCTCAAAAGAGAAAATAATGGCGTATAATTTCCAACGTAAAACATGCCTTGGATTAGGAAGATGGATATCGAGAGAACCGATACGACCATGAGCAGTGCAATAAGGTGCTTCAAAACTCTTGCGATAGTGTTTAAAAACACCGAGAGGACTAAAAATAGAATCCCAACCGTAATCGACGGGAATAAAAACGTCACAACTGTTGAGGTTACAGCGTACATGAGTTTTGTAAACGGTGCGAGCTTGTGAACAGGTGTATCCCGCTCTACGTAAAGCCCCAAAACACGCACGTGTTTCAACTACTCTCTCTGGAAAGTGTATATCAATGTTTTAGGTAGTGACCTGAAAATCGCAAACGCAACAACTACCGATAGAAATTTATCGATCAAGTCAACGATCAGTTCGTCAAAAAACGATGCTATCCAAACGTTGATTCCTTTGCTCCTAAGGAACGCGAACAACGTATCACCCCAAATATTTCCCGTCTGTCCTTCCCAGAACACAACGTTCAGTGGAACTGAGATAGCCGTGGCTACAAGAGCAATGATTAACCCACTCAAGATGGTTCTTAACATGTTTTCAAACATCTTGGATCTGTGTAGTCCACCTGCCGACAGGCCT
>JAUQPP010000031.1 GCA_030550315.1 Thermotogota bacterium | reverse complement strand
TATTGCAATGGAAGTCGAGAGAGCTTTGTCAAGCGTTAACAAACCAATAAGGGTTTCGGTACTTGGATGTGTCGTTAACGGTATTGGTGAAGGAAAAAATGCGGATTTAGGTATCGCAGGCACAAACGATGGCGTAGTGCTCTTCTATAAAGGACAAATTTTGGGTACGTACAAACTTCAAGAAGGGTTGGCAAAACTCAAAGAACTGACGGAAATGTTGCTCGCTGAAAAGGCGTGAAAGTCGAGCATGAATCGCCCTGATAAAAGGGTAGAGGAAAGGAGGAAGCGCACGGTTTCAGATAGCGAATGCGCGAAAACATATGAACATACTTTTGGTAAATGATGACGGCATTACGGCACCGGGAATCCTTTGCGCAGCAAGATTTTTAAGTCAAAAACACAACGTAGTCGTCTGTGCACCAGAATCGGAACAGAGTGCTGTTGGCCATGGTATTACGCTTCGATTTCCACTGTGGGTGAGGAAGCTTGATATAAAAGAATCATTCGAGATGTACGCAGTCTCCGGTACACCAGCTGATTGTGTGAAAATCGGGCTTGATGTAATTTACAAAGACAAGGGAATCGTACCGGATGTTGTTGTGAGTGGTATAAATCGGGGTGAAAACCTTGGAACGGATGTCATCTACTCGGGAACGGTCAGTGGAGCACTCGAAGGAGCCATTGCTGGTGTACCCTCTCTTGCTGTGTCTGTCGCCGATTTCAAAGATCCTATTTACGAGACGGCCGCACTTTTCTTATTGAAGTTTCTGGAAGAATTCGACGTAAAACAAATCCCTAGGTTCACCGCACTAAATATTAACGTTCCTTCTGTACCGTACGAAAAAATTAAAGGTTGGAAACTCACACGGCAAAGTAGAAGGCGCTACGAAGATTATTTTGAACAGCGAGTTGACCCGTACGGACGAAAGTATTACTGGATGCTTGGAGATATAATCGAAGATGACCCTGACCCCAAAGCTGATTACAAAGCACTTGCAGAAGGATATATTTCGGTAACACCGATAACTATCTTCATGACAAATGAAGAACTGTTGAAAGAGTTGGAGGCGAAATATTATGGAAATAAGGATATTAGGTGATCCGGTTCTCAGGAAAAAGGCCCAGCCAGTCACGGACTTTGCACAAGTTCGAGCGCTCTTGGAGGAGTTCAAGATTACGATGTACGAGCAAGATGGTGTTGGACTTGCTGCTCCCCAAGTAGGTATTTCGTTGCGGTTCTTTGGAATGGACGACGGTTCAGGCTTCAAACTGATTGTCAACCCTGTGATATTGGAGATGTCCGAGGAAAAAGTAGTAGGCGAGGAAGGATGCTTAAGCATTCCAGGTGTTTTTGCAAATGTCGAACGTCATAGCTGGATACGGGTTCGCTATCAAGACGAACATGGAAGCTTTCACGAAGAATTGCTGGAAGGGTACGCTGCCAGAATCTTTCAGCATGAATTAGATCATCTTAACGGGGTACTATTTATCGATCACCTTGACTCAAAAACACGTGTTGCACTTGCACAAGAATTGAAAAAAATAATGGAAGGCAGAAAAAAAGCACTGAAAAGGCCCGCAAACAAAGAGCCTTAATCAGGAACGAGCATGGTTAAGTAACAAATACAAAAAAACAAGCAAGCAAAAGAAAAATTAAATTTAGCAAAGGTAAAAAACTTTTTTGCTGGTTATTGACCTTTTTCTAATTCGTAGTAGAATAAATCGTGAGGTCGGAGTCCTTCCCGTTCTCATTTAGGAGGTGAGAGTAATGGAAGGTAAAGTTTCAAAGTCATTTGTATTGAACTACGAACTAGACATTTTAAACAAACGTATTAGGATCAACGGCTTCGAAGAGCAGGATTTAAAAGAACTTATAGCTAAGTTAGGCGAATCCAAAGAGTTTCTTTCGCAGATGCTTCTGAAAGACATTATCGAAACCGCAATAACTCAAATGCGAGTCATGGCATGGACCGGGATGGACATCAAAGAATGGCTAAAAAGCGTTGGGTATTCTGAAGAGTGAGGAAACACTCAACCTTCCTTCTCGCGCGGTCCCCCCGTTTTCGGGGGGATTCTTTTTTTCGTGGGGTTTTATGGTATAATTACTTGGAGAAAAACTAAGACTGTTGCACCTGTCTATCTCGAAGTTTCGATGAAGATTAAATAGTTGTGAAAGGAGTGTGAAACGATGCGTGATTATATGGCAGAATTTCGCATGTGGTTGAATAGTCCATATGTTGATGAAGCCACTAAAAACGAACTCAGATCAATAGAGGGAAACGATGAAGAAATAAAAGAAAGATTCCTCTTGGAACTTGAGTTCGGCACGGCTGGACTAAGGGGAAAACTTGGCGCTGGAACGAACAGAATGAACATCTACACGGTAGCAAGAGCTACCCAAGGATTAGCCAATTTCATAGTTGAGAAAGGAGACGATTACGCAAAGAGGGGAGTAGTCATCGCCTACGATGTGCGTAGGATGTCCCGTGAATTTGCGCGTGTTACAGCCGAAGTTCTCGCAGCTAATGGAATACAGGTTTACATATTTGACGACATTCGGCCAACTCCGCTCTTATCCTTTGCCGTCAGGTATCTTGGAACCACTTCCGGAATAGTCATCACAGCAAGCCACAATCCACCAGATTACAATGGTTACAAGGTTTACTGGGATAAAGGTTCACAAATTACTGATGATATTGCGAAGCCGATAGAAACGCACATAAAATCTATTGACGATTTCTCAAAGATAAAAAGAATCAATTTTGATGAAGCGCTTTCACGTGGACTCATTAAGATTGTTGGTTCGGAAGTTGACGAGGCGTACTTTGAAAAGGTTCTTTCGCTTTCGCTGTGTGAAGATATCGATAAGGAGATCAGCATCGTTTACACGCCATTACATGGTACTGGCACAAAGTTCGTTGAGCGAGTTCTTAGAGAAAGAGGTTTCAAGAATTACTTTATTGTGCCAGAACAAGCACAACCATCTGGCGAATTTCCAACAGTGAGCTATCCAAATCCTGAGGACATTAAAGCGTTTGAGCTTGCACTAAGACACGCACAGGAAAGGGAAGCCGACATCATTCTTGCAACTGACCCGGATGCTGATAGAGTGGCACTAATGGTCAAGCATAAGGGCGAATACTTACCACTTAACGGGAACCAAACAGGAGCACTCTTGATAGACTATTTGCTTTCCCAGAGAAAGGCAAAGGGATTGCTTTCAAAGAACGGTATCATAATAAAATCGATCGTGACCGGTGACCTTGGAAAAATGATAGCCAAATGCTACGGTGTGGAAACGTTCGAAACGTTAACGGGTTTTAAGAACATTTGTGGACTTGAAAACGAACTTGAAGGAAAGTATACATTCCAATTTGGTTATGAAGAGAGTATTGGATACGTCACTGGAGATTTCGTACGCGACAAAGACGGAGTTATGATGACGATGCTAATCTCAGAGATGTCAGCATTCCACAAGAAACACGGAAAGACTCTCGTAGACGTTCTCGAAGGACTGTACAAAAAATACGGTTACTATCTCGAGGAAAACTTCTCACTTGTGTACGAGGGATTGAAAGGCATGGAAAAAATCAGGCGTATCATGGAGAAGTTCCGAAAACACTATCCAAGGCAGATTGGCTTTCTTGACCTTGTTGAGTTCATCGATTACAAAGTACGTAAAGTCTTCGACAAGAACGGCAACGAAATTGGTGAAGTGGAACCCCACATACCTTCCTCTGACGTTCTCAGGTTTTTCCTCAGCGATGGTTCCTGGTATGCAATAAGACCGTCGGGAACGGAACCGAAGTTGAAAGTCTACATTTATAGCTTCGACAAGGTAAAACAAGAAGCCGCACGAAAGCTCGAGATAATAAAAGATGTGATAATGAAAATTGTAGCGGAAGCTTAAAATCGAACCACTTGAATTTGCAAAATTTGTTGGTATAATTGTTAGTCGGTTCAGACCTTTTCAAAACTTAAACACCACAAGAAAAACCAATGAATACTACATAAAGGAGGAATTGTCATGGCAAAGTGCGAAGTCTGCGGCAAAGGCCCTAGGGCTGGTAAAAACGTTAGCCACTCTAACAGACATACGAACAGATGGTTCAAACCTAACGTTCAGAAAGTTCGAGTGTTAACCTCCGACGGTACAGTTAAAAGGATGAATGTCTGTACTGATTGTTTGAAAGCTGGAAAAGTAAGAAGGTACGTCAGCAAAGCAAAATCAGTCGAGGTGGAGGCATAAGAAGCGGGGGATTCCCCGCTTTTTTTGAATTATGGAGTGGAGAGTCAAGACATGGTACAAAATCTATACGGCATTCTTGAGTTCAGTTAGCACCTTTCTGGTGCTATACATTTTTTCATTGCAGATTTCGAAAATTATTAGTTTGTTAGTGACCGTTACTTATCTTTTCGTTCTTCTGATTACCTTGGAAGCATTTGCGCTCAAGGTAAAAACAAACGGTAAAGACTTAAGATTTTTATTTCACAAGGTGAGACTGGATGATATAATTGAAGTTAGATGCGGGGGTTTTTCGACGATAATCCGCACTCGGTGGAAAGTATATCGCATACCACCAATAGAATTTCCAGGAACATGAAAACATTTCAATCGCTTTTTCACCATCGCGAGGTGTTTCTTAAATGGAAAGTAGACGTACATACGCCGTTATAAACGTTCGAAATTACTTGCATAATTTGAGGTTCTTCGCTGAGCATTGTAATCCAGCGAAAGTTATGCCTGTTGTAAAAGCAAACGCCTACGGACACGGTGCGGTAGTGCTGGCAAAAGCTGCTGAACGAAGTGGTTTTGACTTTTTTGCCGTTGCGTTTCTTGAGGAAGCGCTCGAGCTGAGAAAACATGGAATAAAATCCGAAATTCTCGTGTTCAATTACGTCCATCCAGACATGTTCCACTTGGCATGGCGCGAAAACATAACGATAACGCTGTTTTCATGGGAACAACTTTGGCAAGCTTCCAAATCCCCCTTCAAACCAAAATGTCATGTCAAAATCGATACAGGCATGAGACGCCTCGGTATTTCTCCATCCGAAGCCGCAGATTTTATTAACGCAGCTCGGAAAGCAGGATTTAAAGTCGAAGGTGCATACACACATCTTGCTGTTGCAGACAGCCTAGAAGATGATGATGTACAATTCACAGTACAGCAGTACCAGGCTTTCAAAAACCTCGATCTTGATGTGAAAATCAAACACATATGCAACAGTGGAGCATCTCTTTCTCGCGTTATACCTTGTTTCGATTACGTGAGGATCGGAATAGCCAGTTACGGACTGCAGCCAGGAAAAACCGTGACACATCCCGAACTAAAACCGGTACTTAGCTGGAAAACCATGATATCGCAGGTGAAAAAGATAAACCCAGGCGATACAGTGAGCTATGGAAGAACTTTCAAAGCTTTCTCAGAAATGACAATCGCAACTGTTCCTGTTGGTTATGCAGATGGTTATTGGAGACAGCTCTCAAACAAAGGCTACGTTCTTATCCATGGTGAAAAATGTCCGATTGTAGGACGTGTGTGCATGGATCAATTTATGGTGGACGTGACCCATCTTAATGATGTTAAGATAGGGGACGAAGTTGTGCTGATAGGCCAACAGGGAGAGAAATCCATCACTGCCGAAGAAATTGCGGATATGGTCGGTACAATAAACTACGAGGTAACCTGCAGGATTTCAGAACGCGTGCCGCGGGTGTATGAGGGGTTGGAACTGTGAATATACCAAAGGAAATTCTGGAGAAATTTTCATTTCCTTATGTTGCGGATCTGGGCGACTTCTTAGATAAAGAGATCGATGGGATATTCAAGGTACGGAGCAAAAAGCTCCAGGAAACTAAAGATGGCAAAAAATTTCTTTTGCTGACTCTTGAGGACAGAACTGGTAGCGTTCGAGCCGTGGACTGGTACAACGCAGAATTAAATGATCAACTTGTGGAAATCGGTACCGTCATCAACGTAACAGGCAGAGTGGTTTACTTCGAAGATAGGATTCAAATCAACATCGCAAACGATCCGGCGGCAATAAAGAAGCTTTCGGAAAAAGATTACGATATTGAACGATTCGTGTCGAAAGCATCCAACGTTGACGAAATGTTCAACGAACTTTTAAGTCTTATATCAACGGTGAAAGATCAAGATTATCGAAAAATCCTGAACACATTCTTTGTAGAAGATAAATCTTTTGTCGATAGCTTCAAGAACGCGCCAGCGGGCATGAGAATCCACCACGCGTACATAGGAGGTTTACTTGAACACTCGCTGAACGTGGCAAAGATTGCCGACAAAGTTGCGCAAATTTACCCACAGCTTGACCGTGACCTGCTTATTGCTGGGGCACTTTTACACGACGTTGGGAAGGTAAAAGAATACACAGTCACACAGAAAGGTATCGAAGTAACCACCGACGGTGAGCTGTTGGGTCACATTGTTATGGGCGTTGAAATGCTTGAGCGTAAAAGCCGCGGTATTCCTCATGAAAAGGTAATAAAATTGAAGCACATAATTGCTTCGCACCATGGCGAATTTGAATGGGGAGCTCCCGTACTTCCGAAAACCCCGGAAGCTCTCATACTACATTTTATCGAAAATATGGACTCAAAGTTAAACCGTGTTCTTGGGATTATAGAAAAAGAGGATAACAACAAAGAATGGAGTGAATATGACGTTAACCTAAGCAGAAGGTTCCTCTTAAAATAACTTCCTAAACTTGCTGTTTTAGGTGGTGTAAAATGGCTTGGAAGAGCGACAAAACAAGCAAAACAAACAAACAAAAAAAGGTAATAATAGTAGAGTCACCGGCAAAAGCTAAGACAATTGAAAATATCCTTGGAGAGGAGTACCTCGTCCTTTCTTCAAAAGGGCACGTAAGAGATTTACCACAAAAGGACTTTGGAGTCGATTTAAAAACATTGGAAATGGAATTCGAAATTATTCCAGGTAAAGAAAGCGTTGTTCAGCATCTCAGGGAAGTGACTCAGGATAAGGAAGTGTTGCTTGCGTCTGACCCGGATAGGGAAGGCGAAGCTATCGCCTGGCACTTATCAACGCTGTTGAATGTTAAGGGGAAGAACAGAATAACGTTCTCAGAAATTACACCACGTGCTATAAAAGAGGCGGTCCAGTCCCCAAGGGAAATCGACATGAACAAAGTAAATGCCCAGTTGGCGCGTCGAGTCCTTGATCGCATAGTTGGCTATAAAATTAGCCCCTTACTATGGCGAATTATGAAGGATGCTAAAAGCGCCGGAAGGGTTCAATCTGCAGCACTGAAGATAATATGTGAACGTGAGCGTGAACGCGTTAAATTCGTTCCCCAAAAGTTCTTCAAAGTCTGGGTAGAGGTTGCTGGTCTTAAGGCTTACTTAACAAAGATAGACGAAAAAAAGCTCAAACAGACGGATGTCACAAAAGAGATAGCGGAGGAAGTTTCGAAAAGCGTTCGTGAAGTCAGGCTTATAAGCGCTGATGTGAAAGAGATCAAAAAGAATCCTCCACAGCCTTTCATTACGAGCACGTTACAGCAAGATGCTTCGAGCAAGTTAGGTTTTCCCGTCTCAAAGACGATGAAAATTGCTCAAGAACTCTACGAAGGTATCGACACCCCGGAGGGTCATATAGCTTTCATTACGTACATGCGAACCGACTCCGTTAGGATATCGGAGGAGGCAAAAGAATCAGCTGTAAACTTCATCACCAAACACTTCGGTGAACGATACGTAGGAGATGGTGTTCGGAAAACCCGGGAAAAGACTAAAACTAAAATTCAGGATGCGCACGAGTGTATCCGCCCGGTAGATGTCTTCTTAACACCGGAGATTGCGAAGAGATTACTTGATCGCGATCACTATAAACTCTATGAACTTATTTGGAAGAGGTTCATTGCATCACAAATGACTGCTGCAGTTTACAAACAATATAGCTACGACTTTCAAAGTGGAAAGTATCTATTCGAAGCAACGGCTCGTGAAAGGATATTTGACGGTTTTGAATCTGTTTATTCTGTTGACGATGAAAAACCAGAGGTACACAAGGTTCTCAAAGTTAACGACACTTATGCCGTTCAACCAAAAGTACAGGAATCAGAAACTACACCGCCAGATAGATTTTCAGAAGCGAGTCTTGTCAAAACACTTGAAAGCGAAGGAATCGGTCGCCCAAGTACTTATGCTACGATTATCCAGACACTTTTGGATCGGAAATACGTTGTAAAGAAAAGACGTTCACTTATTCCAACAATACTTGGTTTTATAGTTAACGAGTATTTGGAAGAGCGCTTCCCTGACGTTGTTGATAAGAACTTCACTGCGGAAATGGAAAAAGAACTTGACGAAATCGAGAATGGTAACAAGGATTGGAAAACGGTAGTCAGGGATTTCCTAATGAAGTTTTCCAAAGACCTTGCTAACGCAGAAAAGCAGTTTTTCAGCATCGATTACGAAACGGACCTGACCTGTGAATGCGGCAACAATTTCTACCTTAAGGTGGGAAAATTTGGTCTATACCTACTATGCAAACACTGCAACAAGACAAGCAAGGTTGAACCCGAACGGATTGGTGTCATCGTCGACGGAAAAGCGATTTTCAATGTAAAAACCGAACCTTCAGAACCGGATAGTGTCAGCAAAGTAACGGATGGCGCAAATGATGCAAAAAATGTCAGGAACAATAACATTCGGTCACGCTATCCGAATTCGCACAAAAAAAGGCGGAGAAAAATGTAGGTGATTCTCCTTGGTTTGGGCTATTGGCGATATCCACGGCTGCCTGGATTCACTCAGGAGGCTTCTCGACAAAATCGCTCCCTCGGAGTACGATAAGTTAATATTCCTTGGCGACTATATTGATCGCGGACCAGACTCGAAAGGTGTTGTTGATTTATTAATTGAACTGAGAAAACAATTTAAGTGCGTGTTCATTCGCGGCAACCATGAACAAATGCTTCTCGATGTGCTCGATGACGGTGACGATGTTTACCTGTGGTTGATAAACGGAGCACAGGCAACCTGGAGGAGTTATGGAAATCTTGAGAATCTAAAAGCAGAACAGACACATCTGAGTTTCTTTCGCTCCACAGTGTATTACCACATCGAGCGCGTAAACAATACTGATTACCTTTTTGTCCATGGTGGTGTAAGACCAAAGATACCTCTTGAAAATCAAAGTCCTCAAGACCTTCTATGGATTAGGGAGGAATTCATCCTCAGAAAGCATCAACTACCGTACATTGTTGTTTTTGGTCACACACCAATGGAAGACGTATTTATCGCTGAGGATAAGATCGGTGTCGACACTGGATGCGTTTACGGTAGCAAGTTGACAGCGTTCTGTTTGAACAACGGTAGGAAAGTGCAGGTGGGTTGTACTCATGTCCGTTGAGTTTGTACGTTTCGCACTCGCTGGGCTATTGATTGGACTTGCGAACGTAATTCCCGGTGTGAGTGGCGGAACAATGGCTGTGATTGTCGGCGTTTTTGAGAGAATAATAAACGTTATCAATTCATTGACCACGCTTAAGATTAAAAAGTATGACGTCCTCTTTCTCTCCTTACTTGCGATAGGTATTGTACTTGGACTCTTATTTGGGAGCAATGTTCTGGTGGTTGCCTTTGAAAAATATCCCTACCGTACTTATGCGTTCTTTTATGGTCTAATACTCTTTTCGTTATACGACCTTAAAGATGAGGTTAGACGATTCAGAATGCCAGAGTTTATACTGGGTTTTTTCATCGTTGTGCTGCCATACGCGCTGGCTCATGGAGGCTTTTCGAGGAACTTGA
Organism: Thermotogota bacterium; assembly: GCA_030550315.1. Classification (GTDB taxonomy): domain Bacteria; phylum Thermotogota; class Thermotogae; order Thermotogales; family Fervidobacteriaceae; genus Fervidobacterium_A. The sequence goes on along the minus strand of JAUQPP010000031.1, from coordinate 8,084 downwards.
GAGAAGTTTCTGCTGTTGAGATGTACGTACTTGTTCCCGCTTCAGGTGCCCTAGCAGGCGCTTCGACGGTGCTACCAGGACTTAGTGGTTCACTCGTTCTAATGCTGCTTGGGTATTATCATCGAACCATAGAGATCGTTTCAAGGTTTCCTTTCAAGGTAACTGGACAAGAAATTCTCTTCCTGATTTCTCTTGCAATTGGCATCGCTTTGGGAATCGGTTTGATTGTTAAACTACTAAGCGTTTGGCTCGAGAGAGCCAGGACTTCCATTCTAAACTTCATCTTGGGTCTACTTACCGGGTCATTGTACCCAATAACTCCTGGTTTCCACGGCACAGGCAACACTGTGACACTGCTAGTTTGGATTTTCATCGGTGCAGGAGTACTTTTCGTACTTAAGAAATTAGGTACACGTCATTTGAAAGTGATTTGAAGGGGGATGCAAAATGGCAGAAGAACTGAGCAAAATCCTTACGGATGCTCGCGATGAAATCAAAAAAATTTCAACAAGCCGTGAACTAAACGATGTCCGTGTTAAGTATTTGGGAAAGTCTGGAATCGTTACCTCGTTAATGAAACGGTTGAAGGACTTACCTCCTGAAGAAAGGCCGAATTGGGGGCGAATGGTTAATGAACTAAAGGATGAGATAGAAAGATTACTTGCAGAAAGAAAAGCGGATATAGCTCGTTTGGAAAAGGAGCAATTAAGCAGAAAACTATGGGTAGACCCAACGATGCCTGGCATACGCAGAAACCTCGGACACCTTCACATACTCACAAAGGTACAGGAGGAACTTGAAGACATTTTCATCTCGATGGGATTTTCCATTGTTGAAGGTCCGGAAATTGAGGAGCCATGGTACAACTTCGATGCGCTAAACACGCCCGAATGGCATCCAGCACGTGATTTACACGATTCGTTCTATATCAACGAAAACTACTTGCTCCGCACTCATACATCCCCAGTCCAGATCAGAACAATGTTGTCAAGAAAACCACCACTTGCAATAATTTCTCCAGGCAGAGTCTACCGAAGAGACTACGATGCTACCCATCTGCCGATGTTTACACAGATGGAAGGCTTGTACGTTGATCATGACGTTACCGTCAGACATCTTAAATACTTCCTTGAGGAATTTGCCAGAAGGTTGCTAGGTGAAAATACTAAGGTCCGGCTCAGGCCCAGTTACTTCCCGTTCACGGAACCAAGCTTCGAGGTAGATATCTATTTCAACAACCGCTGGTTTGAGGTACTCGGTGCTGGTATGGTACATCCAAACGTTTTCAAAAATGTAGGATACGACCCAGAGAAGTGGCGCGGATTGGCCTTCGGTTTGGGAATAGAAAGAATCGCCATGGTTAAATATGGTATTAAAGACATTAGAGATTTGATCAGGAATGATGTGAGATTTTTGGAAAACTGGTGAGAACAAGCAGCTCTTGTATAAGGCTTGAGAACTCGATTTATATTGGAAAGGTGAAGCACATGATTGATTTTGGGCACCTCAAACAAAGTAATGCAAAGCTCAATGGCATCCTATTGATTGACAAACCAAAAGGCATAACATCCCACGATGTGGTAGAAGAGCTAAGAAAAATAATCGGTATACAGCAAATTGGGCACGCCGGTACGCTAGACCCGTTCGCAACAGGTTTACTTGTGACAGGACTGGGAAAAGCAACCAGATTGCTCGAGTACTTGCAAGGTGAGAGAAAAGTTTATTATGTGAAAATGCAACTCGGACTGGTAACTGATACATTTGACATAACAGGTAATGTTATGGAAATCCACGAAGTAAACGTTACTCCCGAAGATTTAGAAAATGTCATATTCTCGTTTGTTGGCAGATACAAGCAGGTACCACCGGCCTACTCAGCAAAAAAATACCAGGGTAGAAAGCTTTATGAACTTGCCAGAGAAGGTAAGATAATAAATCTACCTCCTCGTGAAGTTGAGATATACTCTATCTCAGAACTGAAAATTGAAATTCCGTTTGTGGAGTTCATTGCGGAAGTTTCCGCTGGAACGTACATCAGGAGTCTTTGTATGGATGTTGGATTCGCTCTCGGATGCGGTGCCACAGCTATTGAACTTAGGAGGCTCCAAGTTGGTAAGTTTCGAGTGGAAGATAGCGTTTCACTCGATGAACTAAAAGAAAGAGGCGAAATATTCCGATATCTACTACCGATGGAAATGATACTCGATTTTCCCAAGGTATACGTCAAGAGCAAGGATAAGATTGCCAACGGCATCCAACCTAAAGTGGAAGATATTGAGAAATTCGAAGATTTTGAGAAGGACGATTTGGTACAGGTTTTTCACAACGACTGCTTGGTGGCTGTAGCAATAGCTGAACGTTCGTCCAGTTTCATCAAAACACTCATCAGACAAGGTCGCAACGAAAGAGTTTTGAAATTGCGCAAGGTTTTTGTAGAGCGAACTTAGACAGGAGGCAAGGAAAATGAAAATTGGAATTGTGGGACTATCCCAGGTGGGAAAAACGACAATATTTTCACTACTTACAGGCTTGGAAGTTGATCTTTTCTCACAGGAGCACCAACGTGGCATTGCAAAAGTTTATGACCCACGAGTCGATACTTTGGCGAAGATGTACGAACCGAAAAAGGTTACCTACGCAACCCTCGAGTTCTTCGACACACCACCTTTGAAAATTAATGACAAGAAAGAACGAACCCAAGTTTTTAACGCGCTCCAGAATGTCGATGCCCTGATGCTTGTCGTGAGAGCGTTCAAAAACGAGAGTGTTCCTTTACCTGAAGTGGAAAAACCTGTTGAACAACTCAAAATAACTATCGCCGAATTTCTCTTTCGAGATCTAGACATCATCACCGGACGAATCGAACGACTTGAAAATGCAAAACGCAAGCTCGAACCTAAAGAAGAAACTGAACTTAAGTTACTCAAAAGACTTGTCGAAGCTTTGGAGAACGAAGAACTCTTATCAAAGCTAACTCTGACCGAAGATGAGAAAAAACTCCTTGGTGGGTTTTCGCTTGTAACGTTGAAACCTATCGCGGTCACCGTTAATCTGGATGAAGAACAGTTCCAACAGAAAGATTACGAAACCAAAAACGAAGTGATTGATATTTGTACTAAAAACAACTTCGCGTACGTTGAACTTTGCGGAAAACTCGAAATGGAACTTAACGCGCTCAGTGAAGAAGAGCGCATAGAATTCCTTAAAGAAATTGGCGCTGAGGAAACGGGGATTCAAAGACTGTCACGAGCCCTTTACTGCCAGGTTGGTCTCATTTCGTTCTTCACCGTTGGCAAAGACGAAGTACGTGCGTGGACATTGAGAAAGGGAGCCACTGCTGTTGATGCCGCTGGGACAATTCATTCTGACCTTGCACGCGGTTTCATTAAAGCGGAAATCATGAAATATGATGACTTAATAAAGCTGGGATCTGAAAAAGCGGTTAAAGATGCCGGATTAGTTAAACTTGTTGGTAAAGATTATGTGGTAGAAGATGGTGATATAATTACGATAAGGTTCAACGTATAATTTCAAAAACGCACATGTTGAGGAGGTGGAATGATGCCAAACACCGAACCAGTTTCAAAAATCAACGACAAAGTTTACATCATGAGGGATCGCGTAGTTGCAGTTGTACCGGTGAGCTCAACGATATCAAGGAGAATGAGGGCAAGTATACAATTCGGAGGGAAAATTGTCAACCTCACGTACGGGCGTGAGTGTAAGACTATAGTTTTCATGAACAGTGGACACTCGCTACTCTTAGCTGAGCATCCTCTTGATGTAAGAAAAGCTCTTTGGGGCGAGTAAATGAATGGTCTTTGAAAGAATCGTTTTTCGTTCAAGTAAGACTAATCGGTACAGTGTCACCGCTTTAACAGCGGCAATTCTTTCGCGTTTGTCCATCGATGTACTAGAAGCAAAATCCCTTGAAGAAATCCTGCAACTTCCGGTTGCAGGTACTGTCGTTGCTTACTCGTTTATGAGTTTCGATTTCGAGCAAGTTGCAACCGAAATTGATGTTCTAAGTCGTAGTGGATACACCGTCATCACCGGTGGTCCACACGCATCTGCAAACCCGCGACAACTACTAGAAGTTGGTGCACACTACGTGTTCATCGGAGATGGAGAACAAAATATCGTGCACTTCTTGAGTCAAAGTCAATTACCCGAAGAGAAAATCTACGACGGAATCAGTGAACGCGTGAATCTTGACGATTTTCCTGCCGTTTGCGAACAAAAGAAGCTCTTTATGCCCATAGAAATCTCTCGTGGATGTTCATTTAGCTGTGGGTACTGCCAAACGCCGAGGTTAGCAGGGAAAATTGTAAGACACAGATCTATCGATGCAATCGTCGAAGCGCAGAAAACTATGGTAAAACACGGAAAAACAGTCGCGAGGTTCATTACACCGAATGCTTTCGGATACGGAAGCAAAAATGGTGTCACACCAAATCCTGAAGTCATAGATGAGTTACTCTACAAAGTTAAGGTTGCCGGAGCAAAGGAAATCTACTTTGGTACTTTTCCGTCGGATGTTAGACCTGAAAGTGTTACACCTGAGGTGCTAAAAGTAATAAAAAAGTACGTAAACCACGACTACATCGTTATAGGTGCTCAAAGCGGCAGCAACCGGATTCTGAAAATGATACAACGTGGACATACTGTTGAACAAGTTGAACAAGCGCTGGAAGTTTTGGCGGAACAGGGATTTTACGCGAAAGTTGACTTCATCTTTGGATTTCCGTTTGAAACTCGAGAAGATGTTGAAGAGACGTTTAAATTCATAGAACGCATAGTGAAACGCTACCATGCCAAGATTCACGCACACACATTCATGCCACTTCCCGGAACACCACTATGGGATGTAGGTCCTGGTCAACTGAAAGACTTTCATTACAAATTCCTTGGACGCCTCGCTGCGCAGGGTATATTGGATGGTTACTGGCTTAAGCAACAAACCCTTGCTCAGAAAGTAGCGAAACTGGCAATAAAAGACGTTGCTGGAAAGTTACCTTCAATAAATTCTGTCGAGTAACGCTACGTACTCACGCAAGCATCAAAAAGAACATCACAGCTGCCTGACCATCTCGTACTGGGTTAACACGACCTCAAATCCCACATTTTTTAGAGCTTGACAAAGCTTGTCATCCTCTGGAACCGCAACAACACTGATCAAGTTTGTGTGCGTCTGTTCGACAATGAACTCCACAACCAACCTAACGAGTTCAGTCCAATCATGGGAAGTTCCCGCACAATCTACAATGAAAGTGGTTCCATCGTCATTTCTACCCCATACCAAGTAACCGTCTTGGCCGTCATAGTGGATTCTAACGTAATGATATCTGCCATCCGCGAGAAGCAAGGATATCGGTTCTCGTTGCCAATTGGGTTTTCTACTCTGGTTTATCTCAATTCCAAGTGCCATCGAGTAAACTGCTTTTGATTCGCTTTCGATAAATGAAACATTTATTCTCTCGCTTACAACGTTTGAAGGAGTTCTCAAAACCATCGTATAAAGGTTGCGTACACGCCTGAAACCGTTTTTATCGTAAAATTTCACAGCACGAGCGTCAGATGAAGCTACTTCTAACACCAAAGTTTCCACGTTCTTAAGCTTCAAATGGTGCATCGAGTGCCTTAAAATACGTTCAGCCAGTCCTTTACCACGTTCGTTTTCCACAACTCCCATCGCATCTATACGTGCCCTTCGACCACGTATGCCAACGAGCACGAATCCGACCGGTTTGTCACCCTTCAAAAAAACGAACGAGTCAGAAAAAGAGAGGGAATTCTCCCGAGCATCCATTTTGAACGTTAGTACATTCCAGTTAATTGGCACCACGTAATCTTTGAAGATCTCGTTTACCAGTTCTACGAAATCTATGAGTGAAAATTCGGAAAGTGGCATAATCTTTTCCTGCTGCGACATTCTTATCCCCCCTCAAGCCCTTCTGCAAACATCCAAAAATTGACGGAAAAGTTTCTTCACAACTTCAAAAGTTCAACTTATTTTTCCATCCCTTTCAGCGAAGTTCAGCCAAATCAAATAACATCTCCCTACTCCGAATAACCTGTCGTATCCTCATCTATCCCTATCTCTCATCATTCACGTGTATCCGTTTCAGTGTCTCTGCCCTCTTTTATTGATTTCCTTCACTTTTTTCCAGCTCTTCGAATTTAGCTGAAAAACCGCTGTAAATTTTTGGTTCTTGTAAACAAGGCGATTCTAACACTATATTTCTTCACTTGCTTTTTTGGCTTTGAAGAACGTCCAATATCCCATCAACAATATTCGGATCCATCACACCTATAGCCGATATCTCGCGCTTTCCGACCGCGTGCGCCAGTTCACTCTTCTGAGAAAGTTCGAAATAAGGTACTTTATTTATCTCACACCTTATTCTTAGATCTTTCTTTACCCTTTCACCAGCATCAACAGCGATTAGGACAACTTTCCTCTTTATTCTAGGATTGGTGATGTATTCTCTTAACATATCCTTTCCGAAAGCAATTTTTCCACTTCGTGCTGCAAATCCAAGTAAAGACAATACTTTTTGGACCTGTATCTCAGAAAAGTTCAAATTCTACACCTCCTTACGGACTGTTTTCACACCCTCACAATACCTCATCACTCACTACACAAGCGTAAGCATTGTGAAGATGTATCGATTCAAAACTCTCCACTTCAACACGATACCACTTTATTTTACCATGCTCCTTAAGTTTTAACGCCACATCCCTCGCAACATCTTCAACAAACTTTGGATTATCATAAGCACGCTCGGTGACAAACTTTTCATCAACTCTCTTGAGTAAGGTAAATATGGGAGAACTTGCACTTGATTCAACAATTTCGATAATTTCCTCGATCCAGACCATCTCGCTCGAAACAAACGTAACCCTACAAACAGCTCGCTGATTGTGTGCACCTCTGTCGCTAATCTCCTTCGAACACGGGCAAAGTGTATGTATCGGGACTTCTACGATGGTTTCGAAGCGAAAATGCGAATTGAAAAGCTCAGCCTGAAACGCACACTCGTACTTTAAGAAACTCTCAGTTTGGCTCACAGGCGCATGCTTTAAAACAAAGTATGGAAAACTAACCTCGAGAACCGCACGTTTTGCATTCAACACGCTTTTCAATCTGCTCAACATGTCTCTTATCTTCTTGGGACTAACTTCCAAGTGATATTCGTTCAGCACCTCAATAAACCTACTCATGTGCGTTCCTCGAAAGTTTTCAGGCAAATCGACGTACATATTCACTGAGGCGACCGTTTGCTGAACACCGTTGGTGCGGTCGAGCACAACAATGGGGTAACTCACACCCTTTACTCCCACACGATGAAGGTAAATATTCCTGTGATCCGGTTCACTTTGAACATCTCTGAGCATCGAAACCTACCACCTTTCAAAAAGCAAGACCGCCAATTCTTAGTAACTATTGAAGCTTTTTGAGAATCTCCTCGATTTTCTTTTTTTCCTCGCCTTCAGACAAAGTGGAAAGTAGGAACAACGCGTTTTTACGATAAATCGAGCTTTCAAAACTACGCAAGAAATAACTCAAATAGAATTTTGCTTGTTCCACCTGGCCTACTTTAGCATAAGCACTACCTAAGAGATAGAAAATTTCGTCGTCCCATGGCGATTCGGCATCTTTCATACTCCCAAGTGCCGAAATTACATCGGCAAAGTTTCCCTTTTCGAAAGCAATCTTTGCTTCATCTAAACTCTTCCTTACGGTGAGTAAGTTGAATTTTGACAAAAGCCAGCTTACCTCATTCAAGTTATTTTCTTTAACAAAAGACTCAAAGCTTTTATCACCAGTCACGTACAACTCGTAAGCCTTTAGAAGCTTCCCGTAATGTTTAACCCGTCTTACGAGAATGGTATCATGCAAATACATAATTACAAAAAGCACTGAAAATAAAGTAACCAAAATCAAGAAGAAATGGCACAAACTTGCACTTATCTTTTTACTAAAGAACTCCTCACGAGATATTTTTCTCATTCCCTCCACGTCCCAACCACCTCAAACCTTCCACTCTTAACCACATAGAGAAAAATTGGCCGTACGATGG
>JAUQPP010000004.1 GCA_030550315.1 Thermotogota bacterium | reverse complement strand
GGATGCGGCGTAAGCACCACCCGTGCTTTCCGATCTGGATTTTTTAGAATCTCAATACGATCTGCTAAAATATTCAGCCCATCCGCATCCAAGATGAGAATGCCTCTAAAATCCTTCAAAAGATGTTCTATTAGCCTTAACTTTTCCTCTGAATCTTCCAAACTCCATCCCGGACCTAAAACACAAACGGTTCCCTCTCCCATCTCTTGAAAAATTTCATACACACCGTACAAGTTTTCGAGACTCACGCATACGAGCGATGGATCTATGCTAATTGCCAGGTTGCAAACCTCTCGTGTCGATATGAGTTTTACATAACCGGCGCCGGAACGCTGCGCAGCAAGAGCGGTAAGTATCGGCGCTCCTTTGTAACGTTCCGAACCACCTATCACGTAAACTCTCTTGAAATAACCTTTGTACGCCCATTTAGGTCGTTGCGGACGGTCTATCGTATCGCGCGTTAGGAGATACATTCCAGAGTACAACAACGTCGAAGCCTGCTGTGGAATACCAATATTTGCAACCTTTAGTTTTCCCGTCAGCTCCCTCCCAGGATAAAGAAAGTGACCGGGCTTTGGAAAACCGAAAGTAACAGTCATATCCGCACGAACGGCGTGCTCAAGAACTTTTCCAGTATCCGCCTCGACACCGGATGGTATATCCACCGAAACGACATATCTTGAGTAGAAGTTGATCATCTCTATAAGCGATGCGTACCTCTCGTTGGTTATCGGTTTATTCAAGCCTGTACCAAATATTGCATCCACAACTACATCCGCAGAAGATATCATGTTGGAAACAAACTTCGGATCAAGTTCATCAAACTTCAAAACCACTCCACCTTGTTTGACGTACCTTTCAAAGTTTTTACGCGCGGTACCTGACTTTGGCTCGTCCAGTATCACAACTCTAACAGCTTCTGTCGTGTTTAGTAAGTCACGAGCTATCACAAAACCATCACCGCCGTTATTACCGGGACCACATAACACAACAAAATTTTTTGACCTCAGGTCTCCAAGTTCGTTCCACATTGCCTCAATAACAGATATTCCAGCACGTTCCATCAAAATCTCCTCATCTATTAGGAATTCGTGAAATGTCGTTGACTCGAGTTGGCGCATTTCACTCGCGGTAACGATTCTCATACGCTTCACCTTCTGTAAAGGAATTTATAAAAGTTGTAGTTTCTCAGAACCTTTCTTACATAACGTCGCCCTGCATCATCTTTGATCTCCTGCTGAGCGTACGGTCCTGTGTTATAGTGAATTAAAGCATCTTCAAGGTTGCCGTCTTTTTCAACAAGGTAATTGAGGTACAAGCATCCAAGGGCGATATTTCCTTCAACAGTTTTATAATCGAAATTCTTATTAAACTTTGAATTGAGCCATTCCGCGGTTTGCGGCATAACTTGCATCAAACCGTAAGCTCCAAGAGGAGAAACCGCGTTTTCCCTGAAACTGCTCTCGGTGCGAATAACTGCCATAACGAGCAAAGGATCCAGGTCATCGCAATACAACAACACGTAACTGTAATACTTAAGCGGAAAGAGTCTGTAAAGTAATACCAAAATTACCAAAAGAATCGCGGCAATTGTGATTAAGAAAACTCTCAAGTCGTCTGAACTCCCTTCATTTGGATAGTATTCTCCGAGTTCCGTTAGATTATACCATAAACTCAAACAAAACAAAAGGCCCAACGGTTCGGGCCTTGTATATTTTTTCAAAAAAATAAAGTTCACAGCGATTGAACGTAACGTACAAATACCAACACATAACCTACGGAAACTATAAACGGACCAAACGGAATAACCCTGAGTTTTTTAAAGTAACCGAACAAAATACCCAAAATGGAAGATAAAAACAGTAGCAATGGCATGTACTGAAAGCCACATGCGAACGCGTAAACGGGAAAAAGGAATATATCACCTTCACCGAGTCCATCCTTGTAGCGAAACTTCAAAATTGACAGTAAAATGAGGACGATAAGTCCAGCAAATAAATCAAAGACTATTTGTGACCGAAAGCGTGTTAAATTAACATAAATTCCCACAATTAACGTAACCATCCACGTGTAATCAGGCAACATCAACAACTTGAAGTCTATGACCGCAGCCGCAAAGGACACGAAAAAGAGTGCGTTGAGCGCGTACGCTAACTCTAACGGAAAGAAAATCACGTTGAGAAGAAACAGTAAACCATGTAGCAACTCTACAAGTGGATAGCGTATGCTAATACGCTCACCGCAATTTCTGCAGCGTCCTCGAAGTAAGACGTAGCTAACCAACGGAATGTTATCGTACCATTTTATGCGTGTTTTGCAGTGTGGACATATTGAAAAGCGGGGCTCGTTCAACTTTAGCCCCGCAATTGGTCTGTAAATCAAAACGTTTGAAAAACTACCAAAGACAAGCCCTAAAATAAATGCGGTAAGATTTTTTACGAAATTCCACATAACTCCTTCTCCGCCTCTGTCAACAGATCATCAAAGAATTCCCTCTTACCGTAAAGATACCAGAAGTTGTCATCTTTGAGTTCCTCGATCATACGTCTAGCTTTCTCTATCTGGTTGAGTTTAACGTAAGCGACTGCAAGCACTAAACCTAGATGTTTTGCCTCTGGGTTGTTTTTCATAACGTTTTCAACAACGTTTACAACTTTTTCGTAGTTGCCCTTTCTCAAATGAACTTTTGCCCATATCTCTATACCGTTTGGATCCTTCTCCGGGTCTATTTCCATCAGCAAACTCTCGTACTCCCTTGCTTTCGCGTCGTTTCCTGTTCTTTTGTAAAGTTCCGAGAGCTCGTAAAGAGCGATTATGCTGTTTTCAGTCTCCGATCTGAACTTTTCCAATATTTCTATCGCCTTCTCGGTATTACCGACCTTGGTATACGCATCGGCTAGCATAAAGTACGTAAACGTGTTGGTGGGAGCAAGTTTCACTTCTTTCTCCCAGTATTCGATGGCTTTGTCGTACTTTCCGAGGTTGTAATAAGCCTCCCCAAGCATTGAATATGATTGAATAAGCCATGGGTCGAGTTCTATAGACCTATTCAAGTATTTAATCGCCCCATCAACGTCACCTTCCTCAAGAAGCAGTGTGCCGTAAAATTCGTAAGCCGGGGCGTAATTTTTGTCCAACCTCATTGCAAACTTCAAAATATCTTTCGCCGTTTCAATTTGGTTTTTATCCGCATAATCAAGTGCAAGTTCGTACAGTCCATCAGCGGTTGCGTGTAACATCGATTCCGGGGTAATGCTGTATTTTTCAAAGAATTCAATAACCTCGCTCCAAACAATCGGTTCGTAAATTATATCGTTCAGAGCGGTAACTTTTTCTTCCAACATTTCAAGCGTTGATATCTGTTTGCCCAGTATGGTACTTTCCTCAAAATCTTTCGACATGTTGTGCCAATCGCCTGAGTAGAACAGATCCCTCACTATCACCAAGAGAGGTGCTTCCTCAAAAATCTCCAAGCTTTCTCCTGTGCCCAAGATAAATCTCAATATCATTAACTTCACCTCCTGCGTTGTAACCTTGCATTTACATTTTATCACGTTTCTTTACAAAAGTAAATACAGACGACCGGATGAAAGAAGGATAAACAAAGAAATCAGTTGAGTAAGTGCGTTTTTCTAAGAAAATTTTAAGTTCCGCGGTGTTATAATAGTCGTGTCCTATGGAAAGATTTCTGAGCGAAAGGAGGCATGACTTATGAGTCGGTTAAGGTTGGTTCTACCTATCTCGTTGGTTTTAGCCCTCTTAACATTGGTGTTTTATGTTCCCGTATTTGCTCAGGTAAACGTGGACTACAAAAGCCCGATCGTGAACGTAGTAAAAGCTGCTGCCCCAGCCGTCGTCAAAATAGACGTCGTGGTGCAAACCGAAGTTTACCTTGATCCGTTCATCCGAGAGTTCTATCGTCAGTTCTTCGGAGACATTCCAAGGCAGTTTGAAGATTCCAACAGTGTGGGTTCGGGATTCATAATCACTAAAGACGGTTACGTAGTAACGAATTACCACGTTGTTAAAGGTGCAAAACAGATAAAAGTCACGCTCATGAGCGGTGAAACGTACGATGCGGAATACATCGGTGGTGATGAAGAACTCGACATCGCTGTGATCAAGATTAAAGGTGCAAAAAAAGATCTCCCAACAGTTGAGCTGGGTGATTCCGATAAGCTTGAGATTGGTGAATGGGCAATCGCTATTGGAAACCCTCTGGGATTTCAACACACGGTAACTGTCGGTGTGATTTCCGCGGTTGGTAGAAAGATACCCAAACCAGATGGAAAAGGATACTACACAGGACTTATACAAACCGACGCGGCTATCAACCCTGGAAACAGCGGAGGACCGTTGCTAAACATTTACGGACAGGTTATCGGAATCAATACGGCCATTATAAACCCGACTCAAGCAATGAACATTGGTTTTGCTATACCAATCAACACGGCAAAGAGTTTTATAAAGCAAATCATCGCAACCGGTAGGGTTGAGAAAGCTTACCTTGGGGTATACGTTCAAACAGTTACAGAATCCCTCGCAAAAAGCCTCGGTTTAAAGGTTACGAAAGGTGTTTACGTTGCCCAGGTGGAGAAAGGTTCACCAGCCGACAAGGCCGGCATTAAAGAAGGCGACGTAATAATCAAGGTAAACGGTACTTACGTTGAACTTGCCGAAGAACTAACCTCGGTGATAAGGAATTACACACCGGGTACTCGCGTAAAGGTTACCATCAATCGCAATGGCCGAGAGATGGTAATAGAGGTTACTCTCGGTACGTTGCCAACTACGACAGCTACTGGCAGTCACACTGCCAAAGAGTTCTTCGGTATGAGTGTGTCAAACATAACAGCGGACGATAGAAATAAGTACAAGATTCCGACCGGCTTGGATGGAGTCCTCGTGCGTGAATCAACGAACGGTTATATCAAGGTTGGCTCGGCAATCTGGAGAATCTCGGTGAACGGTTATGCGTACGATATTAAAAATGTTAGCGATTGGAACGCCGTGATTGAAAACATTAAAAAAGGAGATTACGTTGGCATCTTCTACTACTACAATGGTGTCAGGTCCGTTTTCTCGTTCAGGTACTAAGAAGCTAACTGACTGTTAGCCAAAAAGTCCCCCTTTCCCAGGGGGACTTTATTTTTGCCGTAGCAATGGTAAAATCTGAACAGGGCAAGAAATTATTCCGGAGGTGATACGGTTTGAAGTGCAAAAAATGTGGTGAGCAGGCGGTGATCCACCTTCGAGCACACAACATTGCGCTGTGCAAGGGACATTTTGTGGAATTTTTTGAGAAAAGAGTCCAAAAGGGCATCAGTAAATTCAAGATGTTCGACAGAAGATCCAGGATATTGGTCGCTGTCTCTACGGGAAAGGATAGCTCAGCGGTACTTTACGCGTTGAAGAGACTAGGTTATCATGTCGAAGGCTTGTTCCTGAAAATGGGCCCACACACAAACTTAGCCGAACGGGTGGTAAAAAATATCGAAGTTGCGACAGGTGTTAAGATAAACGTCTTCGATGTTACAAAAGATTTTGGTGGTCTTGGAACTGCGGACGTCGCAAGGATCGTCAAAAGGCCGGTGTGCAGTATATGCGGTATTGTTAGGCGGCATTGGATGAACAGATACGCTTACGAAAACGGCTTCGATGTACTTGTAACTGGTCACAACATGGACGATGAGGCAACATTTCTCTTTGGCAACATTCTCAACTGGCAGGTTGACTACATGGCTCGGCAGTGGCCGGTTCTCGAAAAGACTCACCCGAAGTTTGTGAGAAAGGCCAAACCGCTGATTTACGTCACCGAACGCGAAACGTACGCGTACGTCTTTCTCAATGGCATACCGTTTTTAGAACAGAAATGTCCGTTCGCACGGGGAGCAACGAGTGCACAATACAAAAAGCACCTTAACGCACTTGAGTGGGAACAGCCGGGTGTGAAACATAGGTTATTGTTCGGGTACTTTGAAACAATGAAACCTCTGCTGGTAAGTGAAGCCAAAGTTGAGCTAAGAGAATGCACAATTTGTGGCTTTCCCACAACAGAGGAGAAGTGTCAGTACTGCAAGCTTGTGGAAAGAGTACAAGCACACAGAGCTGGAAATTTACAACTCGAGAGGGAAAACGATGTACAAATTTCCGAGGATCAGGGAAAATGAGTATTCAATTTCAGATTTTATAATTGCGCTTGTTGTCGTGATTTTGATGATCTTAGGATTGGTTACGTTAAGAAGCGTTGTACTCGATACGAAGGAAGCTCCCAGGTTCCAAAAGCAAGTAATCTGGGATCTGTTAGCGCTTAGCATAATGGTGTACGTAATCGTCGAAAAGGAAATTCGAATAAAAACCTTAGGAAGGATCGCGTACGTATTGTCTGTTATACTCCTTGTCTTAGTACTCTTGGTTGGCAAGACGGTTTACGGAGCGCGCCGGTGGATTGATGTAGGTCCCTTTGACCTCCAGCCTTCTGAGCTCTTCAAACTCTCGCTTGTTCTTATGTTGTCATCAACTTTGAACGATCCAAAGAATGAAGGGACGCTCAGAGGATTTTTGAAATCCGTACTCATCCTGTCACCGGCGATCTTGGTGTTTCTCGAGCCGGATCTTGGTATGACAATCCTACTTTTCTTTATTTGGTTTGTAATGTTATTTTCAAGTCGGATGAAATTGAAGTACCTTTTATGGACAATGGGAATTACCATCGCAAGCGCACCTTTGGCATTTTTCACATTGTTAAAGGACTACCAAAGAGCACGTATTCTGGCTGTACTGAATCCGGATAAACACCTCCACTCAGCAGCGTACAACGTCTTGATGTCGAAAGCCGCGATTGCCAACGGTGGGGTACGTGGTACAGGTTACGGTTTAGGAACCATCACAAATATGAGAGTCGTTCCTATGCAACACACGGATTTTATCTTCTCCGCATACGCTGAACAATTCGGTTTACTCGGAACTTTGTTTTTATTGGGGCTGTATGGTACAATTTTAGTGCTCGCACTGGCAAAGCTGGATCGTTTGAAAGATAACTTTTGGAAGTATGTTACCGTTGGATCGTGTGGAGTTTTCGCGTTTCACATATTCGAAAACGTTGGGATGAACATAGGTCTGTTACCAGTCACGGGTATACCGCTCCCCTTTCTAAGCTACGGCGGTACCTCAACGATTATCTTTGCAGCGCTGGTAGGATTGATAATCAAGGCACGAGTTGTTTCAAAGGAACCGCGCCAGGTGGAGTAATCAAAAATCCAACGACAGAAGAAAGGTGATAAATACTTAAAAGGAGTGAGTACCTTGCCAGTTATTAGGAGAAAGAAGCGTACGAGAGATTTAGCAACGTTCTTTGGAATGCTCTTTTTTATCATCGTTTTGATATCGGTAGCACTTTCGATAGGAAACTTAATCGCTTACCGGGAGATTATCTCACGATTAAGCAACGTAACTAACTACGTGGACCAAAAAGTCAACCAAGTACACAAAGAAGTTGAATCCGTAAAGGCTCTGATGGCACCTAATTCTCTTGTTGACAAATATATTTCGGCCGCAAACTATTTGAGGGAGTTCGGCTACGATTTTGAAAGGATACTTGCCAACATCTCCGATGATCCGACAACAGGTTACTTTATGGTTTTCACCATCGGTAACGAGAACGTGTGGTTCTCCATTCGTGATGCGGAAAAGACGTACTTTAACAAAGAACTAAAACCTGGACTTTCAGATTACAGGTTTTTCTATTTCAAAGAGCCGAAGATACGAACCAACTACGATGTAATAATACCACCTGAGGCAACCATAACCGTTGGAAAGCCCGGACGGATATACCTCCTATTTTTTGGGGTGGGCACCAAGTTTCACCCAACCAAAGTAGTCCAACTCACTGAGAGCAAGTACGAAAACTTTGCCCAAAAGTTTTCCCTTTATATACCTGGCCGATAACCTCTCAACGTCCCATTAGTCTTGTAACGTCCACAAACGTGATAAAAACCAAAAGTCCAAGAAGCAGGAAGAAACCGAGTGTGTGGATAAGATTCTCAACATCTCTGTTGATCTTTCGCCTTGCAACCATTTCCAGCAATGCAAAAACTATACGTCCACCGTCAAGTGCGGGAAGTGGAAGTAAGTTAAAAATTCCTAGATTTATCGTAATGATAGCAACGATTGTAAGTATCGTTTCCAAACCTACCTGAACCGCTTGACCAATTACTTGGACCATACCCACCGGTCCGGTTACCTCTTTTACGTTTCTACCTACGAATATTCCCGGCAAGGTTCTCCAAATGTACAGTGCGAGTCTGTTTGTCCGCTCAATTGATAGCCTCAGAAATTCAACGCCACTTGGTTTCAAAACTGGCGCAACACGTTCGAATATGCCGGGGGTACTCAATAACTTCCGTAATTCTTCTTTTCCAATTGTGAATGAACGCTCCTTACTCGAAACCTTTAGAGACCCCGAGCGAACTTTAACTTCGAATTGACTCGGTAATGGAAAGACAATCTTGTCCACATTCGAACCCGTTAAGCTCACATATAGTTCACCAGGATTAAGTGAAAGTGCCGTCAAGGCATCTATAAGATCCACAGAACTATCTATCTCCATACCCGCAATCATCGTTATTGCGTCACCTTTCTTAAAAGGCCCTACGTCCTTCGCAACCACGTTTGAAAACTGACCATAGTAAATACCTATGGCGTACCTTTTAGGTACCACCGATACGCTTGAAAGTACAGCCTTCAATTCACCTAGTTCCGAAGACACACTTACGTACTCCCTCTTCCAAGATTTGATATACGAACTAAATTCAACGTTGTTGATTGTGAACACCCTACCCCCAATCTCACCTTGCACATCTTCAAAGTAAATGTAATATTGCTCATCGGTCATCTCAGGTGTCACGCTCACCTTGATGCTTCCACGTTCGCGCAAAACCTCAAGTTCTATTGGCCGACCTTTTCGAATTATATTCGTCATATCAACATTATCGAAAACGTAACGGTCGTTAACCTTCAGCACAACATCTCCAGCTTGGATACCTGAACGCTGGGCCGGAGAACCAGGTAATACATCATCAATAACGATGGGTCTATAACCCCACGTACCGATAATCAACATGAACAGCAAATAGCCAGCCGCTATCGAAAAGAGCGGACCGGCCAGGACTATAAAGAACCTTTTCCAAGCGGAAACACCGTACAATGCGTCTGGTTCCTCTGCTTCCTCATGATCCTCACCCTTCAACCTCACGTATCCACCGAGTGGAAATACGTTTATCCTGAAATCTGTTTTTCTTCCCCTTTTACGATAAATATAAGGTCCAAAACCGATGGCGAATTCCTTAACAGTCACCCCAAAGATTCTTGCAAAGATAAAGTGACCTAACTCGTGGACCACAACTATGAACATGAAAACTAAAATAAACGCTATCACATTCAGTATTACCGTCATTTTGGTACCCTCCTTTCAATTCGCGCAAGCGCCTCCTTAGCTAAATTTCTTGCAATTAAGTCGACGTAAAAAACTTCATCTAAATCCCTTATCTCGGAACTAACGTTATCAACTACGTAAAGTATAGTATCGATTAGTTCTCCAAAAGAAATGCGTCCTGCCAAGAAGGCTTCGATAGCAACCTCATCGGCAGCGTTTAAAGCGACACGCCTGGCTAAGTCGTTTACAACGTATTTCAAACCGTAGTCGAATATGGGATATCTGTCCTTCTCGATGTCGATTAACCTCATGTCGAAATCACGTACTTCCGGAATCCTACCAGTGTACCTTCTTTCCGGATACGTCAGCGCGTAAGCGATGGGAACGCGCATATCAGGTAGCCCGGCGTGGATTTTGACTGTGCCGTCCTTCAGATAGACGATACCGTGTATGAAACTCGATGGATTAATCATTACATGAATATCACTATAAGAGATATCAAAGAGTTCGTGCGCTTCAATAACTTCAAAGAGCTTATTTACCATCGTAGCAGAGTCAACAGTTATCCTATGGCCCATTCGCCATGTCGGATGCCTCAAAATCTCCCGTGGTCCTAATCCTCGAATCTGGTCCTTCGGTACATCTCGGATAGCACCACCTGAAGCTGTAAGAACTATTTTTTCAACGCTTTCCTCAATTAGCTGAAATATCGCCGAATGCTCACTGTCAACGGGAATCAGTTCGACCCCTTTTTCTCTAACCATCCTTTTGAAGAATGGGCCCGCGCAAACAAGGGCCTCCTTCGTTGCAAGTGCTAAGCGTTTGGTATACTTCAGCGATTCAAACGCCGCTTTTACACCCTCAATACCCGGAATAGCGCAGACGACGATATCCGGTTTGGTTTTCTCAAGCAATTCTTCGATACTTCCAAGCTTTGAGCCAAATTCCAGTGTTCCATTACCGTGGTAATATGGAATACGAAAGGCACTAACGATGCGATTTGCAAAGTCAACATTCTTACCAAAACTAACCCCGACAATCCGAAAACCACCAATCGTTGAGATTACATCCACCGTCTGTGTTCCAATTGAGCCAGTAACTCCGAGAATTACAACGGTTTTCTCTTCCAACGAATGTACACCACCTTACCGTCCTGTACCGAAATCCGTACTGCCTCAGTTGTGGAAACGTTACTCACACCAATGGGTTTTTCCAAATCCATATCACCATCAAATTGATACTTGAACCCCTCCAGCCTTAACCGTGCATGACAAAGTGGTAATATCGACCAGACCTCACCAGCTAGCGCTTTAAGCGTGTGTTCGCCAGTTCGTAAAACTCCCAGTTCACATATTTCCGAGATTGCAACAACGTTATCAAAGCGTGAAATCAGGCCAATCATGGCCAGTATCATATCAAGCCTTTCACCCTGCCAATTAAGTATCTCAGCGCTTTCAGCACCATTTTCAAACGCGTAAACCAATGCAAGTTCCAAATCGGTTTCATCCTTCTCGTGCGGATAGGTTACGACCTTGACTCCCTTGTCTTTAAAGTAATTCAGCGTTGACTGACTAATCGAGTCCATATCACCAATGATGACGTTGGGTATTATTCCCCTTCTTCGGAGTTCATTGGCACCACCGTCGACGGCAATAATATAATCGCCAGTGATCAACAGCGTACCTTTAGTGCCTCCGTTGACGATGATACTTGCTTTCACCTTATCACACTCCACGCAAAAAGTCTAAAGAATCTATGGCTCTTAAATGAGAATCAACCCATTCTCAACGTAAGCTTTCGCAAGCAGCATCATCTGTCCCCAACCGTAAGCGCACCGATACCGTATTGGTAATTCACTTTCGTCCTTCACAAACGTCTTATCCCTGACTGTCACAATAGTCTCTTCAACACCTGTTGGTTGAAACTCGAGTTCCACAAAACTCCTGTAACCATCCTCGTATTCGTACCACCAAAATGAAAAGAGTCTGTGGCGAACAACGGACACTATCCTTCCCCGGTCTACGACCACCTGTCCGTCGGTTAGCCTAAACCACCGAAAGTAAATCTCTCCTGTCTCTTCGTCAACTTTCATACCATCGGTGAACCAAGGATCCCAACCATTCGGATTGTAGAAAATATCCCACACCTTCCAGACAGGTGCGCGAAAGCGTTCATAAAACTCCATATCTTGATTTGTAAATCCTTCCACGCTTCCCATCTTATCTTCACCCTTTCGTTACTCTGACCATCCTTAGCTATGTAGCTCCTTTATTATACCACGTTTCCAGAAACGTTCAAATCATCAACAACGGCTTGTCGAACCCGCTTCACTCAATTTCCATGTCACCCTCGTACCTTGGTAGATATATTACCTTGCCTGCGCAGGTAAGCAAACCCTTAAAGAAGTTTAAGGAAGTCTCGGAGATTCATTGGGAGGGATCGTAAGTGAAGAGAATCGTCGTTACTTGGCTTATGGGCTACGATGAATCGAACAGTCCCATCTTTCGTAGGCAAACCATAAACGTTCCGGAAGATTTCGAGGATTCGAACGCGCAAGTGTTGGTGGAACTTTTCGATAAGTACTCCAAGTACACCTGTGAAAACGCACAAGTTGTCATAACTAAAAGCGTAGGTGATGTCAAATGAAGAGATTGACGTTGTTCTTCAGAAAAAATGAAGAAGGTCAAACGAGGACGTTGCGTTTGAACATTCCAGAGCCTGTTGAAACAATCAACGTGGAAGAGCTCCGAAGCGACATGCACATACTGAAAAACTTGAAAGTTGTACCCGAGGGCTTTGAACCTGATGAAGCAAGAATCACGGAAACAAACGTAGAAGTGCTTATTAATCTCCTAGATTAACATCAGGTGTGGTGACAAATATGAAGTGGTTGTGGGACGTAGTCAAGCTGTTTATGCTCCTGGTTGAACGCCCAGGTGAGGGTGAAAAGAAAAAGGCGGAAGTGCTCGAACTCATCGATGAACTCTACGAAGAACTGGGGTTGGAGATTCCAAAAGAGATTTTTGACTCGATAGTTTCGGTTGCGATAGATTACCTGGCAATGGTACTTTTCTGATATGCTTTAGAACAAGTGTGCAATTAAAAAGCCCCGGCACGCCCGGGGCATTTTTCTTAAATCTGTATTCGATTCGCAAATCAAACAACAGCTTTGCGCCAATCTGAAAACTTGAAAAATGCGTAAGTCATAAAGAAAACAACAAAGTTGCTCACTATCATCCCAACGAAAATTCCGCGGAATCCCATCGTTACCGCTAAAACACCAATTATGGGAATCCTTATTCCCCAAAGCCTCACGATATCTCCAATCATTGTGAGAATTGTCTTACCAGCACCAACGAGAGCACTGTTATATATCATGTAGGCGGTGAATATCGGCATAGAGAATGATATATATCTGAAGTAAACTTCTCCCATCTTTATGACTTCAGGATCATCAATGAAAAATCTCGTCACCTCTTTCGCAAAAACGAACGTGACAACCGAAAGCAAACCGATGATCATGACATTCCAGAAAAACGCCCTCGAAACTGCACGTTCAGCATCTTCGTACCTATGCGCACCAATAAACTGGCCCACCATCGTTGAAACGGCACCAGCAAGCCCAAAAGAGACCATTGAAACCAAGTTCGTAACCCTGTTACCGATACCGTAGGCGCTAATAACAGCTGGTCCAAACATGGCAACGTATTTCATAATCACCGCAAAACCAGCGGAGGTTACCGACATACCCAACGCGTTTGGCAAGCCGAGTTTTAAAATCAACTTTATTAACCGCCAATCGGGACTGAAATCGGATCTTTTCACGTCAAAAGCCCGTTGACGGCCGAAAAGACTCTTGACACAGACAATGGCAGCAACGGTTCTTCCAATGTTTGTTGCCCATGCAGCCCCTTCAACACCGAGTGCCGGAAAAGGGCCCACACCGAATATCAGTAGCGGATCGAAGACCATGTTCAATATATTCATAAAGAGCGTTACCCTCATTCCAAAGTGTGAATCACCCACAGCTCTCATAGCAGCTGTCGTGCTATTGATGATGAACACAAGAGGTAGACCTATCATATCAACAATGTAGTACCTTAACGCAAATGGAATTACCTCGGCACTTTTCTTGCCCGCTATCGAGTTCACTATCTGGCGCGCAAAAAGAATGCCCAAGAAGGTGGCGAGTACCCCTACGGAAAGCGTTAGGAGGTACAGCTGGCCAACTGAACGTGCAACAGCTTCCCTATCTCGCTTGCCCTCGTTCTGCGAAACTATGGCCACTCCTGCATTTGCAAATCCCATTGCCAACGAGATGAAGGTGAAAATAACCGGCCAAGTAATAGTCGAGGCCGAAAATTGTACAGCACCGAGCTT
Organism: Thermotogota bacterium; assembly: GCA_030550315.1. Classification (GTDB taxonomy): domain Bacteria; phylum Thermotogota; class Thermotogae; order Thermotogales; family Fervidobacteriaceae; genus Fervidobacterium_A. The sequence continues at coordinate 44,559 of JAUQPP010000004.1, read as the reverse complement.
TCCCAAAAAGTAAGAATCCACGATATTGTAGATAGTTTGCAGCCCCATCGAGATAATTAAAGGCCAAGAAAGGTGAAAAAGCGCTGACTCTATGGAGCTGTTCAATACATCAACTTTCGCCATCAAAATCCTCCCACGGCGGAACGTCCATATAATGTTTCGTTGTACGAACTATTTCGATTTTATTGTACCACGTCTATGTGGAAAAATCAACGAAATAGTTGTATAATTTTGTATATGGCGGAAATAAGCTAACTGGTGGCGATGTAAGATGATGAATCTCTTCACCAAGGCATTCCGGAGATACCTTCTTGGCCGTGTATTTAGATTTCAATTCACCGCATCTGAAGACCCGGGAATTTCGCTGGAGCGTTTGAACGCTAGCGGCATCGAGGCGTTACACATCTATGTTCACATCCCATTTTGTAAGCACACTTGTCCATACTGTCCGTACAACAAAGTCCCCTGGGATGCGGAATTGGCAGGTCAATACTTTCCAGCGTTGAAGGCTGAAATTATAACCTACGCTGATGTAATTGGACGTTTCCAAGTTCCTTCGATTTACTTTGGTGGTGGTTCACCGGCAATTTCACCATTGGATCTAGTCGATGGCCTTACTCTACTTCGAGAAGTTTTTTTGATAACCGGAGACGTATGCTTGGAAATCACCCCAGCTGAGTGTTCCAAGGAGACGCTTCGGGTATTGAAAGACGCAGGTGTTAGCGTGATAAGCGTTGGAATTCAAAGTTTCAAGAACGAATTGCTCAACCTAATCGGAAGGAGTTACGATGGCGTCACTGCGCTCAAGGCACTGAAAAACACTGTTGAGCTCTTTGAAAACGTCAACGTGGATCTCATGTTCGCACTTCCCCACCAAACACTTAAGGAACTGGAAAGTGATTTAAAAACCGCAATAGATAACGGGGCAACGCAAATAACCGTTTATCCATTGTTTACATTCCCATACTCCACGATCGGACGTTACAAAAGACTTAAGCGCGTGAAAATGCCAAATTTTATGGTTAGACGGAGGCAGTATTATTTCGTATACGATTACTTAGTGTCCGAAGGTTACGAACCAGTCTCCGTGTGGAGCTTCATGAAAAAGGCCTCAAATTCTAAGAGTGTAAAGTACTCCTCGGTAACCAGGGAGTACTACTTAGGTTTTGGAGCAGGCGCAGGTAGCTATTTTCCGTGGGGCTTCTACCTGAATACATTCCCCGTTCAAGCTTACATCGAGCGTTTAAGCATGGGGAAACTGCCAACTTCACTTGAATTTGCGTTCAACAAACGAATGGACGATCTATTTTGGCTCTACTGGAGGTTTTACGACACGGTAATTTCGAAGCAGGAATTCGAAAAAAGATTCGGTAAAGATCCTAAGGTGAAGCGTATCGTGGAATTTTTTAGAAAAGTGGGTTTTTTAACAGACGAAGGCGGATATTTTCGTTTGACAAAGCGTGGGGCGTTTTGGATTCACCTTGCTCAAAATTACTTCGCTTTGAACTACGTGAACACTATTTGGTCAAGAGCGCTTATCGAACCGTTTCCTGAGTTGATCGAGTTCTGAAAAAAGTTTTTAAGGAATTCCTGGGGCTCGGAGACAGACGGGTGAGCGCAAGCGGCCACACGCGGCCGTCTTGAGGAAAGTCCGGACTCCGTGGGCAGGGTGCTCGCTAACGGCGAGGTGGCGCGAGCCACGGATAGGGCCATAGAAACGGAAACCGCCCGAAAGGTGAATACCGAGTAGGGCAAGGGTGGAAAGGTGAGGTAAGAGCTCACCAGCGGTGCAGCGATGCACCGGCTTGGCAACCCACACCCGGAGCAAGGTCAAGCAGGGGGTTGGTGGCCCGCCTGGTTCCCCCGGGTAGACCGCTTAGATAGATGCTCACCGAAACAGAATCCGGCTTACGGTCTGTCTCCGAGTCCTTAATTTTATCTTATTTCCCTGTTCTTCGTTTCCACACCGAACCGCAACGCCACCAATCCCGCAACAATGGACATGATTGACAACCACAGGAATATTTGGAGAAGGTTGCTACCTTTTGAGAGCATGTATCCGCCAAACTGTGGTGCAAATATACCCGCAATCCTCGCCACTACACCAGCCATTCCGTTTCCCGTTGCCCTCAATGGAGTAGGATAAAGTTCCGGTGTGTAAGCGTACACCAACCCCCAAACACCGAGTGTGAAGAAAGAAAGTGTAAGCGCGGTTATAACAAGCTGAACAGTGTTCGATACAAAGGCCCAGAGTATCGAGAAAGTTGCCATTCCGGCGAAGTAGACGAAAAGTGAATGCTTACGACCGATTTTTTCGATAAAGTAAGCAGCCGAAAGGTATCCAGGAAGCTGGGCTACCATCATGAAAAACGTGAACCACAGTGATTTAACATCAGTGAGTCCCTTTTGAGCGAAAATTTTCGGTGCCCAAGAAAACAGTGTGTAGTACACAAAACTTACAACAAACCAGCACACCCAGATCGAAATGGTGCGTCCAAGGTATGGTGGTCTTAGGATGTCCCCTACCAAGAATTTTGTTTTTGGCAATTCCTCCACATCTTCAGAAATCCTCACGTCCAATATTTTCTCAAGGCCGGATTTTCCGTATTTTTTGAACGCGAAACGCGGAGATTCCGGAAGTAGCAGAATAAGTGGAACGAGTACCAAACCAAGCAAGAACGAGTAGTAACTTATTCTCCAAGAGCTCTCAACTGTGAAAACCGCTACAAGTCCGACCGCGATACTCCCAAGTGCCCAGCTTGCCTCTAGGAGCACAAGGTACGCTCCCCGCATTGAACGTGACATGAATTCAGCAAGGTAAGCGTTCACCGACGGCATTAAACCACCGTACCCTACTCCGGCAAGAAATCTCAAAATGATGAAGTGTTCAACAGATTTCGTAGTACCAAGCAAAGCGGTAAAGAGAACTGTGAGAAGAAAATACAGCAAGTTCGATAACTTTCGACCAAATAGGTCACTTACCACACCTACAGTTAGCGCACCTACAAGCATTCCAGCAAAAGTAGAACTCAGCACGTTCGCGCTTTGTTGCAACGTGAGAGACCATTCCTGGGAAATCTTAGGCAATGTGAATGAAAGGACAAGAACACCGGCGGCATCGAACATCCACATGAGCGACGTAAAAAAGAGTAGTTTGTTCTGAAGTCGCCTGTCAACGTACCTTTCAACAATCGCATCGATACTTTCCACAGGTTACACCTCCCTAACTTGAGAAATATGGGCAAAAGATTATGTTTATCTTAATTTTACATCAAATGTAAATTTAGGTCAACAACTTAAGAGGTACGACATTCACGGTTGTGTTTTGAAATGTGTGGTATAATTTTCCTGAGTTGTGCATTAGTCCAGACAATCTCATTTTCGGAGGTGGATTTTGTGGGTTTGCTTGCAAAGTCGAAGTTCCTGTTGGTGTTTTTCATCGTATCCCTTTCTCTTGTAAGTACTTTTGGTTTTGTTTTAAAAGAGGTGCGTATCGAGGGATTAAAGACGGTGAAAGTTTCGGAACTGGAAGAGATATACAAGGGCTACATCAATAAAGATGTGAACGAACAAGCTATCGACGATATCATCTTGGGTATTGACACCATCGGATACTTCGAAGAAGTATCTTACGAGTTGACTGGTGATGACAAGGCAAAGTTCTTAAAGATAAAGGTTAAGGAAAATCCTCCAATTCAAAGACTCGAAATCGTGCTCAACGGTCCTGGTTTAGTTGATAAGGAAACCCTCAGAAATAGCATTTCTTTAGCCGAAAAGAAGGCGTTCAGCTTCACAAAGTTCTGGGAAAGCATCGACAATCTTGCGAAACTTTATTCTGATAAAGGCTACCTTGTTGCAACACCGAGATCCCAAGATAAGTCCTTAGCTTCGGTCTACGTTTCCGGAACGGTGGCGGGTGAAAGCGTTAAATTTATCATAACAGAGTACGTACTCTACAAACTCGAGTTCAAGTTGATTTCAGAGGATGAGGAGCTCAAGAAAGAATTCGAGCGCATCAAGAAGGAAATTACCTTGAGACAGTATGCGGACTACGAGAGGAAAAACTGGTTTGAGAGAATCTTCGATAGCGAAAAAAGTTACGTTCCCACACTTAAGGATTTGCAAAGTGTCGTTCAGTCGCTGTCCAGGTATGTCTACTTCACGTTGATCAACATTTCCGCTGAGGATACGAACGCAAAATTTCCGGCAAAAATATTGAACCTAACACTTGTTGAAAAGACTATCGTATCGGAACCCTTAAAACTAAAAGGTGTGAAGACGAAGGACAACACGGTCTTTTCAGAGAGCGAACTTGTTGGTGAAGTCCGGGAGGGAATCTACTCGAACTTTGCGATTCTGAAGAAAATACAGACCGTAAAAGAGAAGTACGACAAGGCCGGTTATTTCATAGATCTTTCACTTGAACCCAATTCGGACGGCTATTTGTACATCGTAATAAATGAATACAAGGTTCGGGATGTCAAGTTCGAAGGCAACAACTTAACAAAGTCTTACGTCTTTGACGACATGGTTTATGTAAGGCCCGGAATTTTGCTCAATAGGAACGAGCTTCAGCTCACCTACGTGGAGCTGATGAAGGCTAACTTCTTTAAGAGTATCGATTTTGACTTCAGACCCGTTCAAAACGAAAAATCCCTTGTTGACGTTATAATTAAGTTGGGAGAAAAGAACAAAAAGTTCGATTTCCAAGGCGGGATTACGTATAAACCGGTAAATGACAGACCTTGGTGGGATGGTTTTGCAGGTATTGTCGAGCTTTCTACAACAAACCCAACCGGACATGGTGAGAACCTTTCGATAACGTTCCAAAAATCTATTCTCGAAACGAACATCAACCTCTCAACGGGCATCAGAAAACCTTTTGGATGGCCGATAATATTCGGAGCGACAATCAAATTTGACAGTAACGAAACGGCGGATGGTACAAGCACAACAAACCTCGTTTACTCAGCAAATCTGAGTACGATAAAGACAACTTTAGGACAGCTTAGTACCGAACTTAGGTTCGAAGATTCCACAGAATCTTCCTCCACAAAATTGAACTACAAAACACTCGTAACTTCTGCAAGTTACATTCTTGAAACACTTGATAACCTTTACGTTCCGATGAATGGATATTCCATTACTCTGACCGCTAACAAGTACTTCCCGCTCTCGGAAAGTGGCTCGGACGCTTTTAGTTATCTGGGAGAAATAACCATGCACCTTCCGATACTCCAGAATCTCTCACTGGCTTCACGTGTACTTGCCGGTCAGTCGTTCCAAAATTCTGGGAAACCCGTTACATTCAGTCTTGCGGGACTGAATCAAGTCAGGGGAGCAAAGCCCGTTATGGGTACCGTGATTGGGCTGCTCAATTCGGAAATAAGGTACAAGGAAAAGGATCAGATGTTTTACGGTTCTCTCTTCTATGATATCGGCTTTGCCTCGAACGCGTACGACTTTGCAAACTTAAAGCAATCCGTCGGCATTGAGCTTGGTCTAACTGTTCCCATGTTTGGCCTAATCAGGTTTGGCTGGGGTATACCTATTCAAGCGGAGATAAAACCAAATTTCTTCTTCTTGTTTGGCAAGACCTTCTGATAAGTCTGATAATAAGTTATAAGTTACGGAGGCTGGTCTTGTGAGTATCGAACGTTTGCTTGAACATTTGGAGATAATAAGGATAGAAGCAAGGCCTCTGGTTGAGGCGCGCTGGGCCGAGTTTGAGGAGCTTAGACAACGGGGCTCAGAAGATGATTTGTACAGTGAACTTTGCTTTTGTATTTTAACTGCTAACTGGAGTGCCCATGGTGGGATGAGGGCACAAAAGTTGATTGGCCATGGTTTCAGTACCTTGAGTTTAGAGGAACTTACTGAAAAGTTGAGGGCTGTGGGGCACAGGTATCCCGAAGCTCGGGCAAAGTACATTGTTGAGAACAGGTGGCTTTTGGGGAATCTGAAGGAAGTGATTGCCCAACCGGATCCTCGTGAGTTCATCGTGAAGAACGTTAAAGGCCTTGGTTGGAAGGAAAGTTCGCATTTCCTAAGAAATGTTGCGTTCGCAGATTATGCGATTTTGGATAAACACGTACTCCGTACGATGCACCAGCATGGCCTCATAGATGAGATACCCAAAGGATGGACAAGAAAGAAGTACTTAGATTACGAGAAGCGTTTGAGAAAAGTCGCTGATGTCTTTGGTGAGTCCTTAGGTAAGTTTGACCTCTATCTGTGGTACATGATAAAAAAGAGAGTGGATAAGTAAACTACGAAGGGAGGCTCTAAGAATGAAGCTTATCGAGAGTGTTCCGAACTTCAGTGAGGGGAGAAGGGAAGAGATCGTAAGGCAAATTATCGATGAGGCGTACAAGTATCCAAAGGTCAAAGTACTAGACTGGTCGATGGACAAAGATCACAACAGGTCTGTTGTTACACTCGTTGGAGAACCGGACCAGTTGCTTGATGCACTCTTTGATATGACCAAGAAAGCGGCAGAGCTTATCGATTTAAGATATCACAAAGGTGAGCATCCGCGCATGGGTGCGACGGATGTTATACCGCTTGTTCCGCTCATAGGTACAACAATGGAGGAATGCGTCGAGCTCTCGAAAAAATTGGGTAAACGTATAGGTGATGAACTCGGTATTCCCGTGTATCTTTACGAACGTAGCGCAACAAGACCGGAGAGGGAAAATCTTGCGGAGATAAGAAAGGGAGAATTTGAGGGATTCTTCGAAAAAATAAAAGACCCAAAATGGATACCAGACTTCGGACCGAACAGAGTTCATGAAACGGCCGGAGTTACTGCGGTTGGAGCGCGCGAATTTCTTATCGCATTCAACGTCAACCTTGGAACAAATAACTTGGAAATAGCCGATAAAATTGCCAAAGCCGTTAGACATATCAGCGGTGGATTCAGGTATGTCAAAGCGATTGGGGTTGAACTGAAAGAAAAAGGCATGGTGCAAGTCTCGATGAACCTCACAAACTACAAAAAATCACCAATATTCAGAGTTTTCGAAACGATTAAACGGGAAGCGCAACGCTACGGAGTACCAGTTGTGAGCTCCGAAATCATCGGTATGGTTCCACTACAAGCTGTGGTTGAAACCTTCGCCTGGTATCTCCAAATCGATGACTTCAACGCTGGTAGGGTGATAGAGCAGAGGCTGATTGAAGAGCTGACGAAGGAACAATAACTATCGATCTAAAGTGGGGGGACCGTTCCTTTGGAAAAGAAAAAACTTTTGCAAGCATATTTTTTTCTTGCATTTACGCTCTTTGCATTCTCGAGCATCGAGGTACTCTCAAAACCATTGATGGGGAAGGTCGATCCGTTTTTTATGACGGCCTTCCGTTTTTTCATTGGAGGATTAATTCTAACACTGTTCGTGAACGAAGAAGTGAATATTCGGGATTTATTTGGAATATCGCTCGTTGGCTTGCTAAACAGCATGGTCTCAATGACTGCACTCCAGCTCTCGGTAAAGTACTCGAATGCTTCCACTGCAGCTACTTTAGTTGCGAGTAATCCGATCTTTGTATCTTTCTTCGCCTCACTGATATTAAAGGAAAGGTACAGGCTCAGAAAGTACGTTGGTATTGCCCTAGGTTTCGTGGGGTTGTTGGTATTCAGCTTAGGGAAGATTTCAGGAGACTCCTGGCTTGGTATATTGTTTGGATTACTGGCCGCTTTAACGTTTGGCATGTACACGGTACTAATGAGAAGATATACAAAGCTGTACAAACCATTAACAGTCACTGCCTACTCATCCCTTGTCTCGAGCGTAGTGTACTTTTTGACGATTTTCTCGCTTGGCAAACTCACAATCCCGACCTTAGACACCCGTGGTTGGTTGTTGATGATTTACTTTGGAGTAATCGTCACGGGAATAGCTTACGTAACATACTTCAAGGCTATGCAGTATGTGGGGGCAACTCAGTCAAGCAGAATCTTCTTCCTCAAACCGGTTGTGGCAACTCTGTTGGCAATCCTAATACTCGGAGAAGTTCTCAGTTTGAGAAAACTCATCGGTATGGCTATCATCCTCGTTTCGCTTACTTTGTGAAAAAATTAATCTCATACAAGTACAGCGTACAAATCTCAAATAATTATCCCTCTTGCATCGAAAACGTAAATTTACGTACACTTTTAGTCCATGATTTTTGCACTTGAGTATGTTATAATTATCACGAGCTTCGAGCGAACATTAACTTTTCAGGAGGGATGTGTGTGGCCGTCTGTGAGACGCACAAAGAGCTCTACAAAGAGCTCGATGAGTTTATTGAAAAAGTTAAGGACAAACCTGGAATTCTCATCGCAGTCCTTCACAAAGCTCAGGAGATCTTTGGCTGGCTCCCACAGGAAGTACAGGAGTACATCGCGGAAAAACTTGGTCTTCCCGTCTCGGAGGTCCACGGTGTTGTAACTTTCTACAACTTCTTCGCAACCAAACCGAAGGGAAAGAATCAAATAAAGATATGTCTCGGCACCGCTTGTTATGTGAAAGGTGCCGATAGGGTTATGGAACGTTTCTTGGAAGAGTTAGGTGTACAGGCCGAAGAGGTTACCCCCGATGGTCTCTTTTCGGTACATCCTGTCAGATGTCTTGGTGCCTGTAGTATGGCCCCGGTTGTGTTGGTCGGGGAAAAGGATTTCTACGGAAAGGTCACGCCCGATATGGTAAGTAAGATTATCGCCGCGTACAGGAGGGGTGGTCGCAATGAGTAAAGTGAAGAGCTTGGTAGAACTAATGAAGATTAAGGAACAGGCAATCCAAAATATCAAGATGAGGGAGAGCGGGAAACGTGGCAAAATCACCGTTGCAATGGGAACGTGCGGAATCGCAGCTGGAGCAAAGGATACGTTAAAAGCAATCGTAGAGTACCTTTCGGAACTTAAAATAGACGACATAGCTGTGGTTCAATCCGGATGTATGGGATTGTGTGAAGTGGAACCAACCATTGAAGTCTCGCTGGAGGGTCAAGAACCTATCGTGTACGGTCACGTGACACCCGAAAACGCTAAGAGAATTATTCAGTCACACATACTTGAAGGAAAGATCGTTTCCGACCTGATGGTGAAGAGAGGGGAGGTCTAAGACCTCCAAATCGGTCGTGTAAAGGAGGCGAACCTTGTGGCGCTGACTACGAATACTATCCTTATTTGTGCGGGTGGTGGCTGTATATCCGCTGGTGAGGAGAGTGTCAAACAAGCGTTTGAAAGGAAATTGAAAGAATTCGGCCTTGATACAGTGGTAAAAGTCGTTGAAACTGGTTGTATGGGAGCTTGTAGTCTCGGACCACTTGCGGTCATTTATCCTGATGGTGTTTACTACCAGAAGCTGACACCGAAAGCTGCAGAAAAGATTGTTGAGGAACACATTCTCAAGGGAAGAGTAGTTCCAGAGTTCCTCTTCGAAGGCGAGAAGGAAAAGCTGACGTTAAAAGAAAAACCACGTGGAGCTGAAGAAATTCCTTTCTTCGCACGCCAGGTTAAAATCGCTCTGCGAAACGTCGGTATTATCGACCCGATGAGTATAGAAGAGTACATCGCTCGAGATGGATATTTTGCACTCCACAAGGCACTCACCCAGATGACACCGGAGGAAGTGATAAAGGAAATCAAAGAGAGTGGCTTAAGGGGGCGCGGTGGTGCCGGATTCCCAACCGGTTTGAAGTGGGAGTTGGCAAGGCAGCAGCAATCTGATGTCAAATATATGATCTGTAATGCCGACGAAGGCGACCCCGGTGCTTTCATGGATCGCTCAATACTTGAAGGAGACCCACACTCGATCGTCGAAGCGATGACGATAGCTGGGTACGCAATCGGTGCAAAGCAAGGATTTGTTTACGTGAGGGCGGAATATCCACTTGCCATCGAAAGGTTGCAGAAAGCTATTGAAGACGCTCACGCGTATGGATTCCTCGGCGAAAACATCTTCGGTACCGATTTCTCGTTCGACATTGAGATTCGAATTGGCGCAGGTGCATTTGTGTGCGGTGAAGAAACTGCACTGATGCACTCGATTGAAGGTAAGCGTGGACAACCAAGAGTCAAGCCTCCGTTCCCTGTTCAAAAAGGACTTTGGGGCAAGCCAACAGTTATAAACAACGTTGAGACGCTCGCACTTGTTCCACCGATTATTTTGCGCGGTGCAAGTTGGTTCCGCCAGTTTGGAACGGAGAAATCACCAGGTACGAAGGTCTTCGCACTCGCTGGAAAAATAAAGAACACGGGTCTTGTCGAAGTACCAATGGGTATAACGCTTCGCGAACTCCTCTACGAAATTGGTGGTGGTCACCCACAAGGCAAACAGATAAAGGCCGTTCAAACGGGAGGTCCAAGTGGAGGAGTCATTCCCGCCGAGTACTTCGATACTCCGGTTGACTACGAATCGCTCGGTAAACTCGGTGCCATCATGGGTTCCGGTGGTATGATCGTACTAGACGAAGATGATTGTATGGTGGACGTTGCAAAGTTTTTCCTGGAGTTCACTGTGGATGAATCGTGTGGAAAATGTACTCCTTGCCGCGAAGGTACAAAGGTCATGTACGATATTCTGGATAAGATCACAAAGGGCGAGGGAACAATGGAAGATATCGAAAAACTCGAGAAACTCGCGCTTGTAATAAAAGATTCGTCACTGTGCGGACTCGGTCAAACCGCTCCAAACCCGGTACTTTCAACGCTTAAGTATTACCGCCACGAATACGAAGCGCACGTAAAAGATGGTGTTTGCCCAGCAAAACGTTGTAAAGCGTTCATCAGTTATGTTATTGACGCGGAAAAGTGTGTAGGTTGTACGGCGTGCGCCCGCGTGTGTCCAACTAACGCGATACACGGCGAAGTTAGGAAGGTACACGAGATCGATCAGGACGCTTGCGTAAGGTGTGGTAGCTGTATCGAAGTGTGTAGGTTCGGTGCGATAAGCAAAGTAACACCCGCTGTAAGTTCAACGGTTGCAAAGTAAGGAAATTAAAGGCTTGTGGTTGCCGTAACTTAATGGAGCCACAAGCCTTTATTCTTTAAGTTCAAAGACTTTCTTTTTAGGGGGGAAGGTGTGTGGACCGAGAAAAGATAAAGGAACTGATAGAAGAGCTTAGGAAAGAACAACTTGAAGAGGGAGATATATTGATTTACCTACTCCACCGCATCCAGGACCATTATCAAAGTCATTACATCCCTCCAGAAGTCGGTGAAATGGTTGCTGAAGAACTGAACGTTCCCACCTCAAAGGTTTACGAAGTACTTACTTTCTACACTATGTTCTCCACAAAACCACGAGGGAAGTACATCGTTAGAGTGTGCACAAGTTTGCCTTGCCACGTCCCTGGTGGCAGGGAAATAGTCGAGTTCCTGAAGAACGAACTGAAAGTGGACTTCGGTGGTACAACACCCGACGGCCTCTTCACACTTGAAGAGACAGGGTGCCTCGGGCTGTGTGGTGTTGCACCGGTTGTCATGATCAACGACCAGTATTACGGTGATCTCACCATCGAAAAAATGAAGGAAATAATAGAAAGCCTTAGAAAACTCGAGGGCGGTGATGGAAAATGACACCCATCACGGTACTGATTTCCGTAGACAGTAACAGCATTTTACTCGGTGCCAGGGAATTTGCCAACTACATGAAAGACCTAATAAAGGAATTCAACCTCGATCCGATAGTCACCGTTCTTGAAACAGTTTCACTCGGTTCGTACAATGGCGTGGTTATTCATGTTCTTCCGGATGATGTATACTACTCTGTAAAAAGCAAAGAACAAGTTCGCAAGATCGTGGAGGAGCATTTACTAAAAGGTCGCCAAGTCTGGGACCTGATGGTCAACAAGGAACTCATCAGACCAGCCGAAAAATTCGAGGTCAAGGAAGTACGCATTGTCACGAGGAACATCGGAGTTATCGATCCCAGGAATATCGAAGAATACATCGCACGCGACGGATACTTTGCGCTGAGCAAAGCACTCCAAATGAAACCGGATGAGGTCATTGAGGAAATCAAAAAAAGTGGTCTTCGTGGGCGCGGTGGTGCAGGCTTCCCCACGGGACTCAAATGGGAATTCACCGCTAAAGCCAAAGCGGATCAGAAATATATCGTGTGCAACGCTGACGAGGGAGAACCTGGTACGTTCAAGGACAGACTCATAATGGAAGGCGACCCGCACACGGTGATCGAAGGTATGATTATTGCAGGGTATGCCGTTGGCGCTACGAAAGGATACATCTACATACGTGGCGAGTACTACAATTCGGTAGAGAACTTAAGAAAAGCCATCCAAGATGCTTACGAATATGGATTTTTGGGTGAAAACATTCTTGGTAGCGGTTTCAGTTTCGATCTCACAGTCAGGCTTGGTGCAGGGGCGTACATCTGCGGTGAAGAGACCGCACTTTTGGAATCCATTGAAGGTAAATCCGGACGACCACGCCTCAAGCCTCCGTATCCTCCACAAGTGGGGCTGTTTGGAAAACCGACGGTGATAAACAACGTTGAGACGATTGCTAACGTACCACAGATAATACTTAACGGTGCGGATTGGTATAAAAGCATAGGAACTCCAAACTCTCCGGGAACCAAGGTATTCTGCCTTGTTGGTGATGTGAACAGACGCGGTATGGTCGAACTTCCGATGGGTGTTACCGTTAGACAGGTGCTTTACGGCTTTGGTGGTGGAGTACGTGGTGGAAGAGAATTGAAAATGGTGCAAACTGGAGGTTTGGCGGGCACGTTTATTGGACTGGACAAACTCGACACACCATTGGACTACGACTCCATGAAGAATCACGGAGTTAGCCTCGGCTCTGGTGTCATACTCGCGATTGACGATTCTCACTGTGTTGTCGATATAGCACTGAACGTAATGGAATTCTTTAGGCACGAATCGTGCGGTAAATGTACGCCGTGCAGGGAAGGAACAAGAATTGCATGCGAGATACTCGAGCGTATGACAAAGTTTGAGGGAACAGCTGAAGATTTAGATTATTTGCGCAAAATCGCGGAAGTTACGGCGGATACATCGTTCTGTGGCCTTGGACAGAGTATCAATGTACCACTTCTTTCACTTATCGACAACTTCCGCGAGGAATTTCTCGAACACATCGAAAAAACTTGCCGAGCCAACGTTTGCAAAGCTGTTCTAAAAAAACCAAAGGTTCAAACAAAATGACAACCAACATTGGGCAAGAAAAGCTGGCCGTTCGGCCAGCTTTTCATTAACATTAATGATTAATTTGAGCTCTCAAGAAGTTCCAGTTCTCTTTTAACGATGTTCTCCCAGGTAAACTTTTTTGCACGTTGAACGAGCACCTCACCGTCGTAACCACTTAAGAGAACTTCCACAACCCTCCGAGCAAATCTTTCCTCAAAATCACGACCACCTTCAACCACGTACTCTGAAAATCCAACAGCCTCTGGAATACCACCTCTGTTGCTACCAACAACAAGCGTACCACAAGCTTGCGCTTCCAAAACTACGCACGGCCATCCTTCATTCCTGCTTGGAAGAACCAGAACATCCAATGCATTCATGTAAAGTGCCACGTCCGTTTGAGGAACGTTCCCGGTGAACAACACGTTTATATTCCTGAGCCGGTTTTTCAAGTATCCAAGCAATGGTCCATCCCCAACGACAATAAAAAAAGTGTTTGGAAGTTGTCTATGAATGGATTCAAAAATTACAGGCAACCTGTCGGCACCTTTTACTTTTTTCAGATTGCCTACAAAACCTACGTATCTCCATCCATCTTTTAAAATACCAAGCTTTTTCCTTACTTGAGCCTTGTCAATCGGATGAAAAACGGTCGGATCGTAACCGTTCGGAATCATCGTTGCGTTATGCCCGGAATACCCAAGTCCCACTGCCTGCTCCTTTAACGCGTTGCTAACAAAAACCACGCGTCGAGCATTCTCCAAAGTAGGTATGTAAATATTTATCAGCTTGGGATCTTTCATTTGGTAATTCACATCGCTTCCGTGAAGAAATACGAAGTAGTTATTTCCCGTAAAATGGTGAAGGGATGATGCTACCAACCCTGCCGGTACAGGCATGTACATCCCATGTGCCAAAATCGCGTCGAAGTTCTTACCAGTTTCAGACAAAATTTCCTCAGCAGCCCGACGAGCCCAACGTTCGACAAAGCTGGGATCACTTCGTCGATGGGAAAGAATGTCCAGCAAACCTCTTCGAGTGTACACGTATTCGAATCTAATACCCCGGAAACTTTCAAGGGGAACAAGTGATGACCTTTTTAAAATGCGCTTGAGTAGTAGTATGAAGAAAGATTCGCGAAAAGCCATTCCATAAACGTGAAAATCCACACCAAGTTTCCCATATTCTATCAACCTGTTAACGATGAATATTCCACGCGTGGGATTTGACCTATACGGGAAGAAATTTGTCACAAAAAGTAGTCTCACAGGCCCCAACTCCCGAGATTAATCAGTTTTCACTTTTTCAGTCTCAGCATTAAGCGGTAAAGTTGTTTGAACGATTCGTCCGCTTCCTTATCCATCACATCGCGAAGGTAAAGCGGCTCGCGCTTTATTCGCTCGATACGTTCCTCAACCTCCCACACTTCCCTTGCAAAGAAATCCCTTCTTTTTGTGTACTTCCTGAAAAACCTCTGGGCTTTGGAATTCTCCAAAGAGACGAACGGAACACCGAAATAGCTTGCCACCACAGCAGGATGAAATCTTTCGGAGATTATGAATTCCCCAGAGAGTATTTTTTTTAACGACTCAGCAACATCGTGCGTTTCTTCAAATAAGTCCGCACCTATGTTAGTCGCTATAGTTTTCGCAACGTGGATATCGGTATCCTGACTTGGACAAACCAGAACTTTGTTGAACTTACGTCCGAAGATTGTGTACTCGTGGATTCGTTCACTGTTTCTCGGAACGATAACCAGGTCGTACCTTTTTTCCGGCACCACTTCGAACTTGCGCAATATGCGTACCGATGGATCCGCAGATAGAATGGTATTACCGTTTAACCGCTTCGCGTATCTGAACGAAACTACATCCCTGACGAAAAGATAAACATCTGGTTTCTTAACGAGTTGCCTTAAGATGAAACGGCTGATCCATCGCTTCGTCGGACCCAAGCTGTTACCAAAGAGTACCACCGGCTTGCGCATCATGTTTGCAAGTTCAATAACGGACGCATAGTAAAGAAAACTTCGAAGACTTGTAACATCTTGCAACAATCCCCCTCCACCGTAAATAAGCATATCACACTCGTAGAGCGCTCCCATAATCTGGAAGAGGTTGAACCTGGAGATGGTATCGTTGCTTTGCCTCTTTGGTAGCGCTGTAACGTACTGGATTTCGAACTTTTGGAAGAAATCCTCAAGCGCAAGCCTCATCAACTCATCACCGAAGTTACCATAACCGTAGTACCCAAGTAATAAGACTTTCAAGGAATATCGAACTCCTTCAAAGAAAATTTTAATTGAGGTTGATACCAAGAAATTAAATTAGTACGAGGCGATGCAGGGATGGTACGAAAGATTACCGATTTTGTGTACGTCATAGAACACGAAGAAGCTGCTAATAACGTTGTTATTATTGGAAAAAATGGAGCCATTTTGGTGGATACTTCACTCTTTCCGGAAAAGGCACGCGCGATAGCAAAGTTCGTCAGAGAGCTTACGGCAAAGCCGATCACACTTGTCATGAACACACACTACCATCCGGACCATACACTGGGTAATATCGCGTTCGATTGCCCGATAGTGGCACATTCGCTCACAAGGCGTAGCATGTCCTTGTTCAACGAAGACTACCTACGTTCATTAGGTATCAATATTACATCCGTGAAACTTCCTGATATCATCTTCGACAATAAATTCGAGTACGAAGATGGAATCAGGATAGAATTTTACCACGGTCCCGGTCATACACCGGATTCGTCGTATGTGTATATTCCAAGCGAGGGGGTTCTCATCACCGGTGATACCGTGGTAACTCGAATTCACCCAGAGATTGTCTCGGATAGCAACCTGAATTTGTGGATAAAGACCCTACAGTTGCTACCTAAGGCTAAACATGTAATTCCTGGTCACGGACCATCCGAAGATTTCTCGTGTGTTGAACTCATGATAGATTACCTTGAAACGATAAAAAGGCTTCTGTCCGGTGAAATCGGTGTGAACGACCTGGAGAAAAGTAAAAACTTCTACGAAAGAACTCATCCAGAACTTTTGAACTGGAGCATTAAGAATCTAATCGGATGACGACTGCAGCAATTCAACATGGAGAAATGAACTCTTGCTTGTGGTCAACTGCCTAAGAGTCGAAGAACGTATTTCTCCTGTTTTTCAAACATCTCCTGAGCTTTTACATCCCCGTATTCATGGTCGTACCCGGCCATGTGAAGAATCGAGTGTACAAGCACCGTTATCATCTCTTGTTCGGGAGAATTTCCGAATTCGCGGGCATTTTCCTCGACCACGGTTGCACAGATGTACGACTCAGCGTAAGGTTCCAATTCTTCTCCGAAATCTGAACCAACTTCTGAAGGCTCCGCACCGTAGACGAACGTTAGCACATCAGTGGGGCCTTCCTTCCCCCTGAAGTTCGCATTCATCTGCGAAATTTCATTTTTGGTGACGAACACAAATTGTACAACCACATTGCCAATCTCAGTAATAACAATTTCATTCAGTTTATCCTTGAATTTCTCAAGAAGTTCCTCGAATTGCACAGGAACATTCTGAAATACAATCACTCCGATATAACACCCCTTTTCAAAGTTTCAGCTGATGACCTCTATTTTCTCGTTAATAACAGGATACTCGATTCTATGTTTGGATAGATTTTCGAACACTTCAACAAAACTCTCAGATATCGTCCGTAAGTCGGAAATGGTTAAACCTGTTTCCACTAATTCACCCTCTTCGTACAGTTCGATAACTGTTTTTTCTACAACCTTCCGAATCTGCTCCATTGACGGTTGAACCAGGCTCTTTGTTGTTGCCTCGACAACATCCGCCAACATCAAAATTCCCATCTCTTTACTTTTCGGCCTTGGACCGCGGTATCTGAAATGGTCAATCTTCACTCTTGGATCGGTCTCGAGTGCTTTCAGGTAGAAATACCTCTGAACTCGCGTACCGTGGTGCTGTGGTATGGCCATCTCGATTTGTATTGGTAACCTGTACTTACGTACCATCTCCACACCATCGCTGACATGCTTTAGCAAAATCTCTTTACTTACCTCTGGAGAAATCCTGTCGTGCGGATTATCATTCTTGTCTCTGAGGTTCTCGATGAAAAACTCAGGATTCCTCAGCTTACCAACATCGTGGTAATAAGCGCACGCACGAACAAGTATTGCATTTGCTCCGATTCGTTCGGCCGCATACTCGGCAAGTTCCGCTACCCTCAAGGAATGATGATAAGTTCCCGGCGCGTGAGTCGACAACGCCTTTAGTAAAGGATGATTAATGGTACAAATTTCAAGCAAGCCAATGTTTGAGTAAACACGCGTGGAAAGTTCAATGTACGGAAGGATTCCTATAACCGCAATAGCCGAGAAAAGCGGATTAAGGAAAATTACGATGTAATCTTTCATGGAAAGATAAAAGTGTCGTACAGGTTCCTGCAACAAGACCATCACAAAACCAACCAAACCAGTTACCAAGCCCGCTTTTGCGACCTGGATCCTGTTCCTAATATTCTTCAACATCAAGGTTGCAACAAAAACTTGCGGAAAAAGCTGTAGAAACATGAAAAAATCCCTGTGGTGAAACGCGGTTGAAAGCGCCATAATGAGCCCAGCACTCGCACCAAATTCGAAATCTATCAGGAGTGTCACCAACATTGGAACTACTATGATGGGGATAAAAGAAATACCGTAAGACTTATAAACCACCGTATTCACAATACTTCCAACGAGGAAGGTACCGTAAAAGAGGAGGCGATAGCGAACGTCAAGGTTAATAACGTTCGAGTTCCTGATGAAATGTTCTACAATACCGTACCAGATAACCAGTATCAAGATAAACTCGTTTACGAATGTCAAAGGATCAATATCATAAAGATTGTTCGCAACACTTACGATAAGCGAAATTATTATTCCATCGTACAGGAATTGTTCATCAAGAATGACATCAATCTTCTCCTGTCCAAGTGGACTCATTCCGGACTCCTCTTTTCGAGTACTTCCTCTCCTCGCGTTCGAGCTTTTCGTATCTATCATAAGCACGTATGATTTTTTTCACGAGTGGATGTCTTACAACGTCAGCATCGGTAAGATAAACAAACGCAATTCCGTCGATATCCTTCAATATCTCTTGAGCAACAACTAAACCTGAGCGTTCCTGAATATCAATTTGCGTAATGTCTCCGGTGACCACGACCTTTGAGCCAAATCCCATCCTGGTCAAGAACATCTTCATCTGTTCGTAAGTGGTGTTTTGCGCCTCGTCGAGGATAATGAACGCGTTGTTCAGCGTTCGTCCTCTCATGTATGCAAGCGGTGCTATTTCTATCACGTTCTTCTCACGAAGCGATATGAACTTTTCCACACCAAGCATGTCGATAAGCGCATCGTAAAGCGGCCTTAAGTAAGGGTCCACCTTCTCCGCAAGATCCCCCGGCAAGAAACCAAGTTTCTCACCGGCTTCAACTGCAGGACGCGTCAATACAATCCTCTGCACTTTACCAGACCTAAGGTAATCGACTGCAACTGCCGATGCAAGGTAGGTCTTTCCAGTTCCCGCAGGACCTATAGCAAAGACTATATCGTTCTTTTCTATAGCTTCCAAATACTTACGCTGTCCTTCGGTCTTGGCTTTCACTTTACCAACGGATTTTTTATAAACTTCGGATGGATTGCTGATTTTTTCGTTTTCCTCGACGATGTACTCAAACTCCGTCCAATCCAGCAAATGCCCTTCACGAGTTATGTTTATCACTTCCCTCAGAATCTTTTCGACTATCTCTACGGACCTTTCATCCTCTCCACGTACCCTAATCTCGTCATCGATAACGCTGATTTCCACGTTGTAACGCCTTCTCAGGTACCTGGCTTTGTTGTCATACTGACCGAGTATTTCGACAACCGCAACATCAGATGGTATCTGAATCCTTCTTACGTTCACGTACACACCTCTCTTAGCAATTTTTAAAGGCGCCCTTCAAAACTTTAAGGCACCTTCCCACTTTACGTTAATTATATCAAAATAACTCGTATCAGTGAATATGTTAATTAATCGGAAAATTCTTCTGCTGGTCAACACCGATCAAACGTGATATAATCCCTAAAGAATATCAAAATAAAAGTTTGGAGGGCTCAAGAATGGTGAAAATCTCCGCATCTGTACTAGCAGCTGATTTCTCAAACCTCAAAGGTGAAATATCTCGCGTACTACCATACATCGATGAGATCCACCTGGACATAATGGACGGCCACTTTGTTCCCAACCTCACGTTCGGTTATCCAATTCTTGAAGCAGTAAGAAAAATAACTGATCTACCCATTGACGCGCACTTGATGGTAACAAACCCAGAAGACCACATCGAAAAGTTCATCGATGGTGGAGCGAGCAGAATAACCGTACATTACGAAACTTGCTATCATCTCCACAGAACGATTTCCAGAATCAGAGAACTCGGTGCCGAAGCTTTCGTTTCGATAAATCCAGCAACTCCTGTCAGCATTCTGGATGAAATCCTTCCTTACGTGGATGGTGTCTTGATAATGACAGTTAATCCCGGCTTTTCTGGGCAGAAGTTCATCCCCACAATGTTTGAAAAAATCGAAAAATTAAATTCCCTAAGAAATTCTAAAGGTCTGAATTTCAAAATCCAAGTTGACGGCGGGGTTGGAAACGAGAACGCGCTACGCTTGGTTAACCTGGGTGTCGATATACTGGTTATGGGTTACGGCGTTTTCAGAAACGAACAATTACCAACATTAAGAGAGATGTTGATGAAATCTGGTAAATAAATTTTGTCAAAAATGAATAAAGCAAAAGGCACCTCTAACAAGGTGCCTTTTGCTTTTTAATTGTCTACGGTTACTCGATCTTTATCTCTAGAGCTGGTTTTTCTTCCCTCTTCTTCGGTAGTTCAAGGATTAGAACTCCGTCTACGTATTTCGCAGAGATGTTTTTCACGTCCACGTAATCCGGTAACAAGAAGGACCTTTCAAACTTACCATAGCTTCTTTCGACAAGCCTGTAGTTTCTGTTTTTCTCTTCGCGCTCACTCTTCTTTTCGCCGCAAATCTTCAAAACTCCGTCTTCAACGGTGACTTTTAGATCATCCTTTTTAACACCAGGTAGTTCAACTTCAAGTACGACCTTGTCCTCCGTCTCGTAAGCATCAACCCTTGGAAGAAATTCAACATCCATCCTGAATGGTTTCATAAAATCACTGAAGAGTTTGTCGATCTCCCTCTGGAGTTCCATGAATGGTTCAAACAAGTCCGTTCTTCTTGCCAACATACTATCACCTCCCGCCCCTTACTTTTTCGTTTTTGATTCGGTTTTACCCGTTCCATCAATTTCCAACTATATTATACTTGTTATCACTTTTTTGTCAAGAGTGCTAATTCAAAATCCGGTAATTTCGCTATTTGACAACTAATAAGTTTATTAAATTGCGTAATTTAAAAGATTTAAAAATGTTAATCACTCGTAATATTTGATTGCCAAATACTCTTTTTACGTTTTTCGACCATCAGAGTTTCCCGATAGACGCTTCAACAACCTTTTAGCCCTTAAACACACTACCTTCAAGGAATATTGACATATTATCATTAATGATTTATAATTAATATTGCGATGAAAAAAGTAGATGGATGAAAGAAAAAAAGAAGAGGTGATTTAATGCGCCGCAGGTGCGGTTGTCATCACGGTACTGTAGGTAGTTTGCATCGGTGTGAAGAAACGGGGTTTACAACAGGAGATTTTTTGGTCGCGGTTCTGTTGAAGATGCTAAAGGACCAGCCCATGCACGGATACGAGCTTGTTGAACACCTTTCGAGAGTTGATTATTATCCATTCCCACACGATCCAAGTGTGGTTTACGGTGTGTTGAGAAAGTTAGAGGCTCAGGGGTTTTTAACTTACACCGTTGAGGCGGGAGATGGAGGGCTAAGGAAGATTTACCGGTTAACATCTGAAGGTGAGAAACTCTTTGAAGAGATGGTGCAGTTCATCGGAAGGTTAAAAGATTACTTTGAAAAGTTCCTGCATTCGAACCAAAATACGAACGAGGGTTTTGGAAGAACATAAAAAGGAGGTTTGAGGATATGAGGAAGGTTACGATCGCGATACCAACGGACGATGGAACAACAGTGGCACCACATTTTGGAAAGGCTAAGTACTTCGTTATAGCTGAGATCGAAGACGGTAAGGAGAAAACAAGGAAATTGGTTGAAAACCTTCACTCTCATAGACGCGGGTATCAAATAGAAGGTAGGGCTGGAAAGTTTCACACCGATGATAATGCCCTTGGTCGTTATGTGGGACTTGGAAATGGGCACCACCATGGACATGTGTACGGGCGTGGTCATGAAGTAGGCCACGGACATGGGCACGATGAGGTGTTCACTACTATTGGAAACGTGGATGGAGTGATCGCAGTTAGAGTTGGCCCACACATGTTCAAAGAACTGAAGAATAAAAAGATAGGAGTGTATCTAGTCCGACTGGGAACAAGTGTGGCCAATGCCATCGCACAGTTCATGACCGGAGCACTCAAGGACGTCACCGTTAGAAAGATTTAAAGAAAGTTGTACAGAATATATTAAATCCAGGTCTCAAGCGTAGAAAATGGCCGGATTTTCCCCGGCCTTTGTTTTTTGTAGGTCTTTTAAAAAGCGTGTGCTAAAATAGTAACGTAAAGTGAACCATAGTATGGGAACGTTGGAATCGCCCTACGAGTGCGTTATCTTCGGAGGTGAAACTCTGAAATCGACATTAAGGCTGGTACTTAGCTTCTTACTCATAAACTTCCGTGACAGGTTTGTTTTCTTTATGAACATTATTCTTCCTGTCATTTTTCTGATACTTTTCGGCTCAATTTTCGGAAAAGGCGGAGCCCAAAAACCAACAACAGCCCTCTATTCCGATGTAAACGTTAAGGTGGGAGCAAATTTCGTTCGACTGGCCAACGTACCTTCCAAAGACGAAGTAAAAAATTTAAAGTACGATGTAGTAATCGTTGCTATCAACAACCGGATAGATGTTTACGTGAAGAGTCCTATTGACCTTGCACAGGGTGAGTTCGAATTCTTTAGACTTGCTTATGCGAGTGCAAAGTCTGAAAAAAAGGTTGTAGAGGTTAGAGAGCATAAATTAAATATCGGACATTCAATATCCGAGTTAAAGTACACCATACTCGGTGTAATTACTATATCGTTTTTATCCATAGGTTTGAATGCTGGTGTGAGAATATACTCCGACTATGTTCGCTACGGTTTGTTTAAACGCTTCAGCGTAACCCCTATCGACCCACTAAGACTTGCCTTGGGAGTGGGGAGTGCCCAAGTAATTACGGGATTGCTTTCTTCAGCGCTAAATGTTCTACTCTCGTTAATACTGTTTGGTGAAAACTTGTTCGTCCCGTTGAATACGCTGTGGGCTTACCTTCTAGTTGTGATTGCGGCAATTATGATCAACCTTGCTTTAGGGATCCTACTTTCATTACTCTTCAAAAAAGCTGCACCATCTCTGTCACAGTTAGTTTTCACAATATTCATATTTTTTTCAGGTGTCTACTTTCCAGTGAGCATATTACCAAGCTACCTTAGGGTTGTAACATATTTAACACCTCCAAGGTACGTTCACTTACTACTCCAAAAGATTTACGGTATCGAAACGGTCAATTGGAGTCATTTCTTACTCATATGTATTGCTTTCATCAGTTTTGGGGCAATGATGACAGGGCTAGCAACACGCAAATTCTTGCAGATGAGCGACACGGCTTAAGATAAGTTTTATGGACATAAGATTCACGCAACAACCCTCTGGAAACGGAAAGGGAGGATTCGTTACGCATGAGAAAAAACCTTCGAACTGTACTTCGCGTCGAAAATCTTAGGAAATATTATGGCAGTATCAAAGCCGTAGATGGGGTATCATTCATTGTTGAGAAAGGACAATTAGTCTCAATACTTGGACCAAACGGTGCAGGTAAGACGACAACGATAGAAATCATTGAGGGATTGAGAACACCAGATCACGGTACCATCGAATACTTTGGAACATTCAATACCATTACCAATGAGGTGAAGGAACGGCTAGGTGTTTGCTTTCAAGAGAACTTCTTCTTCGAAGAACTAACCGTCTTAGAAACCCTGAAACTTTACTCCTCACTCTACAATCGTTCTTTGCCGCTGAACGAAATTATCACAATGTTCGATTTGGAGGAGAGTCTGAAAAAACGTGTGCGGCATTTATCGGGAGGGCAGAAACAACGTCTAGCCGTTGCTCTTGCGTTTGTTAACGATCCGGAACTCGTGTTACTCGATGAACCCACGGTCGGTTTGGACCCACATGCCAGACATCATCTCTGGGATGTTATCAAGCATTTTAAGTCTCTCGGAAAATCAATCATACTGACCACACACTACATGGATGAAGCCCATCAACTCTCGGATATGGTTTACATCATGGATAGCGGAAAAATAATCGCTTGGGGAAGTCCTCAGGAACTTATCACCTCATCCGGCTTAAACGCGGTTATCGAGTTCCCTGCAACACACGCGCATTTGTTTGAAGAAACAGTAGTAACCGGCGACGTCGCAATTATAAGCACCCCGGATGCGCCGGGAGCTATCAAAAGATTACTGGATGTAGGTGTTGAGAACTTTATCGTCAGACACCCTACTTTGGAGGACGTCTTTCTCAAGCTAACAGGTAGAAGAATAGACTAGGTGTGGAAATCCAGGAAGAAAAAATCTAAGGAGGAATCTCATGCCAAAAGTTTGGTTCGGACGTGATTTAGTTGTACTCGATGGATTGTACAAACAACTCTTTTTAAGATCCAAAGAAGCGATCTTCTGGCTTGTGGTATTTCCAACCATCCTCTTTTTAATTCTGACCTCTATCTTCGGCAACGTCGAACAAAATGTTACCGTTAAGGTCGCGATAATTGGGGAAAGTGAAATTCTCGAACGGGCATTCAGCGGAATCCAACAAATCAGCCCAAAATTTTTCCCATATAGCAAAAAGGAAAAAATCAAGGAATACTTAAAAGCTCTCGAAAGAGAGACTTTTGATGTTCTTGTAGTACTTCCTGAAGGATTCGATGCTATTTACTCACGCGCTTTGCTACTTAGGCGCACAAAGTTTTTCAAGCCAGTCACGGTAGAGGTACACTACATTCCCGTTCGGGATGGTTCAAAACTTGCGTTTGAAATGGTCAGAGGTATTCTCGATACGTTAGATGTGCAAGATCGGGTTGAGATGGTGATCCACAATCTTTCAACCCGTCGAGTTGATTACAACAATTTCATCTTCCCCGGTGTTGTTGGTATGGCTTGGCTTTCAGTTTACCTGTTTGGCTTCATGAACGACATGCTTTGGCTGAACAGAAGAAAGATGATTAAACGTCTTTCCGTTAGTCCGTTTAACTTACTCAAGATTTACCTCTTCGTGGCTATCGTAAATTTGACAAGCCTTGTGCTCGGGATTTCCATTCTGACATTCGTTGCTTGGCTAAAGGGTGTGGATGTTGTCTCTTACCTGCCAAGTTTAATATTTAACTCGCTAATCTCCGCGTTGGTACTGACATTCTTAACGCTCGCCGTTCTGGTTTTCGAAAACCGTTCATCGGCCATTGTAGCTTTTGAGCAAATATTTTTCCAAGTTCAG
Organism: Thermotogota bacterium; assembly: GCA_030550315.1. Taxonomy (GTDB): domain Bacteria; phylum Thermotogota; class Thermotogae; order Thermotogales; family Fervidobacteriaceae; genus Fervidobacterium_A. The sequence continues at coordinate 19,724 of JAUQPP010000004.1, read as the reverse complement.
ATGTTCGCTGGTGGTTTCTACTTCCCGCTCAAACAAATTCCGTCCTTTGTCCAAGTCGTCGCACGCTTTTTACCAATCACCTACACGGTTGATTCGGTGAGAAAGGTGATGGGGCTTAACAGTATCGCGAACAATCATTATCTGGTACCTTTGGTTTACTTATTGATTTCCATTTCCGTCGTTATCACAGGTATGAAAAAATTTCACAAATTTGAAGGATGAATCGAAGGACAACATGAAATCACATCCCGCTACGACCACAAAGATTTTGATAATTCTTACAATCCTTCCCGTTACTTTCATTATATTCAGTATAACATCTCACCTGTACTCGCAAGGGCCACAGGTGTTCTTCACACTGGACGGCAGCCTCGAGGGTATCGTTTTGAACTTTATTCAGTCCTCAAGAGAGTTTATCTATATCTCCGCGCTGCACGTTGACCATCCGGAGATAATCGATGCGCTAAGGGAATTAAGAGCTCAAGGAGTGGACGTCCGCGTAATTACGGAAAAACCGGTATTCGGCATCCCAAGTAAAGTCGATGCGGAAAAGGGACTGCATCATGTGAAATTTGCGGTAAACGAGCACGGCGTGATATTTGGCTCAGCCAATTTCAGCGTTAGCGGTCTGCGAAACTCACTTAACGATATCTTAATTTTCAATCAATCTTACAGTGAAAGATTCAAAACGTTCTTTCTTAACATTTGGAATCATGGTAAAATTACAGAGGTCCAAGGTTTCACCGTTTCACCACTTGACAATGTCGAAAATCATGTTTTACGTGTTTTGCAAAGCGCTAGAAAACGTGTATGGGTATGCATGTACGCGCTAACTGACCAGGAAGTTATGGCCACGTTGAAGTTTAAAGAAAGTCAGGGACTTGATGTGCGTGTTATAACGGATCGCTGGTTTAAAAGAAGTCCGATTTACAAGTTTGGATTCTCGAAATTAAAGATTATCAGCTTCAGGCTGATGCATCACAAGTTCATCTTGACTGAGGACACGTTGTTAACCGGTTCGACAAACTACACTGAGAGCGGATTCCACCGAAATGTTGAGATGCTCTACACGAGTAAAAATCCTTGGCTGTTAAAAAAATACGAAAAAATCTTTGAGATACTTTGGAGTGGATACTGATGGAAACGTTGATCCTAAAGGTTGGCGATCCTTACAAAGATGACATCTCTCAAGCATGCAAGATTCTCAAAAACGGTGGGCTTGTTGCCTTTCCAACCGAGACAGTTTATGGGCTTGGTGCACTCGCTTTCATGCCCGGAGCAGTTAGGAAAATCTTCGCAGTCAAGGGCAGACCAGCTGACAATCCGTTGATTGTACACGTCAGTAGTCTTGAGCAGTTCGAAGAAGTGTGCTACGTTGATGAAAGGTACTGGCCTGTGATTAAGAAAATTACCCCAGGTCCAGTGACCTTTGTTTTCAGAAAGCGTCCACACGTACCCAACGAAGTCACAGGGGGCTTAAACACTGTTGGAGTACGGTTTCCGGCACACCCGATAGCCCAACGACTTGCATTGTGCGCCGGTCCCATTGCAGCACCGAGTGCTAATCTTTCCGGAAAGCCAAGTCCAACTACGTTCGAATCAGTTTACGAGGATCTGAACGGGAAAATCGAGTGTATCATCGACGGCGGTGAAAGTGCGTTCGGAATAGAATCGACAATAGTGGATTTGACAGGAGAGACACCTTTGGTGCTTCGTCCTGGTCCCATTACAATCGAAGAGCTCGAAGAACTTTTTGGGAAAGTTAATGTCTTCAATCCCGAGGAAACCAGCAGGCCTCTTTCACCCGGGATGAAGTACAGGCATTACGCACCCGATAAGCCGTTGAAACTTGTTAATTCGGAGGAGCTCGCAAACTTCGCAAACACCGATATCCTAGTGCTATGTACTGAGGAATCCAAAGAGAAATTCTTAAAGAACGCAAGAAATGTACTCACCATAGGTAGCTTAAAACGACCGTACACGATAGCGCAGAATCTCTACAAAAGTCTGAGATATGTAGATAAATCACCATACAGCTCTGCAGTGATTGAAAAATTGCCCGAGTACGGTATATTTTTCTCGATAATGAACAGAATAAAAAAAGCAGTGAGAGGTGAAAAAAAATGAGAAAAGTGAAGGATCAAAGTGTTTATCACTCCTTAACTCATAGTTGGCATGCAACAACCGTACTGGCCGTGAGGAGGTACGGAAAGGTTGTAATGGCGTCCGATGGTCAGGTTACTTACGGTTCGATGGTAATGAAAGCTTCGGCACGTAAAGTGAGAAGGATCGGTGATGGAAAAGTACTCGCCGGATTTGCAGGCGCCGTTGCTGACGCTATGACTTTACTTGAGCGTTTCGAAAATAAGTACCGCGAGTGGAACGGTAACCTCCTGAAAGCGGCCGTAGAGTTAGCAAAAGATTGGAGATTAGATCGTGCTCTCAGACGGCTTGAAGCAATGCTTATTGTCGCCGACTCGGAACACCTACTTGTGTTATCTGGAACCGGAGAAGTCATTCAACCCGATGAGAATATCGCCGCAATAGGTTCCGGAGGTCCATACGCTCTTGCTGCAGCACGTGCTCTGCTTAGAAACACAGATTACGATGCAAGGAAAATCGTCGAGGAAGCTATGAGAATAGCCAGTGAGATTTGTATATACACGAACGATAACTTTATCATCGAAGAGCTGTAATGATTGAATCCGTTTCGGTTTTTGGGAGGATAATGAATGGTTGTCTGTTATGCACAGATTGTGATACGCATTTTTGGTGTGGATAGTCTCAAGGAAAAGCGTAGTATCGTGAGAAGTTTAGTGGCTGATTTAAGGAAACGATTTGAGATATCCGCGATAGAATCGGCACTACAAGATTCGAAAGAGTACGCGTGCATTGGAATTTCTTTTGTAACACTCAGTGAAAAAGATTGCGAAAAGAAGATGGATAATATCGAAAAGTACGTTGAGCAGTCTCATGTGGTTGAAGATATAACTTACGATTTCCATCATTTCGGTTGAATCTGACGAACTTATTCTCGTGGCACAAGATGCACCGGAGGTGTAGTACTGGCAATGTCAGGGAATCCATCATGGAAAAAATTGGTAAATGAGTTGGAAGAATTCGTTCGATGGCTAGTATCTCCAGAACGTTTTGCACACGTATACGGAGTCCTTGAATTTTCAATTGAACTCTCGAAAATATACACGCTGGACCCTTTGAAATTACAAGTTATGGCTTTCGCCCACGACCTTTTTCGTGATCTTCCCACGGAGAAATTACGCCGAATGGCAAAAGCTTATCATCTTAGAGTTCCCGAGTTGTACTGGAAACACCCTATCCTTTTGCACGGTCCTTTAGCATCCGCGTTTCTCGCCAAAAGATTTAAGGTCAAGGACCGCGAAGTTCTTTCGGGGGTGAGGTACCATACCTCTGGTCATCCGAAACTCGGGCCCTATGGGAAGGTTCTGGTCATAGCCGATTCGGTAGAATTTGGACGCGAGTACGAAAGTGTTGAAGAACTTAGAAAATTGGCGTTCACTTCTCTTGAACTCGCGTACGGCGAAGTGATACGCAACAAGATCATCTACGCGGTGAAAAACGAACTCTTACTTCTTCCAGAAACGCTGAAAACGTGGAATTCTATGATGGAGGTCGGAAAACATGAGGACAAAACCGTTGAGTACGAGTAAGCACAGAAGAGATAGCAACCAAAGGCCAGTCTTTATCGTTCTGTTATTTCTAGTGTTGGGTATTTTAGCTGTCTTCAGTTTAAAGATAGGTTCGATAAGGAACTCGCAAGAATTCAACCACAACAAAATATCAGCCTACTACTTTTACACAGAAAAGGACGCGGTGTACAACCATCTCATCCTAGTTAACAGTGAGAAGCGAAGTGTTCACGTCGTACGCGTCCCCTCTTACGCGTTCTTTTATTCAAAAAGGTTGGGGGTTCGAGAATCAAAACCCCGTGATCAAGTTGTTTATCTGAATGAACTTCTAAATGTGAAACCGATTTTTTATTATGTGATACCCGTGCGCGAGGAGTTCTTCACACTCCAAGGGGTTAAAGATGTTGAAGAATTGATCGCTGTGTACAGTAAGAGAGGGTTAAGGCTTTTTGACTACTTTCGCCTTGAGAAACTCGTCGCCCAACTTAGGCCGGATTCGAATATAACCGCAGCGGGATTGGCAAAGTTTTACGACGCTCTCGGACAATACAGTATCCAAACGTTGGATATTCCTACGCTAACAAAACTACCTTTGAAAATCACGGTTGGTAATCAAGTTTTCATCAGGCATTACGTTGACGAGGAAGATTTGGAAAACGTTCGAAAGTCACTGCAAAATTGATAACACGATAATTTGATAATTTGTATGCCTTAAGTGTAGAGGAGGGAGCAGTATGAGGCGGAGTTTTACAGTACTGGCTTTCATCCTGACGGTAAGCCTTTTTGCCATGGAGCTTGGCATAGGTGTATCCTACTCTTTCTCCGGAACTCTCATGTATTTTGCAGATTTGAACACATTTCCCGTGCAAAAAACGGGGCCAAGCACAAAAAGTGCGTTCTCTATAATCTTCACGACGGATTTTTCCAGCAGATACTTGCTAGGATTCGGTGGAATCGCAAAATACGATATCAACCTTGAGTTTGGCACAGTTTCTCTGTACGGTATGGGTGGTATGATCGTACCGGTGGATAATTTTGGATTCGACAAGGTAACCAGTCAGGTACGTGTGGGGGCCAAGTACTACGCGGGCAACCTGGTGTTCAACGCTGGAATATACTCCTTATTCCTCTTCGATAACACCAAACTTGAGGGAATAGAGTTCTCAATCGGTTATGCTTTCTAAAGCGCAATTATGCTGCCGTATGCTAAACATCCTTCGGGTTGAGTTTTGTTGAATAAGCGTGTATATTTTTTGTGTCAATGGTCAAAGGCGTTAAATTCCCCGAAAAACTGTGTAAGCAACAACACCTCGAGGAGGTTGATGATGTATGGCGGTGAACATGAAGGGTAGATCACTTCTTTCACTGATGGATAACACGCCTGAAGAAATCAGATACCTACTCGATATTGCAAAGCAGGTTAAGGCCGAGAGTAGGGCAGGCATCAGGCACCAGAGGTTCGTTGGAAAAACTCTTGCGCTGATATTCGAAAAAAGATCGACCAGAACGAGGCTTGCATTCGAAACTGCGTTCGCAGAAGAAGGTGGACACCCGATCTTTCTCTCAATCCAGGACATCCAGCTTGGCGCAAAGGAATCCATTGAAGACACGGCCCGCGTACTTGGAAGAATGGTCGATGCAATCGAATTCAGAGGGTTCAAGCAAGAAACCGTTGAAATTCTCGCTAAGTATGCGGGAGTTCCTGTTTACAATGGATTAACGGACCTTTTCCACCCAACCCAAGTACTTGCCGACCTCATGACGATTGAGGAAGAATTTGGCAGATTGAAGGGTATTAAACTCGTTTTTATTGGTGATGGAAGGAACAACATGGCAAACTCGCTCATGGTCGGCGCTGCAAAGATGGGAATGCACTATGTGATTTGTTCTCCAGAATCACTCAGACCTGAGAAATGGCTCGTTGACGAATGTATGAAGTTCGCACAAGAAAGTGGCGCAATAATTGAGTTCACAGACAACCCTGATGAAGCAGTGAAGGATGCGGATGTTATCTACACTGATGTCTGGGCATCGATGGGTGAGGAGGATAAGGCGGAAGAAAGAAGAAGGTTACTTAGACCGTACCAAGTGAACGAAGAATTGATGAGAAAGACAGGAAAACCTGAGACGATATTCATGCACTGTCTTCCGGCGGTAAAAGGAGAGGAGGTCACGTTCGAAGTCATCGAAGGTAAACAGTCAAGGGTTTGGGACGAGGCAGAGAACAGGAAACACACAATCAAGGCTGTGTTAATTGCAACGTTGCTCTGATTGAGTGGTGCTGAAATTGAAAAAATCCGCTGGTGGTAATCACCGGCGGATTTTTTCATCCTTCCTGTTCCACCTTGGGGGTTTTAAACTCAAACGTAACTTCGAGTTCATCACCGTTTTCCAGAGAATCTGTAAATCCAGCCGGTTGACCGTTTTTGATTATTCTGTAGCTCTTGACATTTTTTACGTCCACATTAAAGAGCGCGAGTACATCCGCAACGATGAAACCATTGCTCTCTACAACTTGAGTACGTATCTTATCTCCATCGTGTATCTCGTAGTCGGGAGGTACGAGCCTATCGTTTACCCACACCAGTGCACCATCCTTGGTTATCAGTCTCTGTTCCCCGTTCAATTTAATTAGTACACTCATCTTTTCAAGCTCTGGCAATTCGGAAACCTTCGGGTACTTAACAATTATCGCGTATTCGAGTTCCTCACCAGGGGTCACACTGTTCTCGTCGGAGAGTTCCAATTCACCTCTGAATATTTTCACCTCACCAGCGTAAACTTCGCGATAGACGTTGTTTACAGAATATTCGATTTTAACAAGGTCATTGGAGAGAAATTCCCTGAGCTTCTTAACTTTAACAGGAACGGTCTTTATCACGTCCCCGTCGTTCAACTGTACGTTTGCATTCACCTCTCGACCGTTTAAAAGCACGCCAGGATGGTATTCTATTATCTGTCCACTTTCAAGTGATTTCAAACGTACTGGCGGTACGACGTCATAAAGCGTAACTGATGCGTCCTTTCCGTTGATCGCCTCGCCAATTTCAATGTTGTCTCCATGGTGAACAATATCACGTAACGTCGCAGCTTTTCCATTGATTTTCACCGGAGCTGCAACAGGAAGTTGCCCGCGAATAACAACCGGTTGACCGTCGAGTTCAACAACAAGCGAGCGACCTGGTCGCCCGAGAAAGTTTGTAACGTCCCTACCAGATTGTAACAGGACTTCCCAAACCGTGTAAGCTCCCTTGAAGCCTATAAGCTGTATCGGCTCACCATTGACGGTTACCTGTTCGAAAACGCCACCTGTTCGTGTGAGTGCCGTGTAGCCAATTCCCAATGGTGTAATAAACTCACTTCCGGTGATCAAACCAGTCCGGTCAACGAAATCTAAGTTCCGCGGTGTTTTGAGCGAGACATAATCTGGTTCCATTCCAAGGTGTTTGGCCAACAACTCTTCGAAAAGTGGTACCTTCGCACCACCACCAACAACCATAACAACCTGTGGGCGTTCACCGTTGAGTTCGAATATCTCAGACGCAATCTGCTTGGTTATCTCATCAATAATAGGCTTGATGGCGGATATAACTTCATCCTTCGTAATCTCAAGTTCTTTATCGAGAATGTTCCTCACTTTAAGCTTCTCGTTGTTGCTGAAGTTGCGTTTGACGTATTCAGCCGTCTGAAAATCAAGTAAGAACTTCTTGGTTATGGCCTCAGTTATCTCATCACCGGCCAACGGTACCATTCCGTACGCAACGATTGCTCCATCTTTGGAAATTGCAATATCACTCGTACCAGCTCCAACGTCGACTAGTGCAATGTTCAAGATTCTCAGATCCTCCGGTACAGTCACGTTCACAGCGGCGATGGGTTCAAGTGTAAGATGTGTGATAACCAGTCCTACTCTCTTTACAACAGCAAGCATCGCCTCAACGACCTGATTCGGCAAGAACGTTGAGACAACTTTTACCGATGCTTTCTCACCTTTAAGACCTTCGAGTTTTTTGAACCACGAACCATCGAGTTCGTACCTCAAAACTGAGTAACCCACACAGTACATGTGCGGTTCAATATTCTTGGTAGCATCCGCCACCGCATCCAATTCAAGTCTGGTTACTATATCCGAGGTAATTTCGGAGTACCCACTCACGTCCGCTGAAGCCTCACCAATGTAGGTCTTGAGAAACCTACCAGCGAGAGCAACAGCAACTTTTTCAAGCTTGACGTTATTTCTACGCTCCAGCTCCTCCTTAATAGCGCGCACAGTCTTGGCCACCTTTTCAACGTCGTGTATCTGACCATCAAGCATGGCCCTATGCTCGTGCTCCATTAACGCCAAATCGTGAACAACCATCTTCCCTTGCTCGTTCATCGATACAAGCAAGCCAGCCACCTTTCGTGTACCTATATCGAGTGCGAATATCAACTTCCCGCACCTCCTAACAACATTCAACACGTTCAAACCCTTTAAACCTCTACAACTGTTACTCCAACTCCACCTTCATTGGGTCTACCGAAGCGGTAGCTCTTGACTCTCTTATCGTTCCTCAGATAATTCCAAATCCCGGTGGCAAGCCGTCCCGTTCCCTTGCCGTGAATGATGTAACCAACTGAAAAATCAGAAAGCACAAGTTGATCTATGAATTCATCGATTTTTTCAACAGCTTCCTCCACTGTTAATCCACGAACATCAATTTCGTTGGTTCTAAGTGGTACTTTTGGCATCGTCACCTGCGGTTCACGATGCTGCTCCACAATCTCCGTGGCAGGCTCAGGTTTAGTTTGAACTTTTACAATCTTCTCTGGTTTAACCTCTATTCTAATTCCGTTGAAATCAACGACGAATTTTCCACCCTTTTTCTCGATGACCTTTCCAACGGCCGTGCCATCCACCAAGCGCACAAAATCTCCCACATCAATGCTACGTTCTTCTTTCTTGAATGCGGTTTCATATATAACCTTCTCTATCTTCTCCTGTAGAGCATGCACCTTCTCTTCCTCAAGCTCGATTTCTTTGAGCCTCTTTTTTATCAGGCTCTCACTGGAGGTTTTTGCGCTTTGGAGCGCTATCTGGAGGTTGCGTTTGGCCTCCTGGATCTCTTTATAAACGTTCCGTATTTCTTTGTCGAACTCTTCGACTCTTTTTACTTTGAGGAGCTTGTATTTTTCTTCCAGCTCCCGTTTTTGTTTGTTGTATTCCCGCAACGTAGCCTCAAGTTCGCGCTTTTTAGCCTCAAGTTCACTGACGTGTACATTTAGATTTTTAATTAACTCTTCGATCCGTACTTGGTCTTCGTTGAGATGTTTTCTCGCACGCTGGAGTACACTTTCCGGCAATCCATACTTTGCCGCAATTTCAAACGCGTGAGAAGCTCCAGGCACATTCATTAATATCCTGTAAGTTGGAGCAAGACTCTCGGGATCGAATTCCATCGACGCTGTTATTATCTTATCATGCGACATCGCGTATAGTTTTATTGGTGTGAGGTGCGTAGTAACAACAAACTTTATACCCCTTTCGAGTAACTCTTCGATGATACCAAGAGCAATCGCACTCCCCTCGTAAGGATCCGTGCCAGAACCAAGCTCATCTATGAGTACCAATGAATCTTCGTCTGCCATCATAAGTGCGTTCTTTATATTCACCACGTGTCCAGAGAATGTACTCAGGTTCTCAAGGATATCCTGAGGATCACCGATATCCACAAAAATTTTCAAATCAGGAACCCTAGAACTTTCGGAAGCAAGGATTGGGAATCCGGATCTTGCAAGTAAGATACTCAGAGCTATCGTTTTTAGTGAAACGGTTTTTCCACCGGTGTTAGGACCGGTGATAACCATTCCGAGCTTGTCGGTCGGTAATTCCAAATCAATTGGAACGACCGTTTCAGGATTGAGGAGTGGATGTCGAGCTTTGACCAATTTCAAATACCTTCCAGATGGTATGATTAAAGAAGCGTTGTGTTCAAGGGCGTAACGCGCACGCGCTATAATTCCATCCAAACGTTTTAAGACCTCGATGTCCTTTCGAATGTGGCCGGCCAGTTGAAAGACTCGGGAGCTAAGTTCTCTCAATATTCTGGTAACTTCTCTCGCCTCCTCCTCGAGGAGGATTTTTAGCCTATCGTTGAGCGGTATCAATTCCTCAGGTTCCACGTAAACTGTAAGTCCAGAGGCGGAAGTACCGTGCACAATACCCTTAATCTTTCCGCGCTCGTTTGCCTTTATGGGCAACACGTAACGTTCGTTCTTTATTGTGTATGTGAGTTCTTGCATCAAGCTTTGGTATTTACTAACAAATCGTTCCACTTTATGACGTATTTGTTTAAGAGTCTCGGCATATTCGCTTCGTATTTTTTTGAGTAACACCGAAGCGTCATCTTTGATGTTTCCTTGTTCGTCAACCACATGTCTTATGGCCTTAACGATATCGTCGTAGTTGCCCAGTTTGAATGTCAACGACGCTAATAAACTCTGACTGAACAACGGTCCACGCTGAGCTTTGAACGCCTTTTTTAGATTCCCTGCACCTTCAAAAAACTTTAAGAGCTCGAGTAAATCGGTACCATCCAATACAAGACCATTCTCAACTTTTCCTAACAGAGAACGAACTTCGGTGAACGCGTTGGTATCTGGGATACCGTTTTCTCGAATGTAGGCTATCATCTCGGAAATACAGCCGTATTCAAATTCCAACTCGACTGCCCCGGGTTTAAGTGAGTAAAGGTACTCTTTTCCATAGTTTGACAGGCAATACTTTTCGTAACCTGCGAGCACCTGTTCGTAATCTAATTTTCGTCTGAGCATCTCAAGATACACATCATGGTTCTTCGGGTCCGGTTTAAAACCTTCCTCAAAGAGCTCTGCCATCCACTAACCTCCCAATATATATACACTTCCGTATATTTTTTTCGCATCAACGTAAAAATCAATATTATGTTGCCGACTCAAAACGAACAGTACGCGCCTTGTAACCTTCGGAAGGTCAACGTACCCATCGGTGAAAATTACGATCCCATCGGATTTGAAATCGCGTTCGGCCATATCAACCGCTGGCTGAAGGTCCGTCTCACCACCACCGTAAATTTCGATGTCTTTCCATTTACCAAGTCTGTACTCGGTCACGAATCTGACGGATCTGTCTATCTGAATCAACTTAAAGCTCCCAACAACATGTGAAATCGATTCAAGCTCCGCCAAAAATTCGTTTATTTCTTCCTCGATTATACTTCCGCTCGTATCAATGATAATGGTAACCTTTGGTTCGAAGGTGTACCTCCAACCTGGCTGGTCTTCGTACCGTCGGTTCGGTCTAAGAGGCGTTTGGTATCTGTCGGAACGCTGTGAAATGCCGAAAAATCGCTGAAGTGCCGTTCGCCAATTTATACGGGCCTTATTGATGGATCTACTAACAAGTTCCCTAAGGCCTGACGGTAGTTCATGCCCAAAAAGGTTAAATGCTTTACCGACTCGTTCATCGAGCAATTCAAGAACCACATCAAGCGGGAAGTCGAAATTTCCGTCATGCTGTCCAGGTAGCAGTTCCGAAACCACCTCCAAATCAAAGTTATCTTTCTTCTGAAACTCGGAGATTATATAATCGTGATACTCCTCGGCGGTTCGGTTGAGCATATCGATCGGTGGACCAACGAATATTACGTCATTATCAGTTCCATGTCCTTCGGCAATCAAAACGTTAAGGGGTATCGAATACGCGTCAAGTAGTGGAATAAATTGGTTTATCGCGGCATCTTTCGCCAAATCCCAGATCTTCTTATCCCGCTCATCCTTCGGTTTTATGAGATAGTGACGATTCACATAGTGCATTAGTTCATGAAGTACGAGAGCTTCGAGCATTTCTTCGACCTTGGTGGCAACACTCACTGGGTTGTAGAAAATCACGAAATCCCCGTTCCTGGAAAGCGCAAGAGCAACGTTTTTAACTTGTGCTTCCCTGAACGATGCACCCATGAGAAGGTAGCCATAGAAGGGATTCTTTTTAATCAACGCGTCAACAACTCGTCTGAGCTTTTCGTATGGATTCAAAACCCTGATACTCCTTTCAGGCAAATTTCGAGTGGATTTTAATTTGTTCAACTTCTCACTAAGACAGATTATATCACAACCGGAAAAGAATGATATAATTGGATTGCGTATCAGTCTATTTAGATGGTTTAGGTGGTTACTGTGAAGGCCGGGAGAGATTTGCTATGCTGCGGAAATTTCGGATATTAAAAGTTCTTTTTGTGCTGTTTTTCATTGTTCCCACACTCATCGTACCCGCTTGCAAGAGCAAAGCAGCAAAGGGAGGTGCATGTATGCTCACTGTTGAGGCGCCTTTCGAAAATAACTCGGTGATACCAATCGAGTACACGTGCGATGGACGTAACGTTAGTCCTGAACTGAAAATTTCTGGAATTCCGTCAAACGCAAAATCTGTAGCCATTATTTGCGACGATCCGGACGCACCAGTTGGTACCTTTGTTCATTGGGTACTCTGGAACGTACCGGTAAGCAGCTCGGAAGTGACCATTCCAGGTGGATTGACAAAAGTAGCCACACTGCCGAATGGTGCACGTCAAGGTTTGAACGATTTTGGACGTATCGGTTATGACGGACCGTGTCCACCCAAGGGCCACGGTACACACCACTACCACTTTAAAGTTTACGCACTCGACACAATGCTGAACCTGGAAGGTAATGTGAAGAAAAAAGACCTTGAGAGAGCAATGGAGGGACACATACTGGCTAAGGGTGAGATTATCGGATTATACGCTCGTAAGTAATTTGACGTGTTAAACAGCATATACCGTAACAATGAACACTGGGTTGGACTCAAAAATCATCAACAGCAAAGGGAGGCTCGAACAGCTCATGTACGAAGATCGTCGAGAGCCACAAATTGTTTTTATTGAAAGATTCGTACACGGTGGATACGGCATTGGAAAGTTGCCTGGTGGAAAACTCGTACTCGTTGAGGGCGGCTATCCTTCAGAGCTGGTAAAAATAACAATCACCCAGGAGCGTAATGATGTCGCGTTTGGTAAGGTAGTCGAAATCTTGGAACCAGCTAAATTCCGCACAGTTCCTCGATGTAAGTATTTTGGCACGTGCGGTGGGTGTCACTTGATGGATATTGACTACAACACGCAGCTAGAATTAAAGAGAGAGATCATCCAAGACCAGTTAAGAAGGATAACGAAAGTTGAAACCGAGGTAAAGGACACTATCCCGAGCGACCTTGAATACGGTTACCGAAGCAAAATGGAATTCGCATTTGGATTCAAAAATGGTAAAGTTTTGCTAGGATTGAAACGCAGAAATTCAAACGAGGTTGTTGGCATTAACGAATGTCCCATTTCCCCAAACAGCTTCAATAAGGCACTCGCAGCAGTTCCGGAAATAGTTGAGACCACAAAAGTGAAGATTTACAATCCTATGCGCCGAACCGGTACGCTAAAGCATCTGGTGCTGCGATTCTCACATTCCCATAACCAGACGATGGCTATCTTTGTGACTAAGATGGAAACGTTCAGAGAAGCAAGGGACATACGCACTTTACTTCTAAGAAAAGTTCCGCAGATCAACTCAATAATTCACGTGATGAATTCATCCGACACGGTGGTACTTAGGGGGCCGTATAAAACACTTTACGGTTCTGGGGTTCTCGAAGTTGAAATGGATTACGAAAAATTCCAAATTCCTCCAACCGCGTTTTTCCAAATTAACCATCACATAACAAACAAAATGATAGAGCACGTAGTTAAGGAACTGGAGCTGGAGGGAAACGAAGTCGTTCTTGACCTTTACGCGGGTATTGGAACGTTCACGATAAGACTTGCAATGCTCTCGAAATTTGTCACCGCCGTTGAAAACTCACATATATCTGTCAAAGCAGGAAGGGCAAACGCAAACATAAATAGCTTGAGGAACGTAAAATTCGAGGAAGCGGACGTGGAAGAATTCTTGAAATCTTTCGACGGCTTTGTAGATATCGTCGTTCTCGATCCGCCAAGAACCGGTGCTGGAAAGACCGTTTGCCAAAAGTTATTGGAACTCAAGCCAAGAAAGATTGCGTATATTTCCTGTGACCCAGCAACCTTGGCACGCGACTTGGCCATTCTAAAGGAACATTATGAAATTGAATCCGTGCAACCGTTTGATATGTTCCCACAAACTTATCACGTTGAAACAGTCGTTCTTTTAAAAAGAAGAGGATAAATCAAACCTTGGATTTGATACATTTATGAATCTATGTTAAAATATAGTTGAAAAGTGCTTATGTTTACCCCGTAGGAGGTGATAAAATGGAAATTATCGCGAAAATAGTCGATGGTGTTTTTTATGTGGGAGTGAACGACAGGGATACACACCTTTTCGAGAACATCTGGCCGTTGACGAAGGGAGTATCTTACAACTCTTATCTCATTGTTGACGAAAAGGCTGCCCTCGTGGATACGGTTAAGGTTAGTAAGATAAAAGAATACATTGAGAAGATTTCTCAGATTCTGGACGGAAAAAAATTGGACTATCTAATCATCAACCACATGGAACCTGATCACAGCGGAGCTATCGTTTCAATTGTCCACGCGTACCCAGACGTCAAGATAGTAGGGAACAAGAAAACATTTGAATTCCTACGCGCTATGTACCACATCGATGCGAACTTCCACGAAGTTAAAGATGGAGACGAAATAAGCCTTGGCTCAAGGACTTTAAAATTTTTCATGACGCCGATGGTACACTGGCCGGAAACGATGATGACCTATGACACGAAGGATAAAATACTCTTCTCTGGTGATGCGTTTGGAGGTTTTGGTTCTCTTGACGGTGGTATTTTTGACGATGAGGTGGATATAAAGTATTTTGAGAACGAGATTAGGAGGTACTACTCGAACATCGTTGGAAAATTCGGTCCGATGGTACAAAAAGCACTCCAGAAGCTCAGTTCTCTCGAAATCAAAATCATCTGTTCAACACATGGGCCAGTTTGGAGAACAAATCCCATGCACATAGTCTCGGCTTACGATCGTTGGAGTAAATACGAATACGAAGAGGGAGTAGTTATTGCTTACGGTACGATGTACGGTAACACGGAAAAGATGGCCGATTACATTGCAAGAGTACTGGCCGAGGAAGGTGTGAAGAACATTAGGGTTATGAACACGTCAACCACCCATGAATCCTTCATTATAAACGAAATCTGGCGTTTCAAAGGTGTCATTCTTGGCACGTGTACTTACAATAACTGGATATTTCCACCAATGGAGAACTTGGTCATCAACCTCTCGCACAAAGGATTACCCAACAGAGTGTTCGGAGTTTTTGGAACATACGGATGGAGCGGTGGAGGAGTCAAAGGATTGCTTGAGTACATAGAGAAAAACAAATGGAAGTTGATCGGTGAACCGGTGGAGGTTAACTTCTCACCCAAAGAAGAGGACTTTGAGAAATTGAGAAGACTGGCAATTGAAATGGCCAGGGCCGTTAAAGAATAATGGATGAAACAAACCGCCCGCCTCTACGGCGGGTGTCTTTTGTACTTTCTGTAACTAAATTTCGTAGACCAGGTTTCTCGGTATCCTCCCTTCCATAACATCTATGATATTCAACGCCACCATTTCAGACATGCGCTCGCGTGTTTCGTAAGTTGCCGAACCGATGTGCGGTAGAAGGACGACATTATTCAGTTTTTCAAGCCCCGGTGTGAGTTCCGGTTCGTTCTCGTAGACGTCGAATCCAGCTCCCGCGATCCTACCTTCCTTCAGTGCTTCGTAAAGTGCTTGTTCGTCAACAACCGGTCCGCGCGCGGTGTTTACAAGAATGGCGGTAGGTTTCATCAGAGATATCTTTTCCCCATCGATTAAATGGTATGTCTCTTTCGTCAGTGGCGTGTGGATAGTGATAAAGTCGGAAACTTTCATCAATTCTTCCAACGATAAATATTTAGCGTGGTACTGACGCTCAATATGTTCAGGTAGCCTCCTGCGGTTGTGGTAAACGATGTTCATGCCAAAACCCAAGGCTCTCCTAGCAACTGCCTGACCGATCCGCCCCATACCAACAATACCAAGTGTCTTTCCGAACAAATCGTATCCAAGAAACAATTTCGGTTTCCAGCCAACAAACTTACCTTCGCGCACAAATCTATCTGCCTCAACAATGCGCCTTGCCACAGCCAATAAGAGTGCGAACGCAATATCCGCTGTTGCTTCGGTCAGCACGCCGGGAGTGTTCGTCACGTAAATGCCACGTTCTTTGGCCGCATCGACATCAATGTTGTTGTAGCCAACAGCATAGTTTGCAATGATTTTTGTTTTTTTTAAAGAATAAACAAATTCCCGATCAACTTGATCACGCAACTGTGTGATAAGCGCATCTGCATCCGCTGCCCGCTTTATCATCTCTTCTTTTGGTAAGAACTCCTCTCCTTTGTAGACATCAACCTCACAACCATGTTCGATAAGCATTTTTATACCTTTGTCAGGTATGTCGTACGTGACGAACACCCTCACGATCATTCACCCCACCATTGTATTTCCACACCTTCTATGAACACTTTTTCAACACGTGCTTGTGGTAGAAACGGATCGTTATCCCAGATAACGATATCCGCGTCTTTTCCTACCTCGATGGTTCCAACTCTATCGTCTATTTCAAGTATCTTTGCTGCGTTTATCGTCAACATCTTAAGAAGGTCTTCCTTCTTCGCACCATATTTCATCGCCAATGCAGCGTGCATGTTAGCAAATTCTAAATGTGTTACTGGGTGATCAACCATAATTGCGCACAGGATGCCTTTTTCGTTTAGTATTCTTACATTTTCGTAAGTTAAATCTTTGGTTTCTATCTTCGTCCTAAAACCGAATGGCCCGACAACAACCGGAACCTTATTTTCTGCTAAGTAGTCGGCCACTTTGTAAGCCTCTGTCCCGTGTTCTATGACCAACCGGAAGTTGAATTCTTTCGCAATGCGGATCGCCGTCACGATATCTTGTGCACGATGTGCGTGCACGCGAGCTGGGATTTCACCGCGTAAAACAAGTTCTCCAACTTCGAGCTTTGGATCCCTATCGAGAAAAACACCGTCTTTTTCTATTGCTCTGCGTTTCTTCTCCATGTAATCTTGTACTTTGGTAAAGTAATTTCTCATCAGTGCCGCAATACCAAGTCTGGTGGAAGGCATTTTTTTCATCTCACCGTAAACACGCTTTGGATTCTCACCTGTAGCCATCTTCAAACCTGCCGGAGCCTTAACGACACATTTGTCAACGATGTTGCTTTTGAATTTCAAAATCGCGCCTTGACCACCTATGACATTCGCACTACCGGGCACAATCATGACCGTTGTGAAACCACCCATGAGCGCGCGCTTGATAGCAATATCGTAGGGATTAAAAGCATCGATTGCACGCACATCTGGAGTGATGGGATCGGTCATCTCGTTTCCATCCTGCATAAAACCAACAGCTTCCTCGTACAATCCAATGTGCGAGTGAGCATCGATGAATCCTGGAAGTACGTACTTCCCCGTCGCGTCGACAGTTTGGTCAGCTTTCGCTCTCAAATTCTTCCCGATTTTCACTATCTTCCCATTCTCAATCAGCACGTCACCAACGAATGGTTCGCTTACAACGGGAACAACCGTTCCACCTTTTATCAAAAGTCTCATCTTCCAATACCCCCTATCTTTCGGCGTTGTCAGAAATATTTTACCACAAAAAATTCGTATACCGAACAAAGAATTCTCGCGCAAAAGCGAAATCTAAAATAAGTTGTAACATAAATCGGAGGTTTTTGTGGTAAAATACTGAAAGAAAAAGAAATTCTAATATGGAAAGGTTGAGGAGCTGATGAGATGGGAAATCAGGCAGTTTGATGAGTCTTTGGTCAACCAGCTCGCGGATGAGCTGAACGTACCGCGTTTGGTTGCCAAATTGTTAGTCTTACGCGGAATCACAAACACGCAAGACGCCCGCGTTTTTTTGTCACCCACAAGGAGTATCCTGCGTTCCCCCTTTCTGATGCGCGACATGGACAAGGCCGTTGAAATACTTCTGAATGCCCGTGAACTTGGTGAAAAGGTGGTAGTTCACGGGGATTACGACGTGGACGGTATCACCGGTACCGCGGTGCTCTACACCTTCTTGAGTGAAAACGGCTGGCTCGTGGATTATTACATTCCCAAACGTTTGGACAACGGTTACGGAGTTCAGCCACAGTTTGTTGAAGAAGCAGCAAACAACGGTGTAAGGATCATTCTCACGGTCGATTGCGGAATTACCGCGTTCGAGGCGGCAAAAAGGGCGCGTGAACTTGGAATAAAGATGGTGATAACAGATCATCACGAACCTAAGGAAGCACTGCCCGAAGCAGATGCAATAGTGAATCCAAAGCGCGTGGACGATACCTACCCCTTCAAGGGATTTGCAGGAGTTGGAGTAGCTTACAAACTTATCAGTGCCCTGGCAGAGAAGCTAAACCTACCTCCATCACTTGTGGATGAGTTGCTTGACGTTGTAGCCTTGGGTACAGTCGCGGATATGGTGGAACTACTCGACGAAAACAGGTACATTGTTAAAGAAGGACTCAAGAAGCTCAACACTACAGCTAAGCTGGGGATAATCAAACTACTCCAAAAACTAGGGATTGGAGTTGTTAGCTCAAGAGACATAGGTTACCGAATAGCTCCAAAACTGAACGCAGCTGGAAGACTTGACTCACCGGAGGACGCGTTTAAACTGATAATCACAAAAGATGACGCCAACGCTACGGAATTGGTCGAGATCTTGCTCGGCTACAATGCCACCAGGCAAGGGATAGAAGCGAAGATTTATAGCGAAGCTGTCCAAATGATCGAGTCTCACGGTTTCCACCAATTACCCATCGTAGTAGCCTACGGTTACGGCTGGCATCTAGGTGTCATTGGTATCGTTGCAACAAGGCTAGTTCACCTTTACAACAAGCCTGTCATGGTTATATCCATAGAGAATGGACTCGGACGTGGTTCCGCTCGTAGTGTGGAAGGGGTCAACATCATTGAGCTTCTTCAAGACTTCCGCGAAATCTTCGAAGACTTCGGTGGACACACAATGGCACTCGGATTCACGATTAGAGAAGAGAAGATTCCAGAGCTTATAGAAGCGATTAAGAGAAAGATCTCCGAATCAATGGTTCAAACCGAATCTGTCATCTACATTGACGAGAAAATTTCCGTCGAGGACATAAACGAGGATATAATCAAGGCTGTTGAGATGCTCGAACCTTACGGTCACGGTAATCCCGAGCCTGTTTTCTTAGTCGAGAAGAGCGACATAGAAAGGTTCAAGATCTTTGGAGAATCCGGTTACAATGTAAGGTTAACGATTAAAGGTTCGTCCCGTAGCGTTGAAGGTGTTGGCTTTGGTCTTAAACTCGCACCAGGCGAAATTTTTGGTATCCAACCACAGTTTGTGAAGATGGATGTTGTTGGGAACCTGAGATACGTTGATAACACGATACAGATGAATATCATAGACTTAAGGATACACAACGTTGGCTACAACGAGATGGTTGAACGAGCGTTTATAAGCTCGTTTATCACCAATTGGCGTGAACAGAAGGAAGAAGAATATTTGGGTAACGATTTTGAAGACGACATTCTTTCTCGTTTACCTAAAGTTGCCGAGCTATGTCGACTCAAACCTCCGGTACTCTTAAGTTTCCGAATGCCTTACCGAAATGCGTTCTTCTATAAACTTGCAAAACATGGGCGTCTTCTTATAATTAACCCATCGAGTACGGAAGCGATGCACGTCTACGAGAGTCTTCAAAGGCATAATATCGCCGGCCTTACACTTGTTAACTCTCTCAGCAGGTCCATGGGTCAACATGTAGTCACAAACGCCGTTTGCGCGGATAAGTTCGAGCTTGCACCTGAACATTTCGACTTTGTCATTTTGAACGAGATTCAGTTTCTCAAGAATATCGACCCAAACCTTTACGATAGAATAGTGACGAAATTCGGAAAGAAAGCTTTCTTCACTACGGTTTACTCCTTCGAAACCACAC
>JAUQPP010000099.1 GCA_030550315.1 Thermotogota bacterium | reverse complement strand
GTGCGTTTTCTCCCACCAGGCTCATGGCAAGAACGTGGCCGTTGTTACAAGCAAGGATATCGGCACTCCGTACTGGGAAAGGAAGCTTCGGGAAGTTGACGGGTTGATAACAAACGAAAAAGGATTGTTGCTTGTAACTACGTACGCGGACTGCATGCCGATTGTCGCGTATGATCCCGTCAAAAATGTTGTCGGCGTTGCACATTCCGGCTGGCGCGGGACACTCTTGGAAATTGCTAAGGAGCTTGTACTTAAGATGAACGAGGAATTCGGTAGTAGCCCTATGGATTTATTTGTAACGATTGGGCCGTCTATAGGACCGGAAAGTTTCGAAGTTGGTCCTGAGGTTGCTGAAGAGTTCTTCCTAAGGTTTGGACGAGGTGTACTGAGGGAAGTGGAAGGAAGGATTCACGTAGATTTATGGAAAGCCGCAGAGATAAGTTTGCAGAGTGTTGGGGTTACTCGCGTGGAGATTTCGGGTATTGACACATTCAAACACACGGAACTTCTCTATTCATACAGAAAGGAAGGAACGAAAAAGAGGTTTGCATGCGTGGTGGGAATTGTGGGATGATTTTTTATAATAAGTGGTATAATTGTTGTAACACCTGAAAGGAGGATTGCGATGTTACGGAAGGTCTTGTTCATCGCTCTAGCGGTCGCTGCATTCACAGTCTTTGCGTTTGATCCCACAACCCACGTTTCTTTTCGTGTTGGGGAACCGGATACGTTGGATATCCACCAGGGTACGATACGGCAAGTGGAGAGATTATCTACAACGTGTACGAAGGACTTATTGCCTACAAGTGAAACAGCCTCACTGAATTTGAGCCCCGCCTTGCAGTGGAAGTGCCGTGTAAAGAACGGACTCATTCGCGACGGTGGTAAGACTTACGTGTTTCCCATCCGAAAAGGTGTGAAGTTCCACAACGGTAATCCGTTGACACCCGAAGATGTTGAGTATTCTTTGGAAAGGCGTTTGCTTTACGACCCTGCAGGTGGGCCGATGTGAATGCTTTGGAACGCCATCTTTGGAGTGAACTCGCTCAATGAAATGTTTCAGAACTACGTGGCAAAACCTATCTCGGAAGTGTTCAAAGATGGGGAACCGCTCCCACAGTTTAGGGATAAACTCGTTGAACTGTATACAAAGGTCAATGACCCAGCCATACAAGTTGAAGGTGACAACGTGGTGTTTAAACTTGTAAGACTTTATGGTCCGTTTCTCACAATTATGGCCCACACAGTGGGTTGGTCCGCGATTCTCGATAAAGAAACGTCGATAAAGATGTGACTCTGGGATGGTAAGCCTGACACGTGGTGGAGGTACAGAAACGTCCCGAAAGAAAAGTCTCCGCTCTACGCAACAGCGATCGGTACCGGTCCTTTTAGACTTGTTGAATGGGATAGAACGAACAGAAAAGTGATACTTGAAGCCAACAAAAATTACTGGCGTGGTGAACCAAAACTGAAGAAAATTGTTATCATGACCGTCAGCAAGTGGACGACCCGCAAATTAATGCTTGAGAAGGGTGATGCCGACGATATTTCGGTCGTTTTGGAATACTTAGATCAGTTGAGAGGTAACAAGGACATCCAAATCATCGAAAACAGCCCAACCCTGTCGGTTGTGGTTGTGGGTTTCTCCTGGTCGGTATCGACCAACATTAAGTACATTGGTAGTGGCAAGTGGGATGGAAATGGGATGCCCCCAGATTTCTTCAGCGATATCAACGCTCGAAAGGCTGTTGCGTGCATTATCAACTACGACGCTGTAATCCGCGACGTTCTTAAGGGATACGGTATTGGGATACCAGCTGCATTACCAAACTCGCTGCTAGGGTTTGACCCAACACTATCGCTGAAGCTCGAAAGGCCTTGGAAAAAGCGTGGGATGGGAAGGCCTTAAAGATAGGCCTAAAATTTTCAATTGCCTACAACACCGGTAACCTTATGAGGCAGCGAATAGCGGAAATGATAAAGACTTACATGGAAATGATAGCACCTGGTAAAATCAAGGTAGATGTTGTTGCACTGAACTGGCCAAGTTACCTCGATGCGATGATGCGATCGGAACTCCCGATGCCGATATTCAACTGGCTTGCTGATCTCCCGGATCCGGATAATTTCATCTTCACATTTTACCACTCAGCCGGCAGTACGTTCCAAGACAGGGTGAGAATTTCAGGAAGTTTGTCAGTACACCGAGGAAAGAACTTGGTGGGAAGAGTCTTGATGAACTCATAGAAGCCGCGAGAAATTCGCCAGATCCGGATGAACGAAAAAGGCTTTATATCCAGATTCAAAAGTTCGCAATCGATAATTATCTAAGCGTCCCAGTTTACTAGCCCGTCGGTGTGCGTGTCCAGAGAACGTGGGTGAAGGGTTGGTACGAGAACCCGATGAGACCGGGGAATGATTATTTTGAACTTTACAAGCGGCAGTGACAACCTCATGTAGAAAATCACGTCAGAAAATTGCGGAGGGATTGCCATCCGCTTTTAAAAAAACAAAAAAACAAGTTTCGAGCCGTTCCTATCCAAAACTTCCCATACGAACATAAAAAGGGGGGATGTTAGTGAAAAAATTTTTGATTACAGCACTTTTTATTGTGTTTTTCAGCTCTTCTGCCTTTTCAACATTGTCGTACGAGGGTACCTTTGGTATTAAGCCACTACCGGAAAAATGGAACAACACCGGAAAAGTTTCGGTGAACACTTTTCGTATTACATTTACCCCGTCCTTAAGTCTCTCAAACTGGCCTTTCCAGGTGGTAACGAAGTACCCATACTTGTGGGGAACACCGACTAACCCCGCTGAGAATGTATTTTACTTGCAGGAGGAACTACCCGAGTTCTTAAAACTAGAATTTTCTTTAGTCTCAAACGGTTTTTGTTTGTTCATCAGCATTCCCATCCAAAAGGAGTTTCAGAACCGTTTAAAGACCCTGGAAACTATGCACAACGTGCCATTCGATTTCTCGATTGATCTGAATTTCCCCCATGAAGCTTATCTTTATTACGCAAAAGATATATTCTTTGTCTCCGTTGGCAGGTTTAAGCTATCTTGGGGAGATGCAAGGTATCCTGTTCAAGTTTCGCCAGTTACATCGTTCGATAATCTCACGTTTTCGATAAAATTCGAAAATGTTCTCTTTACCTTCCACGCTATACCATCGTATCCGCTTCTGACTCCCGAAGAATATAAAATTCAAAAGGAATACTCTGATCAGCACACCAAGGGTCTGTACTTCTATGAACCATCGAAGTACATTTTCGCGCACCGACTGGATTTTTACAAAAAATTCGGGGGAGATTTCACTTTTCGCCTAGGAATTGGAGAAATCAGCGTTGTTGGTGGTAAGTTCCCAGACCTGATTGACCTAAGCCCCGCGATCTTTTACCATAACACTTACGGCGAGGGCTACAGTAATATCTCGGGTGGAGCGGATTTTTCTTTAACTTACAAAGACAGGGTAAAGTTTTACGGTGAGTTGGTTTTCGACGATTTGATCAGTCTCACGGAAGTTGGTTCGAATTACAAACCTGGAGCTTTTGCGTACAATGTTGGTGTTAATTTAAAGTTCGAAAATCAAGAAATATGGTTCGAATACGCACGTACTT
>JAUQPP010000098.1 GCA_030550315.1 Thermotogota bacterium | reverse complement strand
ATTTGAATATTGGTTTAGCAATGGTATTTACGATTTTTTCATTAATCCAATTTGTATACCGAGAGACTTCCGGAACATTGTTTGCATATCTGATTTTCGAGAAGATGGCTTTGGTTTTCCCAAAACAAAAATTCTTACGGACGAATGAAATGTCTAATTTTTGTTGTTTTTTATCATATTATTGAACAGACTCCTGGAAGAAATTTGGTGACACAGTAAAGGAGGATGTTACACGTTTCAATTGTATCGAGAAAGGTGGAAGTAATTTCTATTCTTTTCGATGTGCTATTTGTTTGTTCCTATCTTTCTATCTAAGAAGTATGTGTATACTTATCCGAGATCTTACGAGGTAGGATAGTTGACAGAAGTTGGCGACTGTGGTAGAATGTAAAACGCACGGAACGGGGTGGGGCGACGTAGCCAAGGGGTCTAAGGCGGAGGTCTGCAAAATCTCTATTCGAGGGTTCAAATCCCTCCGTCGCCTCCAGCACGTGGGCTCGTAGCTCAGTTGGTAGAGCATCCGGCTCATAACCGGACGGTCGGCGGTTCGATCCCGTCCGAGCCCACCAGACAGGGAGCGTAAAGCTCCCGATTTTTCTGTTAAATAATATTCTATCCCGTTCTGCCGCAAAGTTGGCAGGACCGTAAGACCGAGGGAGGAGGTGCGGTATGAGGATTTACGAAACCATGTTTGTTATCAAGCCGGACGTGCCCGAACAGCAGAGAGAGGAGCTTGTTGAAAAGACGAAGAAATTTCTTGAGGAAAGAGTCAAAGCAACGGTAGAAAACGTTGACCGATGGGGTTTGAGGAAACTAGCCTATAAAATAGGCAAGTACTACGATGGTGACTACACGGTTATTTATTTCAGGTGCAACGGACAGGGATTGGACCAGTTTGAAAACTTCTTCAAAGTACATCCCGAGTTCATGAGATGGCAAACCTTCAGGAGAGAGGATCTAGAGAAGAAGGAAAGAAAAGCTGCTCGAGCAAAGAAGGAGGAAAGCCTGACGGAACCTCAGGCTGAGGTATCCGCCGAAGAGAAGGTGGAATAATGTCGTTTAATAAGGTAATCCTCGTTGGCAGACTCACGCGAGATCCGGAAACCAGACAAACTTTGGATGGAAACTTAATTGCAACGTTTACACTGGCTGTTGATCGAGCAGGGAATGGGGAAACAGATTTCATAAGAATCGTAGCCTTCAGAAAACTTGCAGAATTGGTCCATACGTATTTGCAAAAAGGTCGAATGGTGTTGGTGGAAGGAAAGCTTCGGATAAACAAGTGGACTTCGAACGATGGTATCACTAGGAGCACTCCGGAGATTTGGGCTGATAATATCGTGTTTGTAGATTCTAAGAAGACTCTCAGAGAAACTTTAGACACAGAGTATGTGGAAATGTTCAACGAAGATGTCGACTTTTCCGAAGATATACCTGAAGACGATGAACCGCCGTTTTGATTTTTCCGGATATGGTGACTTTCATGGAATTCGAATTCTGAGAGGAGGGATGAAAAGTGGCAAGAATCAGGAGGAAGAAGAAAGTTAAACAGTGTAAGCTATGTGAAATGAAGGTAGAATACGTTGATTATAAAGATACAAAGTTGCTGAAAGATTTCCTGAACGAGAAGGGTAAAATTCTTCCAAAGAGATTAACTGGAAATTGCGCAAAACACCAGCGGATGGTTAAAACAGCCATAAAACGCGCAAGGCAGATGGCTTTACTCCCGTACATCAGATATTAATCAACCGTTTGTGCAGAAAGAACGCTCACCGTGGACGGTGAGCGTTCCTTTCTTAAATCAAGGGACTTACTGAAAAATCTTCGATGAAGGGAAGTTGTAAAATGCTCAAGATTGTTACTATCACTCTTTTCACGGTTGTTCTTACGTTATTTTCATGTACTTCCGTAGGACTTAATTTGCTCAACCTCTTTGAACTCGAGCAAGAGTGGTTACTTTTCACGAACGGTCCGAGATTGGATGACATTGCCCGCACTAGCTTGACGCCCGTAATCATAGATTATTCAGCGGATGGTTCTGAAACGCGCAGATTCACGAGGGAAGACTTAACATCTCTAAAGAGACTGAAAGATGGAAAGAGCCGTGAAGTGCTTGTGTACGTTAACCTCGGTATTGCCGAACGCTGGCGATGGTACTGGTCATCTCTTCCGACAAAACTAATTTACGGACCGCTCGAAGGATGGGAAGGAGAATATTACGTAAAGTTTTGGACGGATGAATGGTTATCCGTAATTATAAAGTATATTGAAAAAGTTATCGAGGCAGGATTTGACGGAGTAATGTTCGACTGGGTGAACATTTATTTTAGTAGTTCGCTCCAAAGATATTCAAAATTTTCAGCCAGTCAGTTAAGAGAACTTATGGCGCAAACGCTGAGCAAAATTGTGGAAATGTTCCCAAGCTTGGTTTATGCGTTGGTGAACGGTGAGGATATTTTAATTACCTATCCTCATTTGCGCGAAAAGGTCAAATACGTGGTTGTTGAGGATTTGTTTTTCACAGTCAATAATCAGCTGGCCACGGACTCAAAAACATTTAAGGACCGCTTGGATAAACTTCTAAAGCTGAAATCTTACGGTATTTCCGTTCTCAGTATTGAATACATCGATAACCAAAATCCATTCGATGTGGAGAATGCAAAGCGGGTAAAAACCTATATCGAGTTGGCCAAGCAATATGGTTTTAAACACTACGTTGCTAGAACTGATCGAAAACTAGACGAGATCAACATTCCGCGCATCTTGGCACGTTAGAAACTGAGGAGGTATCTGGGTAAACAAATTTATTCTATGTCATCGCGCATTCCAATCTCGTTTAGAATGATGAAATCTTTGTTTCTCCAGTCTTTCTTGACCTTCACATGTAGTTCAAGATAAACTTTTCTGTCCAGCAGGAATTCTATATCTTTTCGCGCAAATTCTCCGATCTTCTTTATCATCTGACCGTTTTGTCCTATGATAATTCCTTTCTGGCTATCGCGCTCCACGTAAATGGTTGCTCGAATGTAAATTACCCCGTTTGGTCGCTCCTTTACCTCCTCCACAATAACTGCTGTCGAATGTGGAACCTCCTCGTAAGTAAAGTGGAAAATTTTTTCCCTGATGAGTTCAGCGGCAATGAACGAAAGAGGTCTGTCGGTAACCATATCTTCGGGATAGTACTGTGGACTTTCAGGGATGTTTGCCTTTATAACGCCTAGAAGCTCTGACAATCCTTCTCCGGTGACTGCAGAGGTTCGAACAACCGCTACTAGGTTTTGCACTTTTTCTTTAAAGATTTCCTCCAGGGTGGTTACCCTATCTGCTTTAACAAGGTCTACTTTGTTAATGATGCCTATCACCCGTGTACCTGATTGGTTCACAAGCTCGGTAATGTATTCTTCCGGTTTCTCGAAACCTTCCTTCGCATCGATGGTGAAAAGAAGTAAGTCAACGTTTTTCAAAGCTTGAACTGCGGCTTTTACCATGTATTCTCCAAGTCTGTGAATAGGTTTGTGGAGACCAGGAGTATCGACAAATATGATTTGTGAGTCTTGAGCTGTATAAATAACGTTTATCCGATTACGCGTTGTTTGAGGTTTATCGGAAACAATGACGACCTTTTTTCCCATTACAGCATTGATTATGGAGGATTTTCCCACGTTCGGTTTTCCAACGAAGGATGC
>JAUQPP010000097.1 GCA_030550315.1 Thermotogota bacterium | reverse complement strand
TGGTGATGGTTACAAAGATATAATATACGCTGACATGTCTGGTAGAATTTGGTTGTGGAAGAACATCCATTCTCGCGGCAATACAAGATTTTTTGATCCAAACGGAAGAGTATTATTGTTCTCCGACCCTGATGTTGGAACAACGGCAGCGTATGGAGGAGCGGTTCTTGATTTAGCAGATGTCGACGACGATGGTGTTCCGGACCTTGTTGTTGGGCACACGGATAAACGCAACATATTCCTTTATCCTGGTAAATTGGTAAACCAACAGTTGGTTTTTGATCCGAGAGAAAAAATTGCGCTTGTTAGACCTGATGGTGATCTTGGAGACTTAGTATCTGTTGATCCTACGATCCCGAATTCCAAAAATCCAAAGCTTTTACCGAGTTTCGCACCAACATTAATCAAAGTAATTGACGTTGACAGGGATGGTATCAAAGATATTTTCATTGCAACCGATGCTTGGCGACAGGGAGCAAACTTTGGAGGCAGCATCTATCTTTTCAAAGGGCGTGGCCGTACAACTGACGGGAAAACGAATTTCGTGAGCTTGGAGTTGGTAAGAGGTAACTATTCATCAAGTGGAGTCAATCCTTACGATTTTGACTCCGGTGCGGTTGGTGATATCGACAACGATGGCATACCAGATTTCGTTGCAGCCGATGGTAATCACTCTGGAAACTACTACAAAATAGTCATGACAACGAATTTCCTTTACGTGACTGAAGCAGGGTTTCTTGTAAGCTTTGAAACTCCAAGACTTGTGGGTATACCGCTCGCTAATCTTCGAGAAAACTTTACAAAGCGCATTGAAGTAACGGTGGTATTTGCCAATACCTCCGAATCTCAGGGAACATTCTCTTTGAGATATGCAAAGTCAAAAATAAGGGATCCTCGCCTCATCGATCCGAAAAATTATACACTATTTCCCGGAACAACGGAATCGATGCCGATTCCACCTACAAGAACTTTCGCGGCAACTGTTGAGTTTAGCACTCCGGTCATGGACCCGCAGGTGATTATAACAATTGAGCCACCTAAAAGATCTGATGGAACAGTTGACAGAACCAAGTCACCTCAGATATTGAGTATAACTTACAAAGTTTGGACGGAACCGGCTCAGGTGCAAGTTAAGAGATTCCAATGGATGAGGAATAATTAAGAAAATATAAATTGGAGCGGATTAGTATGAAGAATGGAATCACCTTAGTTGAGGTACTAGTTTCTATTCTCATCATTTCTTTTGCCATCGGGATAGCAACTCTGCAAGTGTCCAGAGTTATGTCGGTAGTTTACGCGAATTCAAAACTTGCAGAGCTGTCGGAAATACTTTTCAACACATGCGAGGAACTTATCTACCAAGATGTTTCTCGAATCCAAGAAGAATCGAAGGAGATTTTTTACGACGGCAGGAAGTACGTCATACGCATCAGGAAAGAAATCTCGAACCCGCAGTATATTTTCAAAAGAGGGGATAGTGCTGTATCAAAGCCGCCGGAATTGAGAACCGAACTGGTTACTAAAGTTATTGTCACCGTTGTGGATGACCAAAACAGGTTTGTTTCGGCGGAGATTATTCCTAAACAATGAGAACACGGTAGGTGGTTAGACATGAAAACAAGAAGAGGTTATACTTTAACAGAACTAATGGTAGGTCTGGTTATTATAGCAGTCGTCCTTGGAATTAGCATACCTGCCATGTACGTGCTTGCAACAAGGCTTCCAACCGAAGCTTCGCTAGCCACCGCTTTAGAAAAGGTCATGTATCTCCTTGCTGATGGTCGTCAGCTGAGTATCTCAACTGAGCAGCCCGTAAAGTTTCGCTTTGCTAAGCTAAACAATGGCTTCTTGTTCCAAGTCTTTGTGGATAAAGAGCTTGATGGCATTCCGGACGATCCTGACAATGTAAAGCAGGTGAACCTCACAACCGCCGAGGATAGGAATTGCGAAGGGATGAAAGTTCTGTTTAACGGATTTGAGCTGAACACCGTTGAAGACTTCTACATTTACGAGGGAATATTCATAAAATACGCTCCGCGAGGTTCGTCCTTAGACTATTCGAATCTTAGGATAGACTTTGTATTGCGTAATATGAGACGGTCAATCGTTATACAAGATTCCATGCCGAGTATTGCGGAGGTTGGTAGGTGATTATGTGCTTTCTCGATGCAGGAAAGGTTTCACGCTCACGGAAGTATTAATAGTCTTAGTGATACTAACGATATTTTTCGCGATTCTCATCACGATGGTGCGCAGTGTAATAACGGCGTACAGAATTTCCGAAACCACACTTCGAGCACTTTACGCTGAGAACTACATACGTTTATTTTTTGACATGCTCGAAAATGAACTGAGGTGGGCGGGTAGCGGTACGCATTTGATGAAGGAAGGTTTTTCGTCATCACCTCCACCAACGGGAGATCCAGATCTACATAATCAGGTTAGATTTGCAAAGATGGCTGGAGTAACACGTGTTAGATTTTCCGAAGTCTTAGATTACTTGTGGATCAAAACCTGGGGAATCGATGTGCGTATCGAAGGTCAAGAAATAGCGTTCTATCTAACTTACCTGAAAACTTATCCAGTGTTGTTCAAAAGAGTTCCGAACATCACAAATAGGTACGTGGCTCTAAACAGTGGATTCGTTGGAAAGTCCAACTGGGTAATCTCCGCAAGCAGACTTTCGACTGGAGCTAATGAATATTTCTCTACATTGGTGAACGTATCCGTCACTATGCCCGACGGAACACCATTTACTGGAGGCGAGATAAGGAAAAATGATGAATTAAACATAGTGTGCCCAGGAAATGTTAAATGGCACGAGTACATTTATTTCGTTGTTGAGTCAACAGGTCAAAAGCTGCTTGGCATTGACTTTGGGGAAGGTTTTCGCAGGATAAGAGTGGCTTTCAACCCTCAAACGAGGACAGTCTACGTGACGAAATTTTCCCCCATTTCTGATACGAACATAACCCAAAGAATTCTCGAAAACGTAAAAAATTTCGAAATTTACCTTGTAAGACATGGTGGAGCGGGTTTGGATTTTGAAAGAGTTGATCCTTCAACCTGGAACACGAGAAAACCCACAGTTGCCGTGAGCCAACTTGTTGGTTTTAGATTTCTTGTCGAATGGGAATCACCATGGCTTGTTGGAACAAGACCAATTTCTATCAGAAAAGAACGTGTAATTTTATTGCCAGAAGTTCTCGATTCGAGTATGTAAGAAAAGCGGGAGATGAGCGTATGAAAAAAGGTATTGTAACCATATCGGTTGCGCTAGTTATTCTTGTCATTTCCTCTATCTCCGTGCTTTTTCTTTCGGGAATTATGAAAGAACTTTTCCAAGCAGAGCGAAGAATTACCGAATCAATTGAGAATTCTTACTCGCGATTACTCATACTTTCCGGAACTAACATTTGGCAACATTTCCTTTCTATAAACGCCGCATACTGGGACTATATACGAACTGCTGACGATACAGGTCCAACAGCTCTGAACACGGAGATTTCGTTCAACGCAGCGATCAACTTTGGTCTTCAAAGAACATCTGCCTCGAATTACATAGTGAACTCGCTTACAATCTTCCATGAAGGTACCCAAAAGCTGATGAGTGTACAATTCAGTATCATAAAGAATGGCCAACCTTATCCTTACTCAGCTGTGGTTGACTTTGGATGGCCAGGTTTTTAGGCTCCGGCGTT